>CACNYO010000001.1 GCA_902624765.1 uncultured SAR86 cluster bacterium
CGTTCCTAATTTAATTGATGAGCTTCCTTTATTTTTCTTGATTGCTAGCTTGATTGAAGGAGAATCAGAATTTGTCGGTTTATCAGAATTGAAGCATAAAGAGAGCGATAGACTTTCAATAATGATCAATAACCTTCAAAAACTTAATGTTGAAGTTCAATTAAATGAGGATAGTCTGAAAATAATTGGCAAAAAGGATAGAGTTTTTTCCGATGAAGTATTTGACTCGCATGGGGATCATAGAATTGCGATGACAATGTTGGTTGCAGGGCTGAGATCTTCTGAAGGTTTAACAGTTACTAATGTTGAATGTATCAATACTTCTTTTCCAGAATTTATAGATCAAGCAACAACGCTGGGATTAAGTTTTAAAAATGGATAATTTAATAACTATCGACGGCCCAGGCGGTTCTGGCAAAGGAACAGTAGCTAAATTATTAGCTGCAAAATTAGGATGGAATATTTTAGATAGCGGAGCTTTATATAGACTCATTGCCCTAATTTCTGAAAATATCAAAAATAGTGATCCAAATTCAATTGGAAAAGAACTTAAGGACAAGAAAATCATTTTTGAGCTTATAGAAGATCAATATCACCTTTTTTTTGACGGCAAGGATGTAACAAGCTTCATTAGAAGAGAAGAAATAGGGACAAAAGCTTCAGATCTGGCGCATAATCAAAATATTAGAAACCTCATAAAAGATACTCAAAGGTCTTTTTACGATTCAAATATTGGTCTAGTTGCTGATGGAAGAGACATGGGATCAGTGGTTTTCCCTGAAGCAGGTATTAAAATTTATTTGGATGCTTCTATCGAAGAAAGAGCAAAAAGACGTCAAATTCAGTTGAAAGAAAAGGGTATGGAGGTTAACATGCGCAACCTTATCTTAAGCTTGGAAGATAGAGATCAAAAGGATAAAAATAGAGAAGTATCTCCCCTTTTGATTCCAAATGGAGCAACAATGATTGATTCAACAAATCTATCAATAGATGAGGTAGTAAATAAAATTATGGATTTAACCTAAAGCATGGAACAGGCAAACTTCGGAAAACTTCTAGACGAAAGTCTATCAACATTGGATTTTCAAATTGGAACAATCATTACTGGAGTGATAGTTGATTTAAAGCCTGATTGGGTCACTGTTCATGTAGGCTTGAAATCAGAACCTGTACTGGCTAGAAGTGAATTTTTAGCGGACGAATCCGACAAAGAGCTTGAGATAGGTGATGAGGTAAAAGTTACCTTAGAAGCTGTTGAGGATGGATACGGCGAGACCAGGGTTTCTAGATTACGAGCAATGCATGATGAAAGTTGGCTTAATTTAGAAGAGTCACTGAAAACAGGCTCAATAGTTAAGGGATATATAACAGGTAAAGTCAGAGGTGGCATGACAGTCGACGTAGCTGGAGTAAGAGCCTTTCTGCCTGGTTCTCTTGTCGATTCAAAACAACTTGAAAATTTTGATCACTTAGAAAAAACTTTTCAAGACTTCAAAGTCATAAAATTAGATAAAGATAAGTCCAATGTTGTCTTATCAAGAAAAGCTGTTCAAGAAGATATAAATTCTGAGGAAAGAGAGAAACTATTTGCCACCATTGAAGAAGGCTCAACTATTGAAGGCTCTGTTAAAAATTTAACAGATTATGGAGCCTTTATTGATTTAGGAGGCATTGATGGACTTCTCCACATTACAGACATCACATGGAAAAGAATTAATCATCCGTCTGAAGTCCTTAATATTGGCGATCAACTTAGTCTAAAAGTTACCAATTTCGATAAGGAAAAATCAAGGATTTCTTTAGGATTGAAACAAATGTCTTCAGACCCTTGGGACACCATCGAAACTCTATATCCAGTTAATTCAGTACATAAAGCTAAAGTTTCAACACTAACTGATTACGGTTTTTTTGCTGAGCTTGATAAAGATACAGAAGGTTTAGTTCATGTTTCTGAAATTGACTGGACTAATAAAAACATTCATCCATCCAAAGTTGTATCTCCAGGAGATGAAATAGATGTCATGGTCTTAGAGCTTGATCTTGAAAAAAGAAGAATTTCACTAGGAATGAAACAGTGTCAGGAAAATCCTTGGCTAATCTTTTCGGAAAATAATTCTGTCGGGGATACTGTCAATGGTTCAGTTAAATCGATAACTGATTTTGGAATGTTTGTCGGTCTTGATGGCGATATCGATGGATTGGTTCATCTCTCTGATTTATCTTGGACAGAAGCAGAAGAAAATGCAGTTCAAAACTTCCAGAAAGGTCAGGATGTGCAAGCTTTGATCTTGGCTATGGATCCACTAAAGGAGAGAATTTCGCTTGGCATCAAACAACTCTCTGACGATCCAATAGAAAAATTCATAAAAGACCATCCTAAAGGGACTTCTGTAATAGGAAAAATTACAAATGTTGGGGATGAGATCTTAACTTTAATTGTAGATGAAAATATTTCAGTAATTATGAAAAAAAGAGATTTCATAGAAGATGAAAGTGCTTCCCTTGAAGAGGGAATTGAAATTAACTTCTTGATTTCAAATATAGATAGAAAAGAAAGAAAAATTTGGGGCTCTATGAAAGCACTTGAAAGAAGTAAGGAAAAAGAATTTTTAAAAGAAAATGAAATGAAGAATAAAGAAATAGAAGAGAGTTCGAAGTCTTCAATTGGGGATCTCATCAAAGAAGAGCTTGAAGAAAAGTGATTCATGCAAAAATCTGATCTTCTTGAAAAATTATCTATTAAAAATCCAAATTTTTCTCATTCAGATTCAAAAATTGCTTTAGACTCACTTATTCGTGACTTATCAAATGCTCTTTCAGAAAAGCAAAGAATTGAAATTAGAGGATTTGGAGCTTTTTCAACCAGAGAAAGAAAGCCAATCAGAGGAAGAAATCCTAAATCTGGAAAAGCAATAGAATTAGAAAGTAGATCCATAATTTACTTCAGACCCTCAAAGCTGCTTAAAAATAGAATAAATAAATAAACCTTTTAGTTGATATAATTTTTTAAAGTTCTTAAATGGAAAAATTCATCAAAAAAGGTCAAATTATAGTCGGATTAGATTTTGATAATTCCAAGAGTGCATTTGAAATAACTAAGCTTCTTAATCCCGATAATTTTAAGGTAAAGGTTGGAAGCCAACTTTTTACAGCATGTGGACCAAAAATTTTAGAAGATCTAAAAAAACAAGGCTTTGATATTTTTTTAGATTTAAAATATCACGATACACCTAATACAGTTGAGAAAGCTGTTTTAGAAGCTTGTAAAAAGGAAGTATGGATGTTGAACATTCATCTTTCAGGAGGGCAGAAAATGATTGAGTCTGCGGTGAAAGCAAAGAACTCTGTTTCATCTGAAATTCTTTTAATTGGAGTTACTGTTTTAACGAGCCTTGATCAAAAAGATTTATCTGATGTTGGAGTCAGTAAAAATTTAGAAGATCAAATTTTCTCTCTTTTTAGTTTAGGAAAAAAAGGAGGTATTGATGGAATTGTCTGCTCTCCTAACGATCTTACTTTTTTTAAAAAAGGAGAAATGAATTCGTTTTTAACCGTTTGTCCAGGAATAAGAATAAAAGCAGAAAGCGGAGGTCAAAAGAGAACATCAACTATTCATGATGCAATTCATTTGGGAGCAGACTACTTAGTTGTTGCGAGAGAAATAACTTCATCACCGGATCCTTTAAAAGTTATTAATGAAATTGATTCTTACTTCATTTAAAAAAAGTTTATTAATTTTTCTTTTTCTTATTCTTTTAAGTAGTTTCTCAAGCTTATCTTCCTCTAAACATAATGGGGTTGTTGTTACGAGACATTATTTAGCAACTGAAGTTGGTTCAAATATTCTTTTGGATGGCGGTAATGCATTTGATGCAAGTATTTCTGTTGCTTTCGCCTTAGCAGTTGTAAATCCATCTGCAGGCAACATTGGAGGGGGAGGATTTGCTTTACTTTACGATGCAAACAAGAAAACCATTGAATCAATAGACTATAGAGAAAGAGCTCCAAAGAAAGCTAAAGAGGATATGTTTCTCGATGAAAATGGTAATGTCATAAAAGATTTAAGTACATCATCTTTTTTAGCCTCCGGGATACCTGGAACTGTAGATGGAATGTTTAGGATCCATAAAAAATATGGCTCTATTCCTATGAAGAAATTAATTTCACCTGCGATAAATTTGGCTGAAAAAGGGTTTGTATTATCTAAATTTCAAGCAGAGTACTTCAACAAAAATAGAGATAAATTTTCAAAGAATCCTGAGGCAAAAAAAATTTTTGTAAAAGAAAATTTATGGAAGAAAGGCGATCTTTTCCTTCAAAAGGATTTAGCAAAAACTCTAAGAAGAATATCAAAATATGGCAAAGATGAATTTTATTCAGGCACTACCGCAAAAAAAATTATCAATTATTTTCAAAAAAATGGAGGTATTTTTACTGAAGATGATTTTATAAATTATCAATCTTCATTTAAGCCTCCTATCTGTTCAACTTTTATCGAATACAAAGTATGTTCAATGTCCCTTCCGAGCTCAGGAGGTATTGTTCTTTCACAGTCTCTGAACATACTTGAAAATTTTAACTTAAATTCATATGAACATAATTCTCTTGAGTACAACAGAATCCTTACAGAGGCTATGAGATTTTCCTTTGCAGATAGGTCGGAATTTCTTGGAGATGCGGATTTCAATAATTTTGACATTAATAGAATAACTTCGAAGAAATACGCAACATCTCTTTCAAAAATCATTGAAAAATCTCAAAGTAAAATCATGATTGATACTCCTGGTGAATATTTTGATGAAAGTGAAGAAACAACCCATTTTTCAATAATTGACTCGAAGGGGAACGCTGTTTCAAATACTTATACGTTAAACACAGCCTATGGTTCCGGAATAATTGCCAAAGGAACTGGAATTCTTATGAATAATGAAATGGATGATTTTTCAATCAAGCCAGGCTTTCCAAACTTTTTTGGACTTGTAGGTTCTGAAGCAAATAAGGTCGAATCAAAAAAAGCTCCTCTTTCATCAATGACCCCCACAATAGTATTTAAGGATGAAAAACCTTTTTTAGTAACAGGGTCTCCTGGAGGATCAACAATCATATCCACTGTTCTTCAGCTTTTATTAAATATTCTAATATTTGATATGGAGATTGATGAGGCATCAAAAGCTAAAAGAATTCATCATCAATGGAAGCCAGATATTCTTTTTGTAGAAAATGAAAAAAAAGTTAAAAATATTGATAAATTAGGTTTTGATACTATCTATAGAGAAAGAATTGGTGAGACTCATACTATACTTTTCCAAAAAGATAAATATGAAGGCTTTGCCGACTTAAGAAGACCAGATGGAAGAGCAATATCAGTACACTAAGACTAAGGAAATTTTCTCTAAAGAAAAGGACTTGCCTAATCTTCCAGGAGTTTACAAATTTTATGATGAAAATAATAAGATCCTTTATATAGGCAAAGCAAAAAATCTTTCAAATAGACTTAAGTCTTATCTTTCAGCATCAAAGGATAAAAAGAAAAATGAATTGATAGATAAAATAAAGTTCTTGGAAATATTCCTCACTGAAACTGAAAGTGATGCATTGCTTCTAGAGCAGAATTTAATTAGACAATTAAAACCACCTTTCAATGTTCAATTTAGAGATGATAAATCTTTTCCTGCTATATATTTTTCTTCTGATCACGATTTTCCTGGTATCTACTTAACAAGAAAAAAGAAATTAAAAGGTATAAAACTCGGTCCTTACGCAAATGTCACAGCTGCTAGGCAATCCTTAGATTTAACTAGAGCATTATTCGGCGTGAGAAATTGTTCGGATATGGTTTTCCAAAATCGAACCAGACCCTGCATACAACATCAAATTGGCAAATGCTCAGCTCCATGCGTTGGGAAAATTTCACAAGAAAATTACCATGAGGAAATAGATGCTGCTATCAAATTTATAGAAGGAAAAGATAAATCTTTTCTTGATGTTCTTTATTCCAAAATGGATCAGTATTCATCTTCGAAAGAATTTGAGCGTGCCGCTATTTTTAGAGACAAAATTAAAGCTTACAGAGACATTCAAAAAGATCAATCTGTCTTTACTATTTACGATAATGCGATTGCAATAACAAAGAAGTCTAATGATTTTGTAAATTGTATTTCCATGTTGGAAATAAAAGATGGTTGGCTCACTAATACTGAGAACTATTTTTCTAAAAAAGATCGATCGGTCTCTGACGAAGATTTGATGGAAAGTTTCCTTTCGAAGATTTTAATAGAAAAAAATTTGGAAAACCTCACTTTGCTTACAGATTTTAAGTTTAAAAATTTAAAAACACAGCTAAAAGATAAACAAATCCAATTAGAGAAAAAGAATAACAGGAATAAAAAAATTTTTGAGTTAGCTTTAATACAATCCGATGATGGGCTTCATCGTCAATATAATTATCCTTGGATTATAGAAGGACTTTCTTCTATCGAAGATAAAATCCTATCAAAAATAAACAGAATAGAGGGTTTCGATGTGAGCCATTTGTCAGGCGATAACATTACTGCCTCATGTGTAGTGTTTGATAAAGATGGACCACAAAAAAAGCAATACCGTACCTTCAATATAAAATCTAATAAAAATGATGATTATCTTGCTATGAAAGAAGTTTTATCCAGAAGGTTTAAAAGACTTGAAAAAGAAGGGAATAATTTCCCTGATGTAGTTGTAATAGATGGAGGAAAGGGACAACTTTCATCAGCAAAGATGGTAATTGATGAATTTCGAGACTGTAACACCAAAATCCTTTCTTTAGTGAAAGGCCCAGACAGAAATTCAAAATATGATGATGTGCTTAGTTTTTCCTATGGAAAAGTTAAAAGGATGAACCTAGAACAAGATGGTAAGCGCCTTCTTCAATTTGTTAGAGATGAGTCACATAGATTTGCTTTATCTAGAAGCAAGAAAAGAAGAAAAAATATTACATATTCAACGATTGATGAAATAAAAGGCATAGGAAGTAAAAATAAAAATGCTCTCCTAAGACATTTTGGGGGAATAGAATCTCTTAGGAAAGCAAGCTTAGATCAGATAAAATCTATTGACGGTATCGGACCGATGAGAGCTAAATCAATTTTTGATTATTTAAATGCAAAATGAAGGAAAATCCTTTTATAACGAGATCAAAAATCCTTGAAGAAAATAAGGATTATCTCGATGAGAGCGTTAAAATTATTTCAAGAATTTTCATAGAAGTCATAAAGAATAATGGAAAGCTAATTTTTGCTGGCAACGGAGGCAGCGCTGCAGAAGCTCAACATATGTCAGCAGAGTATGTAGGAACTTTGGTAACAGCTAATAAAAGAAATCCAATACCCTCCATCGCCCTATCTACTGACACATCTTTCATTACCGCATGGTCCAACGATCATGGATACGAGGATATTTTTAGAAGACAATTGCAAGCATTAGCTAATAAAGAAGACTGCTTCATTGCCTATTCTACTTCAGGTGAAAGTATCAACATCATAAATGCTATTGATTATGCAAATTCAAAAGGCATCAAAACAATTTCTCTTACAGGATCAAAAAATTCAGAAGCATCAAAAAAATCTTTTTTTACATTCAAAGCTCCTTCTGAGGAAACTGCTCTCATACAGGAACTTCATACAATTGTTGGCCATGAAATTTGTTCAATTATTGATAAAGAGTTTTCATGATACCAAACGCCATTTCACTATCTAGAATATTTCTTGTAATACCGATTATTTATTTTATTCTTACCGGAAAAGAAAATCTTGCTTTGTTGGTGTTCGCAATAGGTTGTCTAACTGATTTTTTGGACGGTTTTATAGCAAGAAAATTTAATCAAGAATCCACATTGGGAGAAAATCTTGATTTATTGGCTGATAAGTTATTTATTTGTATTCTTTTAATCTTTTTACCATTTCATTTTGATAATTTTTTATTACTTTTTTTCTCTATTTTTCTAATCGCAAGGGAATTAGCAATTGGATCTATAAGGCAGTATTTTCTTTCGATCAATTTAGCCGAAAAATCCAAAGTAAATTTTCTTGGAAAATTAAAAACTTTCTTTCAAATGATTTCCGTAGGTTCAGCAATAATTTTAATGAGTACAACTTATGAATATATCTCGGTTACATTGTTCTCGATTACTATCATCTTGGCTTGGATTTCATTGTTCTATTACATAAGAAATTAATAAAAACCAACTTTTCTTTAATATATAATTCCATTTTTGGCTGAGTGGCAGAGTGGTTATGCAGCGGACTGCAAATCCGTGAACGCCGGTTCGATTCCGACCTCAGCCTCCAGAAAAAAAATGAATATTTTATTGACTGGTTGCGCGGGCTTTATTGGTTATCACTTGGCCAAAGGACTTCTTCGAAACAATAAAGTTTATGGATTAGATAATCTCAATGATTACTACGAAGTTAAACTTAAAAAAGATAGATTATTAGAGTTACAGAAATTAGATAACTTTTCTTTTTTTAATGCAGATATAAAAAATACTATCTCTTGCTATGAGGATATCAATTTTGATTTCGCCATAAATCTTGCTGCACAAGCAGGAGTTAGACTTTCTTTTGATTCTAATCATAGGTACTTAGATTCCAATATCATTGGATTTCACAATTTTATGGATTATTGTGTAAAAAAAAATATTTCCAAAGTTGTTATTGCCTCAAGCAGCTCAGTTTATGGAAATTCATGTTTAAGTCCCTTTAAAGAGTCAGAAAAAAACCTGATTCCAGCCTCAATATATGCATCTACTAAGCTTTATAATGAAAATGTTTCAAAAATCTATGCAGAGAAATATGAGATTTCTCTTGCAGCCTTAAGGTTTTTTACAGTGTATGGAAGTTTTGGTCGGCCTGATATGGCTTACTATAGTTTTTGTAAGGATTTATATCTTCAAAGAGAATTTACAGTTTTTAATGAGGGTAAAATGTCTAGAGATATGACTCATATTGATGACATAGTTTCTGGAGTTGAAAACGTCATTAATTATGTTAAGAAATTTAATTTTTATAATTTTGAGATTTTTAATTTAGGCAATGCTAATCCAATATCGACGCTAGATTTAGTCAATAAATTAGAAATTCTTACGGGTAAAAAAGCTTTATTTAATTTTCAAGAATCATTGAGTGAGTCGAGTATAACTCATGCTGATCTCAATAAATCTGGTAATTTTTTGAAATATGCTCCCAAAATATCTATTGAGGAAGGCCTCAAGGAGTTTCACGACTGGTTTGTTGGCTATCATGATATATAATCCTATTTTTTCTGCCCAGGTGGTGGAATTGGTAGACACAAGGGACTTAAAATCCCTCGAAGGCGACTTCGTGCCGGTTCAAGTCCGGCCCTGGGTACCAAAGCAGATAGTTAAAAGATTATTTTGAAAATTTCAGTTGTTAGTGGTGGCTTTGATCCTTTACATAGTGGTCACCTAAGTTATTTATTTGCAGCAGCTAAATTTGGAGAGAAACTAATTGTTTGTCTTAACAGCGATGAATGGTTAATCAAGAAGAAAGGTAAATTTTTTCTTCCTTTTAAAGAGAGAAAGAAAATACTTCAGTCGTTAGAGATGGTCGATTCTGTTTATTCCTTCAAAGATGATGATCAAGGAAGTTGTATCAATGGACTTATGAAAGTGATTAAAGATTACCCAAATGAAGAAATTATATTTTGTAATGGCGGAGATAGAAATAGGGAAAATATTCATGAGCAAGTTTTAAAGGATGTTCAATTCGAGTTTTCTGTAGGTGGAGATGAAAAAATTAATTCTAGTAGTGATATTTTGAACAATTGGCAAAATGATCATGAAATCAGAAGATGGGGAAAATTTTTTAACTTACTTGTGGATGATAATGTAAAAGTAAAAGAACTTATTTTGCATCCAGAAAAAGAGATAAGCTTTCAAAGGCATTTTAAAAGAAATGAAATTTGGTTTGTTTCTAAAGGCGAATGTATTGTTAGGCACAGCAAAAGTGAACCTGAAGATGCTTTTGAAAAAAATCTTGTAAAGCATGATTTATATTTAGTAGATAAAAATGATTGGCATCAACTCAAAAATCCCTCAAAAGAACCTTGTCACATAATTGAAATTCAATATGGTGATGAAACTCTAGAAACTGATATCGAAAGATTAAATGAAGGCTGAAATGAATTTATTAACAAAAATTAAAAGTAAAAAAGCAGTAATTGGAATAGTTGGGCTGGGTTATGTAGGGTTGCCCCTAGCATTTGCATTTAGAAAAAAGAAATTTAAAGTCATTGGATTTGATATTGATCAGAAAAAAATTAAATCCTTGGATCAAGGTAAATCATTTTTATCTCATATTTCAGATAACGATATCTTAAAGATGAATTTAAAAAATGGTTTTACCTCAACAACAGATTTTTCGAGATTAAAAGAAGTAGATGCAATTATTATTTGCGTTCCAACCCCGCTATCAAAGTTTAAAAAACCTGATCTCGAACCCGTTTATAATACTGGTAAAACAGTTGCAAAATATCTAAAAAAGGGACAGATCGTGGTATTAGAATCAAGCACGTACCCCGGAACAACAAATCCAGAATTAAAAAATATACTTGAAAAAAGTGGTCTGTCATCAGGAAAAGATTTTTACTTAGCATACTCTCCTGAAAGGGAAGATCCTGGTAATAAAAATTTTTCTACCTCGATCATTCCCAAAATAGTTGGGGCAGATGATTTAAAAACTAGCAAATTAGTATTCGAATTATATAAGCAAGTTATTTCTAAGGTTGTTGAGGTATCTTCCACGCAAGTAGCAGAGGCTGCCAAACTCACAGAAAATATTTTTAGATCAGTCAACATAGCATTAGTAAATGAGTTAAAGGTTATCTATGACGAGATGGGGATTGATGTATGGGAAGTTATTGAAGCGGCCTCAACAAAACCATTTGGATTTATGCCTTTTTATCCTGGTCCTGGATTAGGAGGACACTGCATTCCAATTGATCCATTTTATTTAACTTACAAAGCTAAAGAATTTGGTATAAACACAAAATTCATTGAGTTGGCTGGCGAGATAAACACTAATATGCCCAACATTGTCATAAATAAACTGACTTATGCATTGAGTGAGTTCATGAATAAATCAATTAATAAATCTAAAATTCTCATAATTGGAATGGCATATAAAAAAGATGTTGATGATATGAGAGAGAGTCCTTCATTAATATTGTATGAATTACTACAAAAATATGGTGCGCATGTTGATTATCATGATGATTATGTCAAACAAATCCCCCCCCACTAGGGAGCATAAAAATCTTGAAGGTCTTAAAAGTGTCAAATTAAGTTCAAACAATCTAAAAAAATATGATGCACTTTTGATTAGTACTGATCATTCATATATCAACTATAAATTCTTATCAAAAAACTCTGACTTAATAATTGATACTCGTAACGCAATGGATAACATTCAAGGTAATGCCAAAGTAGTCAAGGCATAATATATGAAAGTAATAGTTGTTGGCTGTGGCTATTGGGGTAAAAACCTTGTAAGAAATTTTAATGACTTAGGACATCTCTATGGAATTTGCGATTTCAATAACTTTGTTGCGAATGAATTCTCTAAAAAATTCTCAGTCCCAAGTTTTACCTTTGAAGAAGCATGCAAATCAGATGCAGATGCATTGATCCTATCAGTTCCTGCTCCATTACATGCTGACCTGGCTGTTAAGGCATTAAAGGCTAATAAACATGTTTTTGTTGAGAAACCTTTATCAATGAATTTGAAAGAAGCTGACAAAATGATAAAAGAATCTAAAAAAAGTAAACGTATATTGATGGTGGGACATCTTATTCAATACCACCCTGTTTTTGAAAGATTAAAAAAAGAAATTAAGAAAGGTCTTATTGGTAATGTTAGTTTTATCCAATCAAACAGAAGATCTCTAGGTAAAATAAGATCTAAGGAAAATGTAATTTGGAGTTTTGCTCCTCACGATATATCTATGATTTTATCTGTGGCTCAATCAGATGTATTAAAAGTTTCTAAATTTGGGGAAGATATTTTTCAAAAAGATATTTTTGATACAGCCCTTATTAATATTGAATTTAAAAATGGAATTAAGGCCATAATAAATACATCATGGGTTTCTCCTATAAAAGATCATTCTTTTACTGTAACAGGTGATAAAGGTTCTTTAATCTTTGATGATACGAAATATTGGAATGAAAAATTAAGTTTTTATAGGCACAAAGTAACCAAGAAAGGTTCTTCAGAAATTTCAATTGAGGGCAGTGAGCCAAGATTCATAAAAGTTCCTCAAAAAGAACCTTTAAAAGAGGAATGTAAATATTTCATAGAAGTTATAAGAGGATCAAAAAAACAAAGAACTGATGGTTATGAAGGCAGAGAAGTTGTTAAAATACTTCAAAAGCTAAACTAAACCCATTTTATTTTTTTACAGCCTATGAATGATTTTAAGAATGTTTTTATTCATGATTCTTCTTATATTGATGAAGAAGTTTCAATAGGAGAAGGAACAAAGATTTGGCATTTCTCACACATCCTGAGTAATTCAAAAATCGGTAATAATTGCTCTCTCGGACAAAACGTTGTGGTGGGCCCAAATGTTAACATTGGAAATAATGTAAAAATTCAAAATAATGTGAGCGTTTACGACGGTGTAACTATTGAAGACGATGTATTTTGCGGACCTTCGTGTGTATTTACTAATGTAATAAATCCAAGATCATCAGTTTCAAGAAAGGAAGAGTTTAGAAAATCAAATATAGGAAAAGGAGCCTCTATAGGAGCCAATGCAACCATCATTTGCGGAAATGACTTAGGAGCTTACTGTTTTATAGCTGCAGGAGCTACTGTTACAAAAACCGTCCCAAATTTTGCAATTATGGCTGGCACGCCAGCGAGAAGAATTGGATGGATGAGTAAAGCAGGCTCAAGACTTGAATCAGACTTAGTGTGCCCGATTGATCAATCTAAATATTTTTTAGAATCTGAAAATAAACTTGTTGAGAAAGAGAATGAGTGAATACACAGAAAAAACTAAATTTATTGATTTGGTTACTCAGCAAGACAGAATTAGATCAAATCTGGAAAAAGCTATAAAGAAGGTTCTTGACCATGGTCAGTATGTAATGGGTCCAGAAGTCAAAGAATTTGAAGCTGAATTAAGAACATTTACTGGATCCAAATTTGCTTTAACGTGTGCAAATGGAACTGATGCTTTAACTCTTGCATTGATGGCTTGGAATATTGGTCCCGGCGATGCTGTTTTCGTACCAGCTTTTACATATGTAGCAACTGCTGAAGCTCCTGCTCAGCTAGGCGCAACACCATTTTTTGTTGACGTAAACGAACATGACTTCAATATTAATATTGAAAGTCTAAAACAAGCAATTGTTGATGCTAAAAATTTGAATCTAAGGCCGTCTGTCATAATCTCTGTTGATTTGTTTGGCTATCCTTCTGATTTTGATCTAATAAAAAAAATCTCTTTAGATGAGAATATTAAACTTCTCATTGATGGGGCTCAAAGTTTTGGGGGAGAATATAAGAATAAAAGAGTTGGCTCTATGGGAGATATAACTACAACTAGTTTTTTCCCAGCTAAACCTCTTGGATGTTATGGAGATGGTGGAGCTATTTTTACAGGCGATGACGAATTGGCAGATAAAATTGATTCAATTAGGTTGCATGGAAAAGGGAATCAAAAGTATGACAATATTAGAATAGGTCTCAATTCAAGATTAGATACACTTCAAGCAGCTATACTTATTGAAAAACTTAAAATTTTTCCTGAAGAGCTCGAATTTAGAGAAAAGGTCTCAAATATATATTCAAGCAAGCTAGAAAACCTTAACTATTTGAAAGTCCCTAAATTACAAGATCATGTAAAGAGTGCTTGGGCGCAATATACTTTAATTGTTCAAAATAGAACCGACATAATGAGTAAGCTTCAATCAAAAGATATACCTTCCGTTATCTATTATCCAAAAACTCTGGATACTCAGGATGGATATAAAAAGTTTCCAAGCGTTTCATCAGGCTTGGATGTCTCGCATTATTTAATGGAATCCGTAATGAGCCTACCTATGCATCCTTATTTATCCGAAGAAAAGATAGAAGAGATAACTCAGGCCATCATTAATTAAATTGTATAGTTCTGATTTTCTAATCGTCGGTGGAGGGATAGTAGGAGCTACGATTTCACTTGAACTTCGTAGGAGATATCCGGAAAGTACTATAGCTATTTTAGAGAAGGAAAATCAATTAGGAAGTCATAGCAGCACTAATAATTCCGGAGTTATACACAGTGGTATTTACTATGATCCTGACTCAGTGAAAGCAAGGGTCTGCAAAATTGGTGCTGAAAAGATGATTGAATTCCACGAAGAACATAACTTGCCTTTAAAGAAAATTGGAAAAATCCTAGTTTGCACAAATCATAATCAAGTTAATCAAATTGATCTTCTACTTGAGAGAGCAAAAAAAAATAAGATTGAGGCATATGAGATCGATCGTGAAAAGCTTAAAGAAATGGATCCAGAGGTTAATAGTGTTGGGGGAAGAGGAATCTATGTACCTATAACTTCTGTGGGAGCTCCTAAAGCCGTCATGGATACAATCAACAAAATTTTAATAGATAAGAAGATAAAAATTTTCACAAATACAGAGATTAAGGATAAATCTAGTGCGAATCAGGTTTCCTCGAAAGATGGATCAAAATTTAACTATGGTTTTCTTATTAATACCTCTGGAAATTACTCGGATGTAATAAGTAATAAATTTGATGTTGGACAAGAATATACAATCCTTCCATTCAGGGGACTTTACTGGGAACTTTCAAAAAATTCAGGAATAAAGGTTAATCATCTAATTTACCCTGTTCCTGATCTTAGATTTCCCTTTTTGGGGATTCACACAACTTCATCCATTGATGGAAAGCTCTACCTCGGCCCAACTGCATCTTTCGGTTTTGGAAGAGAGCATTATAGAGGCATGAAGGGAATTAATTTATTAGAAGCTCTAAATAATTTGAAATATTCTGGGATGCAGTTTATTAAAAATCATGATGGTTTCAGAAATTTAGCTCTGAAAGAAATTTTAAGGCTTTCAAAAATTGGATTTGCAAAAGAAGCAAGAAAAATGCTTCCAAATTTGAAATACAACATGCTTATCCCATCAAACAAAGCTGGTATAAGGGCTCAAATTTTTGATAAAAGCAAAGGGAGGCTGGTTAATGACTTTCTTGCTGTGAAAAGAGATAATAGCTTACATATACTTAATTCTATATCTCCTGCATGGACATGCTCCTTTGAAATGTCTAAATTTATTTGCAGAGAATATATTGAGGCTTGATTGGATATTAAAGGAAAAAATTTATTAGTTATTGGTGGTGCAGGCTTAATTGGTTCTCATGCTGTAGATAAATTGCTTGAAGAAGATGTTGGTTCTGTTGTAGTTTACGATAATTTTTTTAGAGGCAGCGAAGAAAATCTTCAAGATGCATTGAACGATCCTAGGGTATCTATATATGAAAACGGAGGAGATATTCTTCAAACAGATATTTTAAACTCTGCAATGGAAGGAATAGATGGTGTATTTCATTTTGCTGCTTTGTGGCTTTTACAATGTCACGAGTATCCTGCAAGTGCATTTGATGTCAACGTTAGAGGCACTTTTAATGTTATGGATGCATGTGTAAAAAATAATATATCAAGATTAGTTTATTCTTCATCTGCAAGTGTTTATGGAGATGCTGAAAGAGAGCCAATGGATGAAGATCATCCCTATAACAATAAGAATTTTTATGGTGCCACCAAAATTGCTGCTGAAGCTATGATGAGAGCATATCATCATAGATATGGTCTTAATTATGTAGGGCTGAGATACATGAATGTTTATGGACCTAGACAAGATTATCATGGTGCTTACATAGCAGTAATAATGAAAATGCTTGATGCGATAGATAAAGGCGAAAGTCCCACCATTTTAGGTGATGGATCCGAAGCTTTTGATTTTGTTGCGGTAGAGGACTGTGCTTACGCCAACGTATGCGCAATGAAGTCTGAAGCTCAGGATAAAAATTATAATGTTGGCACCGGGATAAGAACTTCTCTTAAAGAACTTGCTGAAAAGTTAATTGAACTAACAGGTTGTGATAAGCCGATACAGTACAAACCTAGCAGTCAAGCAACATTGGTTAAAAATAGGATAGGAGATCCAAAACTTGCAGCTCAACATCTAGGATATAAGTTTCAAATTGATCTTAATGAAGGGCTTATAAGGCTTATAGAGTGGCGAAATAATCATAAGGCTCAAGTAGATTCTAGAAGAAAAGCTGTGGGCTTGGACTAATTGACAAATGTCGAAATTTTCAATCCCTATTGCGAGAACTAATCTTACAGAAGATGAGATATCCTCAGTTTTAGAGCCACTTAAAAGCGGATGGTTAGTTCAGGGTCCTAAAGTTAAAGAATTCGAAGAAAAATGGTCAAATTTTACCGGTTCTAAGAACTCCATTGCTGTAACCTCATGTACAGCTGGGCTTAATATTTCTCTTGCTGCTTTAGACTTTGGTCCTGGAGATGAAGCAATTGTTCCTGCCTTTACATGGATTTCTACTGCAAATGTTGTTGAGCATTTAGGAGGTAAAGTTGTATTTTGTGATATCTCTCTGGATTCATTTAATATCGATGTGGAGCAAATTGAGTCAAAAATTTCAAATAAAACTAAAGCAATACTACCTGTTCATCTTTTTGGATTTCCAGCGGAAATGAAAAAAATATTGGAAATTTCTAAAAAATACAATCTTGCAGTAATTGAAGATGCTGCATGTGGTTTTGGAAGTGAAATTGATGGTGAGCATGTTGGTGCTATGGGAAATTCAGGTTGTTTCAGTTTTCATCCTAGGAAAGCAATTACAACAGGAGAAGGAGGGATGATTACAACTAATGATAATTCTTTGGCAGAAAAAATGAGAAAGCTTAGAGATCATGGTGCATCTATTTCTGATCTCCAGAGGCATGAAGGACCTAAACCTTATTTATTAGCAGATCATCCTTATGCGGGATTCAATCAGAGGATGACTGATATTCAAGCTAGTCTTGGATCAGAGCAAATGAATAGAGCTCAAGCAATTGTTAAGACCAGGAAAAATATTGCTAAAAAGTACCTTAATCACCTTAAAAGTATAGATTGGTTAGAAATACCTGTAACTGAAAAACATAACTCCCATGGTTATCAGAGTTTCCCTGCTCTTTTCAAACCTGAAAAGATTAATATGCAAAACATACTAAATATAAACGATTCAAGGAACAGACTTATGACCTCATTATTAGAAAGGGGAATATCTACTAGACCCGCAACTCATGCTGTTCATATGCTGGAGTATTACAAAAATAAATACTCTTTAAAACCGGAAGATTTTCCTAATGCTTTCATAGCAGATCACTGCAGTATTTCTTTTCCTTTATTTGATGGTTTAAAAGAAGAAGAGCAAGAATACATCATTGAAGAAATAAAAAAATCATCAATCTAATGTGCGGAATAGCTGGTTTTGTTGACTTTAAGGGCTCAAAAATTGATATAAGCCTTCTTAAACAAGCTACCGATGCAATATCCCATAGAGGTCCAGACGGTGAAGGCCATTGGCATGAGGATAATATTGGAATAGGTCACAGGAGACTATCTATCATTGATCTATCCAACCTAGCTGCTCAACCAATGATTAGCAAAGATCAAAGGTATGTTTTATCTTACAATGGTGAAATATATAATTTTAAAGAATTAAGAAATGAACTAGAAAGTCAAAATATTATATTTCATAGTAAATCAGATACCGAAGTAGTATTAAATTCTCTTTCTGTATGGGGTTCAGATGCATTGATCAAGTTCAATGGGATGTTTTCTTTAGCTTTTTTTGATAGAAAATTGAAGAAACTCCTTCTCGCTAGGGACAGATTTGGGATAAAACCTCTATATTATTCTGAGCAAAATGATTTCTTTTCATTTGCTTCTGAGCAAAAGTCTATTTTCATAAATCCTAATTTTAAGAGAAGTATCAACATCGAGGCTCTGTACGAATATTTTACATTCCAAAATATTTTTACAAATCAGACTCTAATGAATGATATCAATATTTTACCTCCCGGATGTTTTTTGGAGTTGTCCTCTTTCTCTAAGGGAAAGAAAGTTAGAAGATATTGGGATTATCATTTTGAAGAACCTAATAATCCTTTAAAGAAGGAAGAATATCTTGAGGAATTACAAAGATTATTTAGACAATCTATCAAAAGACAATTAGTTTCCGATGTAGAACTTGGATCTTACTTAAGTGGCGGCATGGATTCAGGGTCAATAACGGCTATTTCAAGTGAACAATTTAGGAATTTTAAAACTTTTACTTGCGGTTTTGATCTAAGCTCTGCCTCAGGCATAGAGCTGGGTTTTGATGAAAGAGACAAAGCAGCAGCAATGTCAGCAAAATTTAAAACCGAGCACTATGAAATGGTTTTAAAGTCAGGAGACATGGAGAGATGTTTGCCTAAGTTAGCGTGGCACCTTGAAGAACCAAGAGTTGGACAATCTTATCCTAATTTCTATGCTGCTCAACTAGCAAGTAAATTTGTCAAAGTGGTCCTTTCAGGTAGCGGTGGTGATGAGCTTTTTGGAGGCTATCCTTGGAGATACTATAGAGCTGCCTCATCACAAAATTTTGAGGAATTTATTGATCAATATTATTTATATTGGCAAAGACTTATTAGCAATTCACAACTGAAAAAACTTTTTAAGCCAGTATTAACAGAAGTCAAAGATGTTTGGACTAGAGATATCTTTAGAGATATCTTTAAAACTCATCAAAATGAATTAAATTATGCTGAAGACTATATCAATCACTCTTTATATTTTGAGGCTAAAACTTTCCTTCATGGTCTTTTTATGGTCGAGGATAAACTTTCAATGGCTCATGGCTTAGAGAGTCGAGTCCCTTTTATGGATAATGATTTAGTTGATTTTGCTATGAAATGTCCAGTAAATCTTAAGCTAAACAATCTTAAAGATGTGATGAGAATTAATGAAAATGATCCAGGATCAAAAAAATTGGATTATTTCAAAAAAACTAGCGATGGCAAACAAATTCTTAGAGATATGATGGCTTCCTACGTTCCAGAAAATATAGTAAAAGCAGAAAAGCAAGGTTTTTCTTCTCCAGATGCTAGTTGGTTCAAAGGAGAAAGTATAGATTTTGTTAAAAGGGAAATTTACAACTCTTCTGCTCCTATTTTTAATTTTATTGATATTAAGGAGACACACTCAATCATAGATCAACACTTATCAGGAAAAAAAAATAGCAGGCTTTTCATTTGGTCTTTGCTCAATGTAAATGCATGGTTAAGGCAGATTTAAGAATTTTATTTTTTGGGGCTTCAAAATTTGGTTTTAAAGTAATTCAAGAAATTTCTAATTATAAGAATGCTAAATTAGTAGGGATAATAAGTGCTCCCCAAAATTTCCGTATTTCATATAGTAAAAAGAAGGTCAAAAATTTCTTATTTCATGACTTCGAAGCCTTTTCAAATGAAAATAAGATACCTTTTGCTTTGATGAAAAATAAAATGGATGATGACGAATTATTTAACTTTGGTAAAAGATCTAACCCAGACATTATCATAGTTGCGGGTTGGTATCATATGATTACGAAAAAATGGAGAAAGTTAGCTAAATGTTACGGTCTTCATGCATCATTGCTTCCTAAGTACTCAGGAGGAGCTCCACTGGTCTGGGCAATGATAAATAATGAAAAGGAAACTGGTATATCATTTTTTGAAATGGATTCTGGAGTAGATACAGGAAAAATTGTTTCACAAAAAAAAGTGGAAATATCCCCAAATGACACTATCCAAACGCTCTATGAAAAAATACAGAATTCTGCATTAGAAATAATTTCTGAGACATTGCCAATGTTTTATGAGGGAAAAGTCACTTTAAAGGATCAAGATCATTCAAAAAGAACAATATATCCGCAAAGAAAACCTTCTGATGGCGAAATAGACTGGAATAAAAGCTCAGAATATATTGAAAGATTCATAAGAGCACAAACAAAGCCTTATCCTGGGGCATATACAATTGTTAAAGGGAAAAAAATACGAATATGGAAAGCAAAAATTTCTAAAGAAAAATTTGAAGATGCTTTGCCAGGAAAGTTAGTTAAAAGGAATGAAACTTCTTTCTTCACAACAAAAGATGGATGTATTGAAGTATTAGATCATGAGGCAGGAATATGACAGGTATATTTAAAAAATATGTGACAAAGATTAAATTGAGGATAAATTATCATAAAATCTCATAATGAGCATTTTACTTTTTGCGATGATTTCTTGGGATACATCTAAGTTACATTATCTGATTCCTTGGAAAAGCTTTATAATAAAATTACAGCTTTCATCCTATCAATTATCCTGCCTTTTTTTGTTGATGGTAAAAAGGTTCTCTTAAAAAATGGAGAGAGAAGATAGAAACGAAAATGATCCTTATGACGATTTAATGATATAGAAACTAAAGCTCATAGAACAACATGTCAGCAAAAAAAGAAGATATAAAAGCTCACGCATCAAGTTTTAATTTAAATTATTACAAAGAAGTGCTCGAATCACTTAAGAATACTCATAGTTTTATTTTCTACAATGAGATAAAAGATTTTAATAAATTTGTCTTATTGAGGCATGATTGCGATCTTTCAATTAATAGAGCCTATAAAATTGCAAAGATTGAAAACAATCTCTCACTGAAAAGTACTTATTTCATAAATCCTCATTGCTCTTACTATAATATTTTTGAAAAAGACCAATTCCTTCTTGTAAGTAAAATACATGAGCTTGGTCATGATATTGGACTTCACTTTGACTCAGACTTTCATGATATAAGATCCGAAGATCAGCTTGATGAAAAAATCAGACTGGAAGCCTCAATAGTTGAAAAATTCTTCCCATTTTCATTGAAAGCATTTAGCTTTCATAACCCGACTGAATTCTTGTTAAATTGTAATTCTTCCTCTTACGGAGGCCTAATTAACACCTACAGCAAGCAAATAATGAAAGACACAAAATATTGTTCAGACTCAAACGGTTACTGGAGACATGATAGTTTGAAAGATTTTATAAAAAATAATATAAATGAAAACTTGCATATCCTCACTCATCCTGGGTGGTGGCAAGACAAGGTGATGCAACCTAGAGAAAGAGTTGAAAGATCTTTAACTGGCAGGAGAGATAGAATTCTAGAATGCTACGATGAATTATTAGAGAAGTTCAATAGAGAGAATATTTACTAATATTTTAATCTTTATAATGGATATTAAAAAAATTAACTAAAGCATTAACAATTTCTGAGATGAAAATTTTCAAGCTATCAGATATAGAAAAAATTTTAGATGTTGATTATGAGATCGAAGGAAAAAAAAATTTTGTATTTAAAAATATTTCTTCTCCAGACGATTCTTCAAATGATAGCCTAGTTTGGCTGAGTGACTCATTCATCCTCGATAAAGATTTTCCGAATATCTTGGCAAAGGTATTTATTCTTTCGTATGAAAACAAATCCAAACGTCTATCAGATAACTCCACTATAATCCGCGTTAGAAATCCAAAGCTTACAATAGCTAAAATTGCTAAAGATTTATTTGTTTCGCATAGTAAAAACAAAATTAGCCCGAAATCATTCATTTCTGATGATGTTTTGCTTGCAGAGAATGTTTCGATCGGAATCAATACTTTAATTCAAAGCTCCTCAATAGATAAATCTGTGATAATTGGAGATAACTGCGTATTAAGAAACCTTAAAGTAGGTGAGGGTTCTGAGATTAGCTCCCTTTGCAACATAGGAGATGATGGGTTTAATTTTATCAATGATATAGATTTGAAGAACGACTATGAATTTCCTCATATAGGAAACGTAATTATAGGAAAGAACACCAAAATATTTGGTAATACCTATATTGCAAGAGGGGTACTTTCAGATACTTGCATAGAAGATAATGTGAATATTGGTCAAGGATGTTACATTGGCGCAAACGTGGAGATCCATAAAAATGTTCAAATAAGGATGGGAACAGTTGTATGTGGAAGTGTGAAAATTGAGTCAAATGTCATTATAGGCCCCAACTGTACAGTCAGAGACGGCGTAACTATTGGAAAAAATTCGATGATTGGCATGGGCTCAAATGTCCTAAGGGATGTTCCACAAGATAAAATATACCTTGGTAATCCAGCCAGAGAAAAGGATAAAAATTACAAAAATTAATGTGTGGAATATTTTGCCAAATTTCTAAAAAAAATAAGATACAAACTAATCATTTTATAGATGCATTAAATTTTCTTGAGCACCGAGGACCTGACAATACAGGCTATTTCATAAAGGATTTTATTGCCTTAGGGTCTAAAAGATTAAAGATTCACGACCTAAGTGATGCGGGTAATCAGCCTCTTTTAAGTAGTTATGGAAATTACCAAATTATATTTAATGGCGCAATTTTCAATTTTAGAGAAATAAAAAAACAACTGACATCAAGGGGAGTTATTTTTAAAACAGAAACAGATACTGAAGTCATTCTTGAAGGTTATGTGCACTTTGGATCTAAAATTCTTGACTACCTTGAGGGCATGTTTGCTTTTATCATTTTGGATTGCGTTAAAAATAAAGTATTCATTGCTAGAGATAGCTTTGGCATAAAACCGTTATATGTTTATGAAGACAAAGAAAATATAATCTTTTCATCAGAAATTAAACCCATCTTAAAAACACCAGGAACTAAATTAAAGTTAAATAAAAATAATTTTGATGATTTTCTTCTCTTTCAATCAACATGCCATCCAAAAACTTTCTTCGATGGAATTGAAGTTTTTTCTCCTGCTACTTTAATGGAAATTGATCTTTCAACCTTTAAAAAATCATCGAGAGAATACTGGGAAATTGGAAACTTCAACGAAGATATACATAAAGAAGATACTGAAAAAATTATCTTAGAATCAATTTTGCAATGCTGGGATACTGATAGAATGACAGGAGTCCAATTAAGCGGAGGAGTTGATTCAAGTTTAATGGTTGCCTTATTGAGACAGCAAAATAAATCTCAAAAAATTTCAACATACTCTGTAGATTTTGATGATACAAACATAAAGCACTGGCATCCAAGGTCAGAAAGAAAATATATTAATCAAGTTAAGTCTTTATATGACTGTGATACCAACTTAAATACTTTTACAAATAATGAAATAAGTGATTCATTTCTTCAATCAATATATTTTTTTGAGGCGCCTCTTTACGGCGCCAGTACGGCAATGTACTTCTTGCTAGCAAATAAAATAAATAGTGATGTTACAGTCCTTTTAACTGGAGAAGGCGTTGATGATATTTTTTTGGGTTATTTTGATAATTGGAATTTTCATCAAAGTACATCCTCGTTAGCAAAATGCTTTGTATCGCAGGATACAACTAAATTACTATTAGACATAGATAGCAAAACACCGTTATTAGAAAACAAAATATTAGAAATTTTAGGAAAAGATTTTGATCGATTATCTGATAGACAAATGGCAACAGTTCTTTTAATCAAAAATGGACTTCAGGGACTTTTGTCAAGGCACGATAAGATGTTTATGTCTGCGAGTATAGAAGGCAGACCACCTTTTCTTACAAAGAAGCTTGCAGAGAAAAGATTTTCTCTTGACGATGATGATATTCACTCCAAATCAATAGGAAAAAAAAATATAAAAAAAATTGCTACAAGATACTTTGACTCAGAATTTGTATACCGTCCAAAAATTGGATTTTCTTCTCCCTATGGTGATTGGTTATCAGATGAAAATATATGGGGTAAATATTTAAATGATTTAAATCTTGACCTTTTAAGCAATTTTCTTAATGTAGACCGACTCAGAGATATTATCGATATTAAAGAACCTAATAAAAAATTCACTGGTAATAATTTAAATGTTCTTATGTTGCTGACATCCTTTCAAGCATTTTATTCAATATACTTTGAAAATGTTTACCAAAATAATTCAATCGATATCCCTAATTTATAGCGTTTTTTTGATTTAACCCTCATGAAATCGAATTTTTCTTTTGGTCGCGATACTCTGATACTTGCTTTTAGTTCATCGATTAACAAATATTTATCAGTCATCTTGATACCTATTTATACAAGATACATAACTCCAGAGGGATACGGAGTCATATCTATTATTGCTATTTTTAGTGCAATATTGATGACAATTACTACTTTGGCTCTTACCAATGGAATAAGCAGATATATTTATTTTTTTGATAAAGAGGACGTAACTAAAGATGAAGTAATTTGGTCTCCCTTAATATTCATAATAGTTTTATCGTTCATAGTACTTTCATTTCTTATCTCGTTTTCTGATGAAATTTCACTTTTGGCTTTTGGGATTAAAGATTATTCTTATGTAATTATTATTTCTCTCATTTCTCTTTTTTTCTCTAATTTCAATTCAACAGGAATAGCTGTCTTGGTATTTGAGAAAAAGGTTTATAAAGTTTTAAAGATAAATATTATTCAAATTTTTTTTACTACTGTTACAAGCCTCACTCTTTTAATAGTTTTCGAAAGAGGACTAACTGGAATAATTGAGGCTGGCTTGATAAGCCAGGTTCTATTGATACCCTTTGTTTATCTCCTATCTCTCAAAAACTATAAGTTTTCCTTTAGTCATAAAATTTTGGGCAAACAGCTTAAGTTTAGCCTTCCATTAACAATAGCAATTTTTGCTTTTTTCTTTATTGATTCATCTGATAGATATATTTTAAATATTTATCTACCATTATCTGAGGTTGGCCTTTATAACTTAGGTTACCAGGGTGCGTTATTTATCATGATTTTAGTAGATGGTTTTCAACTGTCCTGGCCACCTTTCTATTACAGTAACAATAGGAATGGAGAAGGCCAATTAATTTGTACTAAGGTATTTTATTCTTATTTATACATATCATTAGTTTTTGTGCTATTTATTTCTTTATTTGCACCCATAGTTTTGGAGCTACTTACACCAGAAGATTTTCATGATGCATATAGTGTGGTTCCTTACGTGGTTTTTGCATATGCACTCAAAGGGCCATATATTATTTTTCTAATGGGTTTACTAATGAAAAATAAAACAGCATTACAGTTAATTATTGAAACTATTGCTGCTAGTTTAAATATAATACTAAATATCTTTTTAATTCAGAAAATTGGAAAAGAAGGAGCGGCTATATCAACATTGGCATGCTATATGTTTATGGTTATTGCTGCTTATGTGTCTGTTCAAAGACACAACCCCATCAAGGATTTAAGCTTTTTTAAAGCTTTTCAGGTGATCTTAATTTTTTATCCAATTTCATTCTTATGCTTATTCTATGAACAGATTCCAAACTACTTTATTGTTATATCTGTTACCTTTACAATTTCCTCCTTAATTCTTGCAAAGAAATTTATATCCTCATATAAAGAACTTCAAACGTCAGTAGTCTAAAAGATGAATCAAGAATCTATATTATTTATAAATCCCGATTACCATAATTCTTTCATTTTAAGGGATAAATTCAGAGATCTTGGTTGGAAAACTGAAATAATTGCAGCAGAAAACCACAGTAAAAGATTGTTGTATCAAAACGATGTTATTTTTTTTAAACGCAACCCATCAAGAAAATTTCTATCTCGCTTAAAGGGATTATTCCTTGAGATAAATTTCTTTTTTAAAATTGCTAGACAGTACAAATTTCACTTTTATTACGCAGATATAACATTTTTTACTAATTCATTTATAGATAGGCTCATTAATCGCTTAACTAAAAAAAAGGATTTTTCATTATTTTTATTTTTATGCAAAATATTTCGAATAAAAATTTTGTTAATTCCTTCTGGTTGTAGGGACTATGAAACACAACATAACTTTTCAAAGTTAGAAGATGGAAACGTATGTAATAATTGCGCTTGGAAGGACTGGGAGTGCAATGACAGCAGGAATATGAAACGTTTCAATTTAATGAATAACTACCTTGATGTTTTGCTTGGAATTGATAGTAATGAATCAAGTCAATTTAAATCAACTCATATTAAATATAAGAGTTTAGATTTAAATTTATGGCATCCAGACCTAATTATTCCTCAAGAGCATTTACTGGATAAAAAAGAGGATGAGCTTCTAATACTACATTCATATTTCGATGAAGATAGAGGAAAAGATAAAAAAAATATAAAAGGTTCGGCTCATGTGATTAAAGCCATCGAAGATCTTAAAAACGAAGGATATAAAATTAAATACTTATATATTCAAGATAAACATTTAAAAGAAATGAAATATTATCAAGTTCAAGCTGATATAGTTGTTGAACAGCTTATATATGGATGGTGGGGCTCTACAGGAGTAGAAACTATGTCTTTAGGCAAGCCTGTAATCTGTTATTTAAGAGAATCATGGATAAAGAATTTCCACAATTATTTTCCTGAAATAAAATCCTTACCAATAGTTGAAGCAAATGTATTTAATATTAAGGATGTTCTTCGGAACTTAATCACAGATCAAGTGTATAGAAATAAAGTTTCAAGCAATTCAAGAGAATTCGCAGAAAAGTTTTTTGATGTAAACAAAAACATCTTTCCCTTAATCTCTCTTCTAAAATCAATCAAATAATAGCTTGATAATATTATCTGTTTTAGATTTATTCATAAGATTAGAAATAATGTTTTCGTTTAATAACATTTATAAATTGATGAAATTGTTGATTCTAAGAGTTGGATTGTTTAGAAACTTTAATCTTTAGGATAAATGATAAAAAATCTTTTGCTATATCATCAATCTCCAAATGATAATGCAACTACTATTGGTGAACACCTTAAATCATTTAATAAATTTTCAAAAGGTAACTTTCTAGAATTAAATACTTTTTATAAACCATCTTCTACATTCTTTAGACAAAAATTTGATGTAATTATTTTTCATTATTCAATTTTTGGATCCTATCCTTTTTACCTTTCAGAAGAGATTATAGAATTCACCTCTAAGCAAGATGCAGTCAAAATTTATTTTTTTCAAGATGAGCATCAACATCATGATAAAAGAATAGAGATTATTAAAAAAATTGGATATTCACAAATTTATACTCTAGCTGATCAAGAATTTCATGATCTTTTATTCAAAAGCAATCTAAAAGGAGTAGATGTTCATCAAACCTTGACTGGCTTTGTAGGCGACTATTCAGTTTATAAGCCTTATATAAAAGAATTTTCAGAGAGAACTATTGATATTTTTTATAGAGCCAGAAATTTGCCTATTTATATGGGGAGAGGTTCTCAAGAAAAACATGAAATTGGAGAATATTTCCTAAGCCGAGAAGAGTTTAGTAATCTTAACTTGAATATTTCTACAGATGAATCTGATCGAATGTATGGAAAAGAATGGTTTAAATATTTAGGCAATTCAAGATTTACACTAGGAACCGAAGCAGGAGTTTCTATATTTGATTTTACAGGAAAAATTTATAAACCCTTTATTGATGCAATCAGCAAAGATGAGATGACAGAAAGTGAAGCATATTCTGCTCACTTAGAAAGATATGAGGGTAATATTCATTACCGAACCATTTCACCAAGGATTTTTGAGGCGGCTGCAATGAATGTTTGTCCTATAATGTTTCCTGGAAAATATAATAATATTTTAATACCAAATAAAAACTACATTTGCTTGGAAAAGGATTTTTCCAATCTTGATGAGGTAATATCCCGTATAGAAGATAAAAATTTGGTAAAAGAAATTATTCAAAACAATTTTGATTTATTTTTTAAATCTGATGAATATACTTTGAAAAACTTTATTAAAATATTCGATGATAATTTACAGGCAATTTTCTCAGAGTTTGGAGCATCTGAAGTAAAGCCTTATTCCTTTCAAATAAAGTATGCACCCAATAGCATATTAAAATATCTTTACATCAAAGCAATTAACTCAAACAGCCCCGTGTTATTATTCATCAAAAACTTCTTAAGGAAGTTTATCAAATAAAAAAATTAGACTATGTGCGGAATATCAGGGGTTTACAATCTTCTCAATAAACCCCAAAAAGGATTAAGCAAATACATTCAAGCTATGAATTATTTGCAAGAACACAGAGGGCCAGATGGGGAGGGAGCTTGGTTTAATGACAATAAATCGGTTGGTTTTGGTCATAGAAGATTATCTATTATTGATCTCGAAGATCGCGCTGCACAGCCAATGCGAAGAGATAATATTTCAATTACCTATAATGGTGAAATCTATAATTATAAAGAGCTTAAGAAGAAATATTCTTCAAAATTTTCCTTTACAACAAATTCCGATACCGAAGTAATTATTGCTGGTTATAAAATCTACGGCAAAGATTTTATACATGATTTAAGAGGTATGTTTTCATTTGCTATTTGGGATGAAAAAGAAGGTTCTCTTTTTTGTGCTAGAGATCGCTTTGGAATTAAACCCTTTCATTACACTCATATCGATAATAATTTTTATTTTGCATCTGAAGCAAAGGCTTTGATTCCATTTCTGAAAGAAATAAATACAAACCAAGAGGCTTTTTCAGAATATTTAATTTTTCAATACAGCATTTCAAATAACACTCTTTTTGATCAAATTTTTCAACTAGAACCAGGTCACTTTCTTGAAATTAAAAATAGTAAAATAAACATACAACCATATTGGGACATTGAATATAAAATTGATTGGAATACTTCTGCCAGTGATTTTAATGAACAGATCACTTCTGCTATAAATGATTCAATTAAATACCATCTTGTTAGTGATGTAGAGGTTGGTGCATATGTATCTGGAGGAATAGATTCAAGTTTAGTTCTAAATTTAGCTTCAAATGAATTAGACCGAAGCATAAAAGGTTTCAATGGAAGATTTTTACAACCTTCAGGTTTTGACGAAAGTCAGTATGCACAAAGCGCTGCAGATCATTGCGGTTCTGACCTTGTTATTAAAGATATATCCTCTAAAGATTTTGAGAGCTATATAAAGCAAGTTATTTATTCTCTTGACTATCCTGTTGCAGGCCCAGGATCATTCCCTCAATTTATGACTTCAATGGAAGCGTCTAAACATTTAAAAGTTTTACTTGGTGGACAAGGAGGAGATGAAATCTTTGGAGGATATGCAAGATATATTATTGCATACCTTGAGCAATGTCTTAAGGCATCAATTGAAGGCACAGCGTCTAATGGAAATTATTTGGTCACCCTAGAATCTATAGTACCTAATTTACAAATCTTAAAGGAATATAAACCTTTGCTTTCTAGATTCTGGAGTAAGGGTTTATTTGATGAAATGGATATGAGATATCTATTCTTATTAAATAAATCTACAGAATTTGGTAATGAAATTAACTGGGAATTTACTAACTTAGAAAGTGTTGAGGACCGTTACAAAAAAATTTTTAATAATCAAAATAATGTAAGAAAAGAAGCTTATTTTGATAAAATGACGCATTTTGACTTTAAGACCCTCCTGCCAGCATTATTGCAAGTGGAAGATAGAGTTAGTATGGCTCATGGCTTAGAATCAAGAGTGCCCTTTATTGATACTGAAATTGTCGAATTATTGGCAACAGTTCCAGCTGATAAAAAGTTTCCAAATGGGCAAATGAAACACCTTCTCAAACATAATTTTAAGAATAACATTCCTCATGAAATTTTATCCCGTAAAGATAAAATGGGTTTTCCAGTTCCACTGCATGATTGGTTCTCGAATGACCTTAAAGGATTAATGCAAGATCTGTTTAGCGATATTAATAGTAAAAAAAGAGACATATTTAATACGGTCCATATAGAAGATTTTGAATCTTCTGAATCTAAATATTCAAGAAAAACATGGGCTATAATGTCACTTGAATTATGGCATCAAAGTTATCATGATAATTTTGCTCAATTTAAGGCTTTAATAAAGGATTAATAATGAAGGTTTTAGTAACTGGTGCTCTGGGCCAGATAGGCTCACATGTTGTTGAATTGCTTTTAGAACAAGACATTGAAGTTTACGGAATCGATAACTTAACTACAGGTAGGCAAGAACATCTAAGTAAAAACCCTCGCTTGAATTTATCATTTGAATCAATTTCAAATTTGATCAAAATGGAAGAAATTTTTGAGGAGTTCAAGCCTGATGTTGTTGTTCATACGGCTGCGTCATATAAGGACCCCGATGATTGGTACAACGACACTCTTACAAACTGCGTTGGAGGATCAAATATAATTCAACTCTCAAAGAAATTTAATGTAAAAAGATTTATCTATTTTCAAACAGCACTCTGCTATGGATTGAAACCCAACGAACAACCCATAACATTGGATCATCCTAGAAATCCTGAAGGGAGTAGTTACGCTATCACTAAAACAACAAATGAACTTTTTTTAGAACTTTCAGGTCTTGATTATGTAACTTTTAGACTGGCTAATGTTGTCGGACCAAGAAATGTAGCAGGTCCATTACCTATTTTTTTTAATCGCATCAAAAATAATCAACAGTGTTTCGTTACCAAGGCGAGAAGAGACTTTGTTTATGTCATGGATCTTGCAAAATGCGTTATCAAAGCTATTCATGGAAAAGGCCACGGCGCTTATCACTTTTCTTCTGGCAAAGATGTTGCAATTCTTGAGCTATATGATGAAGTTGTAAAATCAATGAGATTAAATGAGTATCCTCAGCCTGAAATTAAGGATTTAAGTGAAGATGATGTCGAATCGATCTTACTTGATCCCAAAAGGACTTTTAAAGATTTCGGAGATATTGAATTCACCCCAATAGAAACAACGGTTCAAAAAGCTGTAGATTATTTTGAAGAGTTCGGTACTTTAGGTGAATACACTCATCTAAGAATAGATTCAGAAAAAAAATAAGTGAACATATTTATTACTGGAATAGCTGGATGTTTAGGTTCTAACTTAGCTGATAGATTTCTTGAAATGGGACATATAGTTTCTGGTATTGATAATTTTGCAACTGGTTCAGAAGATTACATAGCTAATCAAAAAAGCATTAATTTTTTTGAGGGCTCAATTTCAGATATCGATCTTCTTAAGCATGCCATAGAGGAAAGTAACCCTGAAATTATCATTCATTCAGCAGCTTCATATAAAGATCCAAATGATTTTCATGAAGATATAAATACAAATATTTTAGGGATGATAAATTTAGTTAATCATGCAGATAAAATGAAAGTAAAAAAGTTTATTAATTTCCAGACAGCTCTCTGCTACGGTGTTCCTGAATCAACCCCAATTTCTATTCATAGTAATCTTAAACCATTCACAAGTTACGGTATTTCTAAAACGGCAGGAGAGGCTTATTTAATGAATTCAGATTTATCATACGTATCATTAAGATTAGGAAATATCTGTGGGCCTAGACTTTCTATAGGACCGATTCCAACTTTCTATGGGAGACTAAAAGATGGAAAAAAATGTTTTTGCACAGATTCAATTAGAGATTTTTTAGATTTTTCGGATTTTATGGATTTCATTGATTTAATTTTTGAAAAAAATATTCAAGGTATATTCAACCTATCGACAGGTAGAGGAAATACAATCAAAGAAATTTATGAATTAGTTTGTGATCACTTTAATATCAAAGATAAAACAATTGAGGTAAGAGAAATTAATAAAGACGATATTAAAGAGGTTGTTTTAGATCCACAAGAGGCTTTCAAAGCTGGTTGGAAACCCAAGTTTACTTTTGAGCAAATAATTAAGAGACAATTGAAATGGTATGATAATAATTCAATTGACGAAATCTATAGCCATTTAAAAAAATGAATTCTGGTCTTTCACTTGATGGAAAAACTCTTCTTGTAGTTGGAGGATGTGGATTTGTCGGAAGTAATTTAATTAAGTTAATTTTAAAAAAATATAACCCTAAAGAGATTATTGTGGTGGATAATTTGTTGTCATCTGAGACAAAAAATCTTCCTAATGATAAAAGAATAAATCTTATTATTGGTTCGATTTCACAAACAGAAATTTTACAAAAAATTAATCCAGCTTTGGATTATATATTTCATTTAGCGTGCTTCCATGGTAATCAATCTTCTATTGCTTCTCCCATTCAAGATCATGAAAACAATACATTAACTTCGTTGATGTTATTTGATTTTTTTCATAGTAATAAAAATTTAAAAAAGGTAGTTTATTCAGCTGCTGGTTGCGCCGTTGCAGATAAAACTTATGACAACCCAACTGCTACCGAAGAAAATGCACCAGTTTCTTTATTTCATGACAGTCCTTATTCTATTTCAAAGCTCATAGGGGAAATGTATGGTAACTATTATTTTCATCGTTATGGTTTTCCTTTTGTTAAAGCAAGATTTCAAAATGTCTATGGACCGGGAGAATTATTGGGGGCTGGTCGATGGAGAGGAACACCTAATACTGTTTGGAGAAATGTGATACCTACTTTTATTTGGAAGGCTTTAAATAAGGAAGCCCTTCCTCTTGAAAATGAGGGAGAATCATCTAGGGATTTTATTTTTGTAGAAGATATAGCCGAAGGGTTAATTTCCTGTGCTTTATCAGGGGTTGATGGAGAAGCATACAATCTTGCAACTGGAGAAGAGACTAAAATAATTGAAATTGCAAAAATTATTAATTCTTTGACTGAAAATGATGGAAATATAAATCTTTTACCTAAACGAGATTGGGATAATTCCGGTAGAAGGTTTGGGTCAACTAAAAAATCTAAGGAACAACTAAATTTCACTACAACAACATCCATAGATGACGGTTTAGAAAAGACTGTTCAATGGTTTTTAGACAATTTTAACTTTATTAAAGGATCAATAGAAAAGCATGAGCTAAATATGTCCAAATTTAATTAATGCTAAAAGTCAAAAGCATCTTTGGATGTAGGACGCAAATTTAAGAGGCATCAGCTTTACTAAAATATATAGGTTAGAAAATTAATAAATTCAAATAATGAATTAATTTTTCAAAAAAAACTTATGGAAACAGACAGACTAAAAAAAATCTCTTATACCATCTATTGAATCCTTTAAAATACTTATTCGCCTAAATTTTGCAGGTTCTTATGAAGATAGTCCTTGATAAATTAAAAACTTTTCTAAATAAAATTCGTTCCAAACTAGCTTCTTTTAAAGGTTCTGAATCTTATTGGTCTGTTCATATGGTGAACAAAAAAACCTTTGGTACAGTTGAACAATCTTTGGAGCATTTCCATTGGAGAAATTCTATTTATCCTGGTTACATTGAACTTATGCCGGTTAATCAAGCTGACGGCTTAGTAGTTTTAGATTATGGATGTGGACCAGGAAACGACTTAGTTGGATTTGGGCATTTTTCAAATCCTAAAAAGCTTATAGGAGCGGATGTTTCAGCTCCTGCAATGAAAATAGCAAGAAAAAGAACTGATTTGCATGGAATAGAGGTTGAATTTTTAAAAATTGATGAGGATCTTAACAACTTATCACTAGAATCGGATTCAGTGGACTTGGTTCATTCATCTGGAGTGTTGCATCATGCAAAAGAAATAAATTTGGCACTCAAAGAAATATACCGAGTCCTTAAACCTGGAGGCAGTTTTCAAGTCATGGTCTATAATTATTCTTCATTATGGCTTCATTTATATACTGCTTATCTAACCCAAATAAAAAATAAAAAATATTCTAACTTGCCTTTAAAAGAAGCTTTTAGAAAACTTACTGATGGAGCTGATTGTCCAATATCAAATTGTTATAAACCTGAGGAGTTTGAATCATTAGTAAAATTACATGGCTTTGATGGAGCTTTTATGGATGCTTCAATTTCAACAACCGAACTAAAAATGCTCCCAGAGATTCACAAGGCAATTGAAGATCAAAGTTTGGCACAAGAGCACAGAGATTTTTTATCTAGCCTAACATTCAACGAAAAAAATCACCCGATTACTCAAGGGTCTATTGCTGGAATAAATGCATGTTTTCTCTTTAAAAAATGAAAACTTGATGAGCGACTAACCATCTAATTTAATAATTAACCTTAGTCTAGATAATAAGTTTATAAAGCTTAGATCATGAAATATCTATTCACGAAGAAGATATTTCCTAGATAAGATCCAAAATATAGACAAAAATAAACCTAATATGATTCCAGAATATAAGTAAAGCCTTTTTGCAGGGAGGCTTGGTGAGACTGGTACATAAGGAGAGTCAATATATTCTAAAACATAATCGGTCTTAATGTTTGAAAGGACCAAAGTTCTCAATTTGGCAGATAAAACACTTGATAGAGTTTCTTGTATGTCAACGATCTGAATTTTTGGCAGCTCTCTAGAAATATAATCAATGGCATCTTTCGACTCTTTATCATCTCTCATTTTAAAGTAAGCATTTGTTTCTTGGACTATTACTTCAAGTATTATCTTAGCCATGATTGGATTTTCATGAAAAGACCTAATCGCAAATGGGCCCATGGAGGTATCTATTTCAAAAGATGAATCAAAAAGAGAATGTTGCGATAAAAAATTAAGCTTTGAAAGTTCATCTTTGTACTTTTCTCTTACAGATTGAGAATAAAGTAAACTGTTTATCTGTTCTTCATTCAAATTTTTAATATCTTCATAATTCAATAAGAGAATGATTAAATTAGTTTTTTCGGAAACTAACTTAAAAAAATCTCTAGATTTTATATGATCCTGTAGGTATCCTGCCTGACTGCCGCCCTGCTGAAAGAAATTAAATATACCTAAATTAGAAGCTTCAAGTTGACTGGTTAAATCATTATTATTTACTTTTAATTTGGTTTCTGAAATATAAATGTCTTGAAGAAAAAGAGAGTATAAAAAAAATAATGACCCTAAAGATGCTGAAATAAGAAGAATTTTTAATTTCTCTTTCCATAGTTCATCTAGTATTTCAAAAAAATTTATTTCATTATTGTTTTCCATATCTAATTTTACATTACTCTATTAAGATTTTGACTGCTCAGTCTAATATAATGCTCAATTAAATGAATGATTTTCAAAGAAATAATGATATTTGTATCTAATAAGATAAATTTCTTTAAACTAAAAAGGATTCAATGAAATTATTTATTGTTAATTTGTTTTTCTTTTTTTCTTTGATGCCCTTTATTTCCCCTTATCCATTAGGTACTGACGTTCAGCCAGTTAGTATTTTATTTGGTTCTTTACTGCTCTTTTGGAGATTCCTTGAAAGAAGAATTACTTTAAATTACCTTAGCTTTTGTTTCATCATGATTGCATTTTTTTCACTATTTTATAGCGGGTTTGATCCTCAAAATAGCTTTGAACCTCGGTATAGATTTAGCCTACTCTTTGCATTCATTACTTTTCTGACTATTTTTTATTATTTTAAGTTTTTCTCACCTTTTGCTTTGAAAGCAGCAATCTATTTGAACTTTTTTGGAATTATCTGGCACTTTATTTCACCGGAAACTTTTGTGCCTTTAGCTGAAAATATTGTTAGAACAATAAAAGACTCTGCTGGAGGAAGAGGTGTTACTGGATTTGCAGCCGAGCCAAGTTTCAACTCAATTACTGCATTAGTGCAAATAGTCATTTCTTACTATTTTTGGAAAAATAAAAAGATTTCATCTTCATCTTTTTTAATTTTAATTTCACTGTGTTTGATAATTATACTTTTAACAAGATCAGGAACTGGTTATCTTTTAACTTTTTTTCTATTTGGTATCTATTTTTTATCTCAAATATCTTTCAAAAGACTTTTGTCTATAATGATTTTGCTACCAATTATTGTTATGAGCTTTTTAAATACTACCTACTCAGATTCAAGAGGTGGGCAACTGATTAAAACTTTATTAACGAATCCATCAATTCTTCTTAAGGATGGATCTGTTTCTGAGAGAATGCTTGCTGTCGAGATTGGCTATAGATCATTGCTATTAAATCCATTTGGCAATGGAGGGGGATCATATGAAAAAGCCGCTAATAAAGTAAATGATAAGTTTAATCTGGTGATCAAATACGAAAATCAAGGAATTACTGGAGGCAGAGGAAATAGATACCTAACAGACACTGTTTCAAGTTTTTCGAGATATTCAATTGAATTAGGATTAATTTTCTTTTTTTTTGTTACTTATTTAATTTACTACTGTACAAGACCTAAGCTATACAGCTTTATGTCTATTCCTCTAGCTCTAATACTCATCTTAGTATCCTTTTCGATTATCTTTCCCCCTATTTATCTTCTTTTAGTTTCAAGCTTCTATCAGAAAAAAGAATCATGAAAAATGTATCTAAACTAAAATTCATTCATCACAGCAGATACTTAATAGAAGAGTCAAAAAGCCTAATAAACTTGCCAAATATTCTAAGGCTTAACTACTAATTTAATGTGTGGAATTTTTGGAGTTGTAAATTGTTTAGATGAGCAAAGATTTAAAAATGCTCTATCTCTCTTAAATCATAGAGGCCCAGATGATTTTGGTTTGTATATTGATCATGATAATCAAATTGCACTTGGCCATACTAGGCTATCGATTATTGATACCTCTTCAAATGGAAAGCAACCAATGGTTTCTGAATCTAAAAGATTCATCATTAGCTACAATGGCGAAATTTATAACTATGAGTCACTTAGGTCAGAACTTAATGAATTAGGATACATTTTTAAAAGTACAACTGATACCGAAGTTATTTTGAATCTTTATGTCCACATGGGATCTGAAATGATTGAAAGATTGGACGGCATATTTTCTATTGCGATATATGATAAAGAAGCAAAAAAAGTTTTTTTAGCAAGGGACAGATTTGGCATAAAACCTTTATATTTTCACCATTCAGAAGAATCTTTTGTATTTTCAAGCGAGACAAAACCAATATCTTTTTATTTAAAGCATAAATTGAATTTAAATAAATCATCATTCCTCATGAGCTTGAAGTATTTATGGAACCCATTAAGTTCCTCTTTTATCGAAGGAATTGAAAAGATTGAGCCTGGATCATTCTTGGAGATAGAATCTTCGAAAATTAAAAAACATAAATTTTCTTCCCCCCCTCTAGTAAACAAAAAAAATAGTTCAAAAAAAATACAAAGTAGAGATGCTGCAAAAAAAGCCGTCTTCAGCACTCTCAAAAAAACCGTTGAAGACCAAATGGTTTCTGACGTTCCCTTAGGCTCTTTTTTATCAGGAGGACTAGATTCATCTTCTATTGCTTATTTTGCCAGCAAAATTAATGAAAATTTAGAATGTTTTACAATTAAAACATCAGATGCAAAAGCTGATGGTTTTGAAGATGATCTTCCTTACGCGAAAAAGGTTGCTAAATTCCTTGGGGTTAATCTAAATATCTGTGAACTTTCTTCCATTAGTCTAATAGACAATATTGAAGAAACCATATCTATAATGAATGAACCTATTTCTGATCCAGCGATCTTTAATACTTATTTGATCTGCAAGGAAGCAAAAAAAAACAATATAAAAGTTTTACTTTCAGGAACTGGAGGCGATGATATTTTTACTGGTTACAGAAGACACAGAGCATTACTTCTAAATAACAAAATAAGGAAGTGGGTAAATTTAGGAAATGTAAATTTTTTAAATCGCCTTCTTAATGAAAATGTTCCTACTCAGAGAAGAATTAAGAAATTTCTTTCCAGCTTTAAAGAAGGCTCAAATAAAATATCAGATTATTTTTGTTGGGCTGACAAAGAAATTTTAAATCTAATTTTAAAACCAAAATATCAGGAAATAATGAATCAGGATCCTCTAATGGATTATTTAGACTTAACTTGTAAAGATTCTAATTTAAGTGATTTAGACCAGATGTTAAGCTTGGAGCAAAGATTCTTTCTATCAGACCATAATCTTCACTATACAGATAAAATGTCTATGGCAGCAGGTATTGAAGTAAGAGTTCCCTTCTTGGGAGAGGAAATCACAAAGCTAGCATCAAAAATAGATGAGAAACTTTTAATTAATTTATTTTCTTCAAAAAGAATATTGAAATATTCTATGACCGATTGTTTGCCTCAGGAAATAATTCATAGGCCAAAGACTGGCTTTGGAGCTCCAATAAGAAAATGGGTTAAATCTGACTTAAAAGCTTATATTAAGGATAAAATCACAATAGAAAATATAAAAAAAACAGATATTCTTGATTATGAAGGCGTAATGAAGCTTATTAAACTTAACCAAGACGGGAAGGTGGATGCAAGTTACACAATCATGCAAATACTTTCTCTGATTATTTGGAATGATATTAGAGACAATAATCCATGAAGCAACTATTTCAAAGCCTAAAAAATGGTCAACTTTATTTGGAGGACATTCCAAATAGAAAACCAGACAGCAATAATATCTGCATCAAAACAAGTATTTCATTATTGTCTCCAGGAACAGAGAAAATGCTTTTAGATTTTGGTAAGTCTGGGATCTTAAAAAAAGCACTTACGCAACCAGAAAGAGTTAAAGAAGTCATCAACAAAATGAAGATTGAGGGTGTATTTGAGACTTACCAGAAGGTCTTAAATAAATTGGATCAGCCAATTCCATTGGGTTATTGCAATGTTGGTATAGTTGAAAGCGTAGGTAAAGACGTAAAAAATTACAAAGTTGGCGATAGAGTAGTTTCTAATGGATTTCATGCAGAATTTGTCGAAGTTCCTGAAAATCTTTGCCAAAAAATTCCAGATAATGTAACTGATGAACAAGCTGTGTTTACAATTTTGTCATCTATTTCTCTTCACGGGATAAGATTATCTGAGCCAACTTTAGGTGAAACTTATGTAGTTATTGGTATGGGTTTGGTCGGCCTTCTATGTACTGAGTTACTAATTTTAAATGGATGTAATGTTATAAGCGTAGATATTGATTCAAGCAGGCTTGAACACGCTAAAAATCTTGGAGCTGAAACGGTGCACCTTTCTGAAAAGATGAATGTTGATGACGCAGTATCAGCTATATCCGGCAAACATGTAGTTGATGCTGTAATTATTTCAACTTCTTCTCAATCAAGTGATCCAGTTGATATAGCAGCAAAAGTTTGCAGAAAAAAAGGAAGAATAATACTGGTTGGAACGGCAGATATTCGATTTTCTAGACAAGATCTTTATGAAAAAGAAATAAGTTTTAAGGTTTCTAGTTCCTATGGACCAGGAAGATACGATAAAAATTATGAAGATAAATCAATTGATTATCCAATAGCATATGTAAGATGGACTCAAAATAGAAACTTTGAATCAATTCTTAATCTAATTGATAAGGGATCATTTAAGCCAGATAAACTAATTACAGATAGATTTAATTTTGAAAATTTTGAGCAGGGCTATGAAGCACTCAATAAAAATAATTCTTTAGGTATTATTTTTCAATACAATCTGGAGAGTTCAGTTCAAAGAGATACTTTAGTACTAAATAACAAAACTAGCGCTCCTAAAGATTCAATGAAAGTTGATTTCATAGGTGCGGGAAACTATGCAACTTCTGTTCTCATGCCTAAGTTAGAAAAAAATAATGTCGACTTCAATATGCTTTTGACAAAGTCGGGGTTAAATACTCCAAATGTTTTAAAGAAATATTCTTTCAATGGAGTTACAAGTAATGCTGATGAAATTTTCAAAAATGGAAATTCCGATATTGTTTTTGTAGCAAGCTCTCATTCTTCTCATGCAAAATTTTTAATACAAGCTATTGAAGCAGACAAGAATATTTTTCTTGAGAAACCATTATGTATAAATTTTGAACAATTTAACGAGATTAAAAATAAAATAAATAATTCACCGCAATTACCTTCAATAATGATGGGGTTTAATAGGCGTTTTTCTCCTTTGGTACAAAAAATTAAAAATGTTCTTTCAACAAATAAATATCCACTAGCAATTGAGTACACTATTAATGCAGGAAATATTTCAAATGATCATTGGATTCAGGATAAGGAGGAAGGAGGAGGAAGATTAATAGGAGAAGCATGTCATTTTATTGATTTAGCTGTTTTTCTAAGTGATTCTGATATTGATGATTATTCAGTTATGCACTCGGATGCTCTAAATAGGGATACCTTTTCAATTTCGGTAAAATTTAAAAACAGTTCCATAGCTAATATCAATTACTTTTCAAATGGTAATTCAAAATATCCAAAAGAAATTCTAAAAGTATTTTTCAATGATAAAGTTATTGTTCTGGATAATTTTAAAAAGCTTAAATCTTATGGAGTCAAATCTTTAAAAAATATAAGTTATTTCAGCCAAAAGAAAGGACAAGCAGAGTGCATTAAAGGTTTTATAGAAACAATTAAAAAGGGAGAAAGATCTCCTATAAAACTTCAAGAAATTTTGAAGGTTAGCGAGATTTCTCTTGAGCTCTCACATAATTGATCTTGAAAATACTTTTCTTATACTTCTCAACAATTCTGCATTTGAAGAGAGTTCAAATCTTCAACAGATTTTTTAGAAAATTTAAATTCCTGAAATTAATAGATGAAAAAAATGTCCGTACTAAAAATTTACATTCGAAATTTCCATACATAAAAAATAAAACTTATTCTTTTCATGGAAAAGAGTTCATTTTTTTAAATAAAAGTCTTAAGTTTGATGATAATTTTCTAAATCAATCAATTAAATATGAAAAATTGTGGAGATATAATCTTTATTATTTTGATTTTCTAAATTCAAAAGATTCAATGAAATTTAATGATCAAAAAAAGGAGATCATTTATCTATTTATTTCAAACTATCAAAAGAATATTAAGCATGAATTTTATGATCCTTATCCTACATCTTTAAGGATTGTTAATTTAATTAAATGGGTTGTAAATGAAAAGATTAATGACGACGCTATAACTAATTTTATTTATTTTCAAACAGAAATACTAAAACAAAAAATTGAGTATCATTTACTTTGTAATCACTATTTTTCTAATCTAAAAGCTTTATCATTTTCCAGTATTTTTTTTGATCAATATAAGAATAATTCTTTTTCAAAAAAAATACATGAAGAGCTAGATAGTCAATTAGATGAGCAATTCTTTTTAGATGGAGGCCACTTCGAAGGTTCTCCTATGTACCATTCCATTATTGTTGAAGACTTATTAGACATTCATAATCTTTATAGCTCAATTGAAGGTGATTGTTCAGATATTGATAATATCAATTCAAAACTAAGAAATATCATTCCTCTATCTATAGGTTGGTTAGAAAAAATGACGCATCCTAACAAAGAGATATCTTTTTTTAATGATTCTTCTTTGGGCATATCATTAAGTATAGAAGATATTAACACCTACGCAGCATCACTTAACATTGATGATATTCAAGAAGAAAATTACTTGGAAAAAAATAATGTTTTATTAAATGGAAAAGAAAGTGGATATGTTGTTTGTAAAAATCAAAATTTTTATATTATTTTTGATACTGCAGATATAGGTCCTTCTTATAATCCTGGCCATTGCCATGCAGATTCTCTTTCTTTTGAACTTTCTTCATTTGGCCATAAAATTTTTGTAAATAGAGGAACTTCAACTTACGAAAACACAGAAGAAAGAAATCTTATAAGATCTACAATTTCTCATAATACTGTTGTCATTGACGATAGAAATTCTTCAGATGTTTGGTCATCTTTCAGGGTTGGCAAAAGAGCAAAAATAATTGATAGAGATTGTAAAAAGCAAGACCAAAAAATCATCATGACTGGTCAACACGATGGGTATTCAAAATTTTTAAGCCCAGTATTTCATGAAAGAATTATCTCTTTTGATTTAGATGCCATAGAAATATATGATCAAGTGAGAGGAAGTATTAACAAATCTCAAAGTATTCTTTTACTTCATCCAGACATAGACGTGCAAAGAATTGATTCACAAACTCTAGAACTAACTTTTTTTATGAGAAAATTGATTTTAATTTCAGAAAACAATGTAGAAATAAATCCAGCTAAATATTCACCTATGTTTAATGAGGATTTAGATACAAAAAGATTATCGGTAAATTTTGAGAATAATAATAAATCTATACTAAAAATAATATCTTGAGTAAATTTCATCTTTTTAAAACAAGCTGTAATATACATCAAAATTTTTTTGAAGAGCTCTAATTATTTCAAAAACTTAATGCATCCTTGTGAATCTATCTATGAGAAATAAAAAAAAGATTCTAATCGTCATAGGAACAAGACCTGAGGCAATAAAAGTAGCTCCTTTATATAGCGAAATAAAAAGATCAAAAAAGTTCTTCTTAAAACTTTGTGTATCTGGCCAACATAAAGAGATGATAGATCAAGCATTGGAGGCTTTTAATATGAATATTGACTATTTTGCCTCTTCTCCCAAAAAGAATCTAAACTTGAATGAACTATCTTCAGAATTATTTAAAGGTTTAGATCGGATTTATTCTGACTTTAGACCGGATTTAGTATTAGTTCACGGCGATACAACCACGACACAGGTTGCGAGTATGGCTGCTTTTTTAAAAGATATTAAAATAGGTCATATTGAGGCCGGTTTGAGATCAAATGATAAGAATTCTCCTTTTCCCGAGGAAATAAATCGCAGAGTCGCTTCATTAGTAACAGATTATCACTTTGCTCCTACTGAAAACGCGAAACAAAATCTTATTCTAGAAAATATTCCTAAAAAAAATATTTTTGTAACTGGGAATACTATTGTCGATTCTTTAAAGAATACTTTACAAAAAATTGGGTCCAACAAATCTATTTTCAAAAAGCTTGATAAGAATCTCTTAAAAATAATTGAAAAAAATTCTGGTAGAAAAATTATATTAATAACAGGCCATCGAAGAGAAAACTTTGGAAGAAGTTTTGAGAATATCTGTCTCGCCATAAAAGATTTAGCTGATGAATTCGAAGAGAATGTCTTCATTTATCCAGTTCATTTGAACCCTAATGTTAGAAAACCAGTTATGCATTTGTTAAAAAATAAAAAGAATATTTTTTTAATAGATCCTCTAGACTATATTAACTTTCTATATTTAATGAAAAAGTGTTCGTTAGTAATTACTGACAGTGGAGGATTACAGGAAGAATGCCCAAGTCTTGGACTTCCATTAGTTCTTATGAGAAATAAAACAGAAAGGCCGGAAATATTTGAGTATGAAGGTTTTTCGATGACAGGTCCGGACAGAAAAAAAATTATCAATGCATCAAGAAAGTATTTAACTTTAGGGAAAAAAATCAAGAAAATGAATCTTTTTGGTGACGGAAATGCTTCTAAAAGAATTGTAAAAACACTACTCAAAGAATTCTCATGAAAAAAATTTCTATATTAGGGTTGGGGTATATTGGGTTACCAAGCGCTGCATATTATTCAAAATTTAATTATCACATTTCTGGTTATGACATTGACAAAGATCATATCGAGAAACTTAAAAATTCAAAATTTGATATTACCGAACCCGGATTAAGTTCTCTTTTAAAAAAACAGATAAAATCCAAAAAGTTAGAATTTGTAGATATATTACCTAAAAGTAACATATATATTGTTTGCGTTCCCACGCCTTTAAAAAAACAAAAAAAAGTTTTCAAACCAGATTTGAGCTATTTAAGGCATGCTATCAAGTCCATTAAAGAAGCTGGTGTTAATGATAAAACCTTAATTTTAATTGAATCCACCTGTCCAGTTGGAACTACAGAAAAAGTATCAAAAATTTTTTCTGCTGATAATTTTCCAATGATTGCCTACTGTCCAGAGAGGGTTTTACCTGGCAATCTGCTAAAAGAATTGGCATCCAATCAAAGAGTCGTAGGGGGCATTGACTCTAGATCTACGAATGCTGCATTTAATTTTTATAAAAATGTTATAAATTCTGAAGTACATAAAACTGACTCTAAAACTGCAGAAATGTGTAAGTTGGTTGAAAATAGCTTTCGAGATACAAACATTGCCTTTGCTAATGAAATATCTCTCTTATCAGATAAAGTAGGGATTAATGCTTATGAGTTAATTAATCTAGCCAATAAACATCCTCGAGTAAATATTTTAGAGCCGGGACCCGGTGTTGGCGGACATTGTATAGCTGTAGATCCTTGGTTTCTTATCAACGAGTTTAAATCATCTTCAAGACTCTTAGAAACTAGCAGAAAGGTAAACGACTTTAAACCAAAATTTGTTTTGAAAAAATTAAATGAAGAAGTTGTAAGTTTTAAGAAACAAAATAAAAGAGAGCCAAAAATTGCAATTCTTGGAATCTCTTTCAAGCCAGACATAGATGATGTAAGGGAATCTCCATCTTTGGATATCGCTATGGCTGCAAAGAAAAACTATAAAGACGTTTATATATTTGATCCTTATCAGAAAGAAAGTCATGACATTGATGTATGTAAAGAAGAAGATATCTTCAAATGTGACCTTTTTTTATTCCTTGTAAACCACACACATTTTCATAACTCAAAATTTACTAAAGTTTTTTACACGAAAAATTCTTTAGATTTTTGTAATTTTACTAAGTCCAAAGTTATATGAAGAGAATTACAGTCATAGGATCAGGATATGTAGGCACTGCAGTTGCTTGTCTTCTTTCAACTAAAAATATGGTTGCGGTGATAGATACTGACAAAGAAATAATTGATAAATTATCAAAACAAATAAGTCACTTAGATGATCCCCAAATTAAGAAATATCTAAAAAAAAATAAAAACAATCTTAAATTTTCTACTGAACTTACTAGTGTCATATCTAAATCCGATTTATATATTTTATGTTTACCTACAGATTTTTTAGTTTCAAGAAACGAATTTGATACAAAAAATATAGAATCAGTTATTAGTGAATTAACAGAATTAGATCCCAAAGTACCCATTCTGATTAAATCAACAGTACCTATTCATTTTACAGATGAAATGAATAAAGAATTTAAAAGAGATGATATAGTTTTTTCACCGGAATTCTTAAGGGAGGGGCAAGCTCTTTACGATAGTTTTTATCCTTCTAGAATTATTTTTGGATCAAATAAACCTAGTTTAGTGTCAAAAATAGCTTCAATTTTTATAGAGGCTGTCAAAAAATCACCACAAGTGCTCTTTTTATCAGCTGCTGAATCCGAGAGTATTAAATTATTTTCAAATTCTTATTTGGCAATGAGAGTTGCTTTTTTTAATGAACTTGATTCTCTTTGTCTATCAAAATCCTTTGATGCAAAAAAAATAATTGAAGGTGTTTGTTCTGATTCAAGAATTGGCAATGATTACAACAATCCATCTTTTGGATTTGGGGGATACTGTCTTCCAAAGGACACCAAGCAATTGATATCTCAATTTAAAGATATTCCAAATTCTTTGATTACTTCAGTAATCCAATCAAACGAAAAAAGAAAAAAATATATTTCAAATAAAATTATAGAAAAAAAACCAAAGAATGTAGGAATTTATAGGCTACAAATGAAGGAAGGATCTGATAATTTCAAAGAGTCTTCTGTAATAAACATAATAAAGAAAATTAAAAATCATAAAATTCCTATAATTATTTACGAGCCATTACTAAGAAAACAAACATTTCTTAATTCCAAAGTTATAACAAACTTTACTGAATTTGCTGCTTCAGCATCTATTATTCTGGCAAATAGATATAATGAAGAACTCAATCCTTATTTGGAAAAGACTTTTACGAGAGACATTTTTCAAGAAAATTAAAAATAATCTTAATGAAGAATGAACTTGATATTGCCGTAGTACCAGTAGCCGGTCTAGGAACAAGAATGCTGCCGGCTACAAAATCTATTCCAAAAGAAATGCTGCCAATTGTAGATAGACCTGTAATTCAATATGTAGTCGATGAAATTTATTATGCTGGATTTAAAAAAATTATTTTCATCACTCATTCTAGTAAAAATGCTATAGGAGAGCACTTCAATGAAGATTCAAAGATTAAACAAGATTTGGCTAAAAGGATAAACAAATCTCAATTAAAAGATATTAGAAATATTTCAAATAAAAAAATTGATTTAATTTATATAAATCAAGAGGAAGCTTTGGGTCTAGGTCATGCAATTAAATGTGCAGAACAGGAAGTAGAAAAAAATTCTTTTGCCGTTGTTTTGCCAGATAGAGTAGCCGACGGATCTGTAAAAGATTTGAAGAGATCCAACTTGGCAAAGTTAAGAAGACATTTTATGAATACAAGGAATAATTGTTTGCTTTTAGCTAAAATCCCAAAAAATGAAGTCAGCAAATTTGGGATAATAAAACCAAAAAATAGTTTTAAAAATGGTTTTGTCGACATTGAGGATATTGTTGAAAAACCAAAATTAAGTATGGCTCCTTCAAACTTAGCAGCTGTTGGAAGATATATTTTTACTCCAGATATATTTGAATATATTCCGCCAAAACCTTTAAAAAAATCAAAAGAGATTGAGCTAACACATGCAATACAATTAATGATCAGGGATGGTCATAAATTAAACGGCCTTCATTCTGATACAAAGTACTTTGATTGTGGTGACAAGTTAGGTTATTTTGAATCATTTATATCTTTTGCATTGAAGGATGAAAGTTTAGGAAAGGATTATAAGAAAATTGTTAAAATTTTTAGTAAATAAAATTTTCAAAATCTAAATATCCTTTTCTTTGGTAAAAATTAATAAATTAGAAAACGCAAACTTTTAATGATGAATACGATAACTGTATATTTAACCTTTTAATTAAATTGTCAAAAAAAATACTAGTTTTGTCTTTTTATTATAAGCCTGATTTATGTGCAGGATCCTTCCGGTGTACCGCTCTTGTAAACGAACTGTCAAAAAAAGATGTGTCAATACAAGTTGTAACAACCACACCAAATCGATATAAGACTTTTAATGCGAAGCCAATAAGTCATAAAGATAAGCTAAATGTATCGGTGGAAAGAATAAATGTTCCAAGTCACAATAGTGGAATTTTTGATCAGATAAAATCCTTTTATTTTTACTATAGAGAAGCAACAAAAATTAGTAATAATAATGAGTATGATCTAATAGTTGCTACCTCATCTAGATTATTTACTGCTTTTTTAGGCGCAAGAATCTCGCGAAAGAAACAAATTCCACTTTATTTAGATATTAGAGATTTGTTTGTGGATACAGTGCCAAATGTTCTTTCCTCAATAACGACTTTGATTATCAGGCCTTTCTTAAAAATGATAGAAAGTTATACATTTTCTTCGGCTAAAAAAATAAATCTTGTTTCTGAAGGTTTTCTTCCTTATTTCATAAAAGACTACCCTAAAATCTCATTGAGTTTTTTTACCAACGGAATCGATGAGGAATTTATAGAAGTATCTGGCACTAAATATGATTCGAAAGAAAATAACTTTCCAATAAATATTCTTTACGCAGGAAATATTGGAGAGGGACAAGGCCTTCACAAAATAGTTCCACAAATGGCTCTAATATTAAAGGATAAGGTGAATTTTAAAATCATAGGAGATGGCGGACTTATTCAAAAGCTAAATTTTTATGTAGAAAAGTTTAATTTAGATAATGTTATCGTCTCTCCTCCTGTAGATAGAGATGTTCTTATTGGTGAATATAAAAGGGCTGATGTTCTTTTTTTGCACCTTAATGATTACGATGCTTTTGGAAAGGTACTTCCCTCTAAATTATTTGAGTATGCAGCAATGAATAAGCCAATATTAGCTGGTGTAAGCGGATATAGCGCTGATTTCATTAAATCTGAAATAGATAACTGCGAAGTATTCTTGCCTGCAAATTCTAAGGATGCAATAGATAAGCTAAATAATCTCGATCTTTCAATAAAACGTAGAAGTAAATTTATAGAAAAATTTGATCGAAAAAAGATTATGAGTATGATGGCGCAAGATATATATGACCTATCATCCTAATGAACCTAAAAAAATAATACTAACAGGCGGTAGTGGTTTCTTAGGGAGTCATTTGCTTAAGAATAAGCTATTTGAGAAAGCCTTAGTGATTGGCAGATCTCAGCCAAAAAATCATAAACACTATCAGGAAGTATCATTTTTGGAGGAAGAAAATCTCTCCAAGATTTTAAGTGGTGTAGAAGTAATAGTTCACGCAGCTGCAAAAGCTCATGAAATGGGCGAGAAAAACAAAAGCTCTTTGGAACTTTATCGAAAGATAAATACTGAAAGTACCATTGCACTTGCAAGGCAAGCTGCATTAGCTGGTGTTAAAAGATTTATATTCATAAGCACAATAAAAGTTCTTGGAGAAGGTAATAATTCGCATTCTTTTTTTAAATACGATGATGCCTTAAATCCTCAAGATTCTTACAGCATTTCTAAAGCTGAAGCCGAAGAAGGTCTAAAATTGATCAGTAAATCTTCTAAAATGGAAATAGTCATAATAAGACCTCCCTTGATTTATGGAAAGGGTGTTAAAGGAAATTTTAGAAGCCTACTTAAATTAGTCAGAATGAAATTTCCCTTGCCTCTAGGAAATATAAAAAATAGAAGGAGCTTAGTTAGTGTTGATAATTTAATTGATCTCATTGTTACCTGTATAAACCATCCAAACGCTAAAAATCAAACTTTCTTAGTAAGCGATGATAATGATTTAAGTACAACAGAATTATTGTCAATGCTTGCAGAAGCAGGAGGTTTTAAAGCTTTTTTATTTCATTTCCCAGATGCCTTATTATATTTTTTACTCAAATTATTCGGTAAATTGTCTATATATAATAGGCTGTATGGTTCAATGTGTATTGATATTGAACACACAAAATCTAAACTTGGTTGGTATCCGCCATTTGGAGTCAAAGAATCTTTAAAAGATTGCTGGACAGATGATTAATCATAAAAAGGTCTTTAGATATGAATACATTGGAGCTGATTGGAAGAAAAAAAGAATTATTTCATTCTGATATAAAAAAATTTGAAGAAGAACTTAAAGAAAAAATAAATAATTCAAAATTTTTGGTCATTGGAGGTGCTGGTTCGATTGGACAGGCAGTTTGCCATCAAATATTTAAAAGAGATCCTAAATTACTACATGTTGTCGATATATCAGAAAATAATATGGTTGAGCTTGTCAGAAATATTCGAAGCACTATAGGTTATGGTTCAGGGATATTTGAAACTTTTGCTATTGATTGTGGATCATCTGAATTCGAGTCGCTTATAAATAACGAGGGACCTTATGACTATATATTCAATCTATCTGCATTGAAGCATGTAAGAAGTGAGAAAGATCCTTACACTTTGATGAGAATGATCTCAGTTAATATCTTCAACACAATAAAGGCAACTAAATTAGCAAAAGACATGAATGCTATAAAATATTTTTGTGTTTCAACAGACAAGGCTGCTAATCCAGTTAATATGATGGGAGCAAGTAAAAGAATAATGGAAATGTTCCTTATGCGCGAAAGTTTAACCCAAAATATTTCAATGGCACGTTTTGCAAATGTTGCTTTTTCTGATGGTTCTTTACTACATGGATTCAATCAGAGGTTTTCAAAAAAACAGCCTTTTTCAGCACCAAACGATGTAAGTCGTTATTTTGTCACACCTGAGGAATCAGGAGAACTTTGCCTATTATCAGGACTAAAAGGAAACAATAGGGATATTTTTTTTCCAAAGCTAAACGAAAAACTGCATCTGATTAAATTTTCTGAGATTGCTCAACTATATCTAAATGATAGAGGTTTCGAGCCCTTTGAATGTGAAAGTGAAGATGAGGCGCGCTCTGAGGCAGCTAAGCTAATTAAAAATAAAAAATGGCCATGTTTCTTCTTCAAAAGCGATACAACAGGCGAAAAAGATTTTGAGGAATTCTTTACTGAAAGAGAAGATTTAGATATGAGTCGGTTTGATGCTATAGGAGTTATAAGAAATCAACCTAATTTTGATGAAAATAAGTTAAATAAATTTGAAGAAAGAATTAATAATTTGCTGAATATGAGAAAATGGAACAAAGAAGAAATAGTAGAACTTTTTTTAGAACTTTTACCAGAATTTTCTCATAAGGAAACTGGCAAGTACTTAGATCAAAAGATGTAGTTATGGAGCGATTTTTTGATTTAGTTTTTTCGAGTTTAGCTTTGATAATTTTCTCACCATTACTTTTTCCAATTATTGTCATTTTAAGGTTAAGTGGTGAAGGTGAAATTTTCTTCTTACAAGACAGGGTTGGAAAAAGTGGGAAGGTTTTTAAGCTTTTTAAATTTGCAACTATGCTTAAAGACAGTCCTAATATTGGTTCTGGCACCTTAACAATAAAAAATGATCCTAGGATTCTTCCAGTTGGGAAACTATTAAGAAAAACTAAAATTAATGAATTACCACAGCTGTTAAATATTTTTTTTGGAGATATGAGTCTAATTGGCCCAAGACCCTTAGCAATTCAAAACTTCAATTCATATTCAAAGGAAATTCGAAATACTATTACATTAGTAAGGCCTGGGCTCTCTGGAATAGGTTCAATAATTTTTAGAAATGAAGAAGAGATAATCGATGAAAAAGCTGCTTCTATTGATTTTTATAATAATTCAATTGCACCTTACAAGGGTTCCCTTGAAGAATGGTTTGTTTTAAATAAAGGAATTCTTATTTATTTCATATCTATCTTTGTAACAATTTGGGCAGTTCTCTTTCCAAAAACCAAATTGGCTTGGAAGGTATTCAAAGATTTGCCTGAGCCACCAAATGAACTCAAAGAAAAACTTTATTATCCTAATTAGATAGATATTTAATAAATAATGAGAATCTACAACATCCTGAAAGACTTTTTACTTCCAAAAGAAGTCATATATCTCGAAGATGATGATTCATTTAATTTTGCATTAAGAGATTTAGAAGCTAACAATATTTTAGCCATAGATACAGAATTCATCTGGAGAAATACCTACTTCCCAAAATTGAGTTTAATACAGATATCTACTTATAAAAAAATTTATATAATTGATTGCCTTAAATTAAATTTATCTGGGCTTGAGAAAATCTTCATAAATAAAAATATCTTAAAAGTTTTTCATTCCATCAGAGGGGATATATCAGTACTCTCAAACTGTTTAGGTTTTAAGATTGAAAATATTTTTGACACACAGCTAGCAGAAGATATTTTAAATCAAAAAACAGGTGATCAAATTAGTTATAAAAAACTTGTAAAGAAATATTTTTTTAAAGACATATCAAAATCAGAGACTAATTCTGACTGGGAAAGGCGTCCTTTGAAAAAAAAACAAATTGATTATGCTGCTGAGGATGTAAGGTATCTTCATTCAATAATGGAAATTCAAAAAAATAAACTTATAAGTTCAAATAAAATTGATTCATTTCATTTCACATGTCAGCAGGAAAAAAAACTCGGAGAAGAAGATTTTTCTACGTCAAGGCTTAGAAGGTTTCAGAAAAAGAATAAAAATTTATCCGATAAAGAGATAGAAGTTTTCAATTGGAGAGAAAGTCAAGCAAAAAAGCTAAATGTGCCTCCAAGTCATATAATTGAAGATAAAAATTTAAAAATGTTAAAAAAGATAATAGAAAAAAAAGATCTTAATGAATGCAAGTGGATTATAAAAAAAGATTCCTCAAGAGATGATTTTATTAATTCATTCTTATGATTTATGTAGCTTGGTTTTTGAATTTACTTTTAGCTTTAATCATTGCCATGATTATTAGAAAACTATTTTCAAACATAATATTGAAAAGGCTATCTTACGCATTATTTTTGAGCTTATTCATCACTTTTTGGTTTTTGTATCCAGGCAGTGAAGATTTCGCACCAATTCTTTCAATTTATTTATTAGATTTGATTGAATCTGAAAGTTTCATTCAAATGAGGCTAATTAGGCCTTTTACATTGGTATTTTTCTTAATCTTTTTTTTAGATTTTGTGATATTTCGTTATAAATCTAAAAAGAAATAATTTCCATCCTTGGCACATCCGTTTCAATAATTCCTATTTTATTCATCCCTTTCATCATTCCAGCGCACTCGCCGGGATTGAACACATGTGTATCTTTATAAATTTCATCTCTAAATCTATGCGTATGTCCATGAACAATAATATTTCCTTTCTTATAAAAATCATCTTCAATATCATCTGGATCATGAACGGCAAATAGAAAATTCTTTTCTGATATTTTTATCTCTAACTTATCTTTAAATAAAAAATCTTTTTGTTTACATATTTTGAGTAGATCAACCATTTCGTCTTGGTCGTTATTTCCAAAAACACCTATCAATGGAATTTTAAGTATATCGAAAGCTAACAACGTTTTTGGAAGTGTTATGTCCCCTGTATGAATAACAAAATCTAAATCATGAGAATTAAAAATGTCGCAAATTCTTGCGACATTTTTTAAATTGTTGTGAGTATCGCCAGTAAGGCCTATTTTCAAGACTTAGCTTGTTTTTTCAAGAATATGGATTCCACAAGCAGTGCCTAAACCAATCACATGCGTCATTCCAATCTTTGCTCCTTCAACTTGTCTTTCTCCTGCTTCGCCTCTCAAGTGAGTACAAACTTCATAAATGTTTGCTATCCCAGTAGCCCCAAGAGGGTGACCTTTTGACAAAAGGCCTCCAGAAACATTTACTGGGACTTTCCCGCCAAGTTCTACGTGACCTTCATCAATCATTTTTCCAGCTTCTCCATCTTTACAAAGACCTAAATTCTCATAATGAAGCATTTCAGCTGTAGCAAAACAATCATGCAACTCAACAAGATTGACATCTTCAGGACCAATTCCTGCTTGTTCATAAGCGTCTTTTGCCGCAAGCCTTGTGCAAGCATTAACATCTGGCATGACTAGGTCTCTATCAGTATATGGATCACTTGCCATTGCAGATGCTCTTACTTTTACCGCTCTTCTCATGCCAAGTTCTTTTGCCTTCTTTTCAGAAACGAGAACAGCAGCAGCAGAACCATCTACATTTACGGAACACATTAATTTGGTGTTTGGATAAGAGATCATTTCGGCATTCATCACTTCATCAAGAGGAGTTTCAATTTGATACATTGCCTTAGGATTCATGGTTGAATGATGATGATTTTTAACTGATATTTTCGCAAATTGTTCAAAGGTTGTTCCGTATTCCTTTGCGTGTTCCATTCCAGCTTCTGCGAAAACACAGGGCATTGTTCCTGAGCCAAGCAATCCTTCTTTAGGGATTCCATCGCCACCGCCAGCACCTCCTAAGAGGCCTTTACCCATTTGTTCCACGCCAACAGCTAATACAACATCATACATTCCTGCTTTGATGGACATCCAAGCTTCTCTAAAAGCTGTAGCACCTGTCGCACAAGCATTCGCAACATTCACTACCGGCATTCCAGTTTGACCTATTTCTTGAAGAATTCTCTGTCCAACCATTGCATTTGCTTGTCCTAAATTTCCACAGTAAAGAGCTTGCATGTCTTGAATTCCTAATCCAGCATCATCCAATGCCATTAATGCAGCTTCTGCACCAATATTTGGAACACTTCTATCAGGAAATCTTCCAAACTTAATCATATCAACACCCATTACATAAACATCACTCATAATTTCACCTCAATTAAGCTGGTTCAAAAAAATAACTCAGATAAGAATTTCCTTCCTTATCCTTTCTGCCCAAAGCATCGCCATAAGTTATTTTAACTGGCATATTAAATTCTATTTTATCAGGATCTGGCTCAATATTAATCAAATTTCCTTTAATTGTTCCCCCTCCATCAAGATCTACAATTGCAGAGATGTAAGGAACATCAATTCCAGGGAAAGATCTAAAAACTATTGCGTAACTATGTAGAATTCCGGTCTCAGACAATTTTATAACCTCCATCTCGTTTCTTACAAAACATTTAGAGCATACAGTTCTTTCACCTAAGTATGTAGAACTACATTTTTTGCAACGATAGCCTTCTAAGTAAGGATCCCCGTCATCAGGAATTTTAAGGTAATCGACCACAGGCAATGGTTTTGATTTAGACATGCTTCCCCCAATAAAACTTAACCATGTACAATTATTAAACCATAGCAATGCATAAAAATTAAGAAAAAATGAGTTTAATTGGCGGAATTGTAGGTGGAATGATTGGATTCACTTTGCTTGGACCTATTGGCGCTCTTGTTGGAAGCGTAATGGGCTCAAGAATGACTAGGCAAGCAAAATCTAGAAGAAACCCAAACAACTTAGATCATCAAGTAGCTTTTTTTACAGCCCTATTTGCATGTTTAGCAAAAATTGCTAAAGCCGACGGAAGAGTAAGCGAAGAAGAAGTCTCGAAAATTGAAAGTTTTATTTCTAATAAATTCAACTTTAGCGAAGATGAAAGAAATTTTGCTATAAATATTTTTCAAAAAGCTAAATCAGATAGAGTTTCTTTTGAAGCATATGCAGAACAGCTTTATCAACTTTTAGGCTCTAGTCCAAATTCACTTTTGGTTTTCTATGAACTTTTATTTGAGTTAGCCATGGCTGATGGAGAAATGCATGAAAATGAGGAGAGGTTATTAAGGAAAATCCCTAACATCTTTGGATTTGATAAAAATGTTTATAAAGATTTATATAACAAATATGTTGGAAAAATTTCAGATGCTTATGAAATTCTGGGTGTTACTAAAGGCATGACTTTAGAAGAAATAAAAAAAGTCTATAGAGTTAAAAGAAAAGAATTTCATCCAGATGCGCTAATTTCTAAAGGTCTCCCAGAGGAATTAATTGAAAAAGCTAAAGAAAAATTTATAGAAATACAAGCAGCATTTGAGATAATAGAAAAGGAAAAAAAATGATTAGATTTATTTTAAAAATAGATAATTTTTTAGGTAACTTAAAAGCCTTGGATTTCATTGGTCTATTTTGTTTGAGAGTCTACTTATTCTTCATATTTTGGAACGCTGGGGTGAGAAAAATAGCTTGGGAAGATGGCATACCAAATGTTGATAGATTTTCAGAGTTTTTGGGTCCAGGAGGAAAAGATAATCTCAATTTAATTCTGCCTGACCTATTTGCTTGGTTAACGGTTATTGCTGAAGCAGGAGGGGCAGTCCTCTTATTAATAGGGCTTTTCTCGAGATGGGCAACCGTACCTATTTTATTATGCATGATTGTGGCTACTTATTATCATTCTCCAAACGGATGGAATGCAGACGCTGGAGGTTATGAGATGTCAGTAACTTATTTCTTAATGACTTCAATCATTTTATTATTTGGTCCAGGTAAATATTTATCGCTAGATTTTTGGGTTCAAAGAAAATAAATGAATTTTGATTCCATATCTCAAGAGCCTCTTCTTGAAGTCAAATATTTTCTTGAGCAGGCCAGAGATAAAAATTTGAGAGACTGGAATGGAATGACCGTTTCAACCGTCGATCAAGATCAAAGACCTTCTTCTAGGGTCGTATTACTAAAAAAATTTACTGATGACGGTTTATTTTTCTATACCAACTATAAAAGTAAGAAGGGCAAAGATATTTCAAAAAATAATAATGTTTCAGTAAATTTTTGGTGGAGAGAGTTGCAAGTACAAATTAGAGTCAGCGGATTAATATCAGAAGCCTCCAGATCAGAATCGGAAGAATATTTTAATTCGAGACCAAAAGGTTCAAGAATTTCAGCTATTGTCTCAAAACAGAGTGAAGAAATTGAATCTTTTGAAAGCTTCCAAAAAATTGTTGAAGAAGCTATTAGTAACTTGGACGAGAAAGATATAAAACTCCCAGATCATTGCGGAATGTATAAAATCATGCCGTCGCAGATTGAAATTTGGAAAGAAGGAGAATTCCGTAGACATGAAAGAACACTTTTTAAACTAGAAGGAAAAAAGTGGATTAAATCTTACCTTTCTCCTTAAAAAATAGTGATATTGAAGTAAAATAACTCTTTAAGGCCCCTCGTATAGGTCAAAAAATGATAGAAATTACACTTCCTGATAAATCCAAGAGAAATTTTGAAGAGCCTCCTAGTATTTATGAATTGGCTCAAGATATTGGCCCCAGTTTAGCTAAAGCAACTCTAGCAGGAATTATAGATGGGGTAGAGCATGATGCTTGTGATCTTATAGAAAAAAACTCAGAAGTTGCCATCTTAACCAACAAAGATAAACAAGGATTAGATATTATTCGACACAGTTGTGCTCACTTATTTGGCCATGCCATCAAACAAATTTTTCCTGAAACTAAAATGGCAATTGGACCAATCATTGAAGATGGATTTTATTATGATATTGACTTGGATCATAAAATGACTCATCAAGATCTTGAAAAAATTGAAAAACGAATGAAAGAGTTAGCTAGTTCATCTTATGAGGTTGAAAAAAAATTAGTTCCGCATAAAGAGGCTGTGAAAGTCTTTAAGAGTAGAAAAGAAGATTACAAACTTGAAATACTCAAAGATATTGATAAATCAGAAAATGTTGCCCTGTACCATCATGAGGAGTACGTGGATATGTGTCGGGGGCCGCATATTCCTAATATGAGTTTTGTTAAAGCTTTCAAATTAACGCATGTTGCCGGCGCTTATTGGAGAGGAAAATCAGACAATAAAATGCTTCAAAGAGTCTATGGAACTGCATGGAATTCTAAAAAAGAACTTGATGATCATTTGCATATCAAAGAAGAAGCATCTAAAAGAGATCATAGGTTACTTGGAAAAAAATATGATTTATTTCATCTGCAAGAAGAGGCTCCTGGCATGGTTTTTTGGCATCCTAAAGGATGGAGTATTTATACTGCAGTTGAAAAATATATGAGAGAAAAACAAGTTAATGCTAATTACTCTGAGATAAAAACTCCACAAGTAATTGATAGAAAATTATGGGAGAAATCGGGTCATTGGGAAAAATATAGAGAAAATATGTTTATCACAGAAATTGATGAAGAACATGCAAATGAAAAGAGAACAAATGCTTTGAAACCCATGAATTGTCCAGGCCACGTTCAAATTTATAATCAATCTTTAAAGTCATACAGAGACTTACCGATTAGGTTTGCAGAGTTTGGCAGCTGCCATAGATATGAACCTTCAGGGACCATGCATGGATTAATGAGGGTCAGGGGCTTCACTCAAGATGACGGACATATTTTTTGCACCGAAGATCAAATCCAAGAAGAGACTGCCTTATTTATTTCACTTCTTTATGATGTTTATGAAGATTTTGGCTTTAAAAAAATTGATATTAAGCTTTCAACAAGGCCAGACGTAAGAGTTGGCTCTGATAAGATTTGGGATAAAGCTGAAAAAGCTCTTAAGAATGCAATCGAGGCGTTAGATATCGATTATGAAATTGCAGAAGGCGATGGAGCTTTCTATGGACCAAAAATTGACTTTGTTCTTACCGATGCTTTAAAGAGGGAATGGCAATGTGGAACTTTTCAAGCAGACTTTAATTTGCCTGAAAGGCTTGATGCTTCCTATGTAGGGGAGGATGGAAAAAAACATAGACCAGTTATGATGCACAGAGCAATTCTGGGATCTTTTGAGAGATTTATTGGAATTTTAATTGAGCAATATGATGGATCATTTCCTTTGTGGTTGTCTCCTATTCATGCAGTTGTCATGAATGTGTCGGAAAAACATAGTCAAAGAGTTGTTGAAATCACTGAGATATTGAAAAAAAATGAAATAAAAGTCATTTCAGACTTGAGGAATGAGAAAATCACTTATAAAATCCGCGACCACTCTATACAAAAGATACCTTATCAAATTGTTATAGGTGATAAGGAGATTGAAGAGGGTTCAATTAGTGTAAGAGATAGAGAGTCTCAAAAGCAATCTTCTATGTCAGAGAGTGACTTCTCAAAAATGGTTTTGAGAAAAATAAGATCTAAGGAGGTCTGATTGTTAAAATTTTTCGTTAGAGGTTTAAAATAGCTTCTCCCAAACCTAGGCAGACGTCCTTTAAAAAAAGACAACCTGTAAATCAACAAATTTCCGCCTCAAAAGTAAGGCTTATATCTGAAACAGGGGAACAGTTGGGAATAGTTGCAATAGAAGAAGCTATGGAAAAAGCTTCAGCAGCAAGCCTTGATTTGGTTCAGTTAGCAAACGATTCTGAACATCCTGTTTGCAAGCTTATGGATTATGGTAAACACCTTTTTGATAAGAAAAAACAAAAATCTGCTTCAAAGAAAAAACAAAAAAGGACACAAATTAAAGAGATAAAATTTAGACCTGGGACAGAAGAAAACGATTATCAAATAAAGTTAAAAAGCATAACTAGATTTATTCAAGATGGAGATAAGGCAAAGATTACAATGAGATTTAGAGGCAGAGAAATGATGCATCAGGATTTAGGTCTTGAGCTTCTAAAAAGAATTGAAACGGACCTTTCCGATCAGGCTGTAGTTGAGCAAGAGCCACAGTCAGAGGGAAGGCAGCTTGTAATGGTTATGTCACCAACTAAAAAGAAAAATTAAAAATGCCAAAAGTTAAAGTACATAAAGGAGCTGCCAAGCGTTTTAAAAAAACAGGCTCTGGACTCAAAAGAAAACAAGCTAATAAAAGACATATTCTTACTAAGATGTCGACAAAATCAAAAAGGCAACTCAGAGGTACAACTCAACTTGCTGCTGGCGATGAAAAATTAGTAAAAAGAATGTTTAGAGAAAAATCATGAGTAGAGTAAAACGAGGCGTCCAAGCCAAAAAAAGACATAAGAAAATTCTTAAACTAGCAAAAGGTTATAGAGGAGCACGCAGCAGGACTTTCAAAGTTGCAAATCAAGCTGTACTAAAAGCTGGCCAATATGCATACAGAGATAGAAAAGTTAAGAAAAGAACTTTTAGATCGCTTTGGATCATCAGAATCAACGCAGCTGTGAGAGAGCATGGTCTGAGCTATAGTGTTTTCATGAATGGTCTTAAGAAAGCCAACATTGATTTAGATAGAAGAGTTTTAGCCAACATGGCTGTAGAAGACAAAGAAGGTTTTGCATCTCTAGTTTCAAAGGTTAAAGATATTGCTGCATAATGGGCTATGGATTTAGCCCAAGAGAAAAAAACTTTCTTAAATAAATTTAAAGAAGCAGATTCTCAAGATTCTCTTAATTCTCTAAAAATTGAATACCTTGGCAAAAAAGGTGTTCTGTCATCTTTGATGTCCCAGCTATCTAACGCACCAGCTGAAAAGAAACCTAAGCTAGGTAAATCGATCAATGAATTAAAATCATTAATTGAAGAATCAATCAGTTCATCGCTGGAAAAAATTGAACAATCTGCCCTGGATGAACAATTATTTAAAGAAGCAATTGATGTTACTTTACCATTAAGGCCAGCCGTAGGAAGTTATCATCCTGTATCTTTGATAGCCCAAGAAATCTCAAATTATTTTAAAAATAAAGGTTATGTACTTCGAGAGGGGCCTGAAATTGAATCAGAGTATTTCAATTTTTCTGCATTAAATATTCCTGAGAATCATCCTGCTAGAGATATGCATGACACCTTTTATTTTGAAGATGGCAATCTTTTAAGAACTCATACCTCGCCCGTTCAAATTAGGTCTATGGAATTAGAATCTCCTCCCTTAAAAATATTATGTCCAGGAAAAGTATTTAGATGCGATTCAGATCAAACCCATACACCTATGTTTCATCAGGTGGAAGGTCTTGTTGTCGATAAAGATGTTAATTTTGCACATCTAAAAAATGAAATCTTGGAGTTTGTCGAATCTTTTTTTAAAGACAATCCAAAGGTAAGGTTTCGACCTTCATACTTTCCATTCACAGAACCTTCAGTAGAAGTAGATATACTGGGAAAAAATGGCTGGTTAGAAATAATGGGATGTGGAATGGTCCATCCAAATGTATTGAAAAATGTGGGGCTAAATCCAGAAGTGTATTCGGGTTTTGCTTTTGGTATGGGAATAGAAAGAATGACTATGCTTAGATATCAGATATCAGATATCAGAATGTTATTTGAGAATGACTTAAGGTTTGTCACAAAAGGATAATGCAATTCTATAAATCTGACCTCCTTCAATATATATCAGGATCGATCTCTGATACTAACCTTTTAGAACAGCTTACAGAGTTGGGGCTAGAAGTTGACCAATCAAAAAAGGAAAAAAATGATTTACTAATCAAACTAGATTTAACTCCCAACAGAGGAGACTGTTTTAGCTTGATAGGGATAGCTAGAGAAGTTTGTGCAGTTAATAATTTAAAATTAAAACTGCCAAAGTTTAAGAAGCAACAACAAAATCTCGATTCTAAAAAAACTATTTCTGTAGATAAAATCGCCTGTTCAAGCTATCTAGGTCAAATCATCAAACTAAAGAATAAAGGTAAAACTCCGCAATACATCAAAAAAACTCTAAAGGCTGCTGATATTGGCCAAGTAAATACAATAGTAGATATTACAAACTACGTAATGCTCCATACTGGACAACCTTTGCATGCTTTTGATAATAAAAAAATTGGCAAAAAAATTTATGTCAAATTTCCATCCAAAAGAACAAAGTTAAAACTTCTTGATGGTGCTTCCCATTTTATAACTAAAGACTACCTGACAATATGCGATGAAAAAGGACCAATAGCCCTGGCTGGAATTATGGGTTGTGCAAATTCTGAAGTGGATGAAACAACTCAGGAAATTTTTTTAGAGTCAGCATGTTTTGCACCAGCTAGCATTAGAGGAAATGCAAGAAAGTTAGGCTTTCAATCTGAGGCATCATTAAGATTTGAAAGAGGAGTTGATAAAGAAATTCAAGAGTATGCAATTAATTTTGCCGGACAACTTTATGCTGAAATCTTTGGAGGAGACTTTTCAACGATTTTTAGACAATCTAAAAATCATAAAGCAAAGAAAATATTGATAAGTAAGGAATTCATTGATTCAAGGCTTGGGACAAAAATTCCTGCTACCAAGGTCATTAAACTTTTAAAGGCTCTGGAATTTAAAGCTCAATCAAAAAGAAATTTAATCGAGCTAACCTGTCCTCCTCACCGATACGATATAGAAATTAAAGAAGATGTTATCGAAGAGATAGCGAGAATAATCGGATACGATAATTTACCTAGCAAAAGATTGAAATTGCTAGCTTCCTCCCCCGAGGATAAATCTATTGAAAAAGAGAAACTGAGTAAAGATATTTTTGTTAATGCTGGCTTTAATGAAGTTATTAATTACGCTTTTGTTGATTCATCTTTCATTAAAATGCTCGGATTTAATAACGATTCAATTGAACTTACCAACCCTATGTCCAGCAATCAGGATGTAATGCGACCTTCCCTTGTTCCAGGATTGTTAAATAACTTTGAATATAATTTCAATAGAGGTACTCAAAAATTTAGAATCTTTGAGGTTGGGAACGTCTTTACTAAAGAAGAGAGTTGGAAAAGTCTTGCTGGACTGCTCTATTTTGATAAATCTTCATCTGATTGGTCCGGTTCTTTTAAAAGTAGCTTTTACGATCTCAGAAAAAGCATAGATTTATTTTTTTCAAGATTAAATATTGAACCCATTTATAACAAAGCTTCCATTAATCATTTGCATCCAGGAATATCAGCAGAAATAAAAATGAAAACTAAATCAATAGGAAATATTGGTATCTTGCATCCAGCGATTCAAAGAAAACTTAAGTTACCCGATATTGTTTTGTTTGAGATAAATTTAGACTCTATAAAATTACCTAAAATTAATTCGATAGCTCAACCACCAAAATTTCCAGGAAGTGAAAGGGATTTATCCTTTCTTGTCTCTAAAGAAATACCTGCTAATGATTTTATAAAGGAGCTTAAAAACGCTGGAGGCATTAATTTAAGGTCTGTTTCATTGATTGATGTTTATCAAGGTAAAGGAATTGATGAATCTTTAAAAAGCATGACTTTTCGACTTTTTTGGCAAGCGACTGGAGCCACATTGGAAGATAAAGAAGTAGATCAATTTGTTGAGAATCAAATTAATCATGCGGCTAAAATATTTAAGGCAAAATTAAGATCGTAATAATGGCAATAACTAAACTAGAATTAGCAAATCACTTACATAAAAAAATGGGTTTACCAAAAAAAGACTGCCTAGATTTTGTTAATTCTTTTTTTACTGAAATTTCTAATAGCCTTGAAAAAGGGGAAGAAGTAAAACTTAGTGGTTTTGGTAATTTTTCTCTGTTGAAAAAGAAAGCGCGTCCAGGCAGAAATCCTAAAACTGGTGAAGAATATGTAGTTTCTGCAAGAACTTCTATTTCTTTTAAACCTGGTCGAAAATTAAGGGAAAAAATTGTCTGATATTGATTTTTCTTCATTGCCCAACAAAAAGTATTATTCAATTTCAGAAGTCTCGTCTCTACTTGGAATCAAGCAGACTGAAATAAGATATTGGGAAAAATTTGAACCTAAATTAAGATCTAAAAGTATAACTAGATCCTACGATTTAAAAAAATTAAAACTTTTAATAGAAATAAAAAAACTTATCAAAGATCAAGGTATAAAACCTGCGAAAGTAAACCTTTATTTATCAAGTAAAAAGATCAGAAAATCAAATAATTTAGAAATCAAAAAAGAATTAACAAACATCAAGAATAGCATTAAAAAAGCTAGCAAACTTTAAATTAAATAGTATTATCAAATATAGGAAAAGGAGAAAAATATGAAAAATTATGGGTCAATATTTTTAATTATCACATTTTTAGTTCTTGTTTCATGCGGAGGCGGAGGAGGTGGATCCTCTTCATCGGTTGGTTCATCAGGATCTTCATCAGGCTCAGGATCAGGTTCGGGAACAGGAGCTGGCACAGGTTCAGGAAGCTCTACCGGAACTTCAAGCGATATTAATCCAGCAGATTATGTTCTTCCGACAAAAGTTGAAGCAATCAAAGTAGAGTAAATCAATAGAGGATAGTTATGAAAATTTTTTACATTATATTTATTTTTTTATCCGTAACGGCTTTTTCACAAAGCTATTCAGAAGATAAAGTTGAAATCTATACGGCAAATAATCAAGTTGAGGAAACACTCAACACGGCTAACAATATTCTTTGCATAATTTCCAAGATTAAAGCAGAGCAGTTCATAGATAAGGGTCCTTACAAGGCCCAACTCTATGACAGTAGATGTGATACTGCTGGCGCAAGAGCTGATGCTCAAGCTGCGGCACAAGGAGGTCAACAGCAGTCGGCGGCGCCGGATATTGAAATTGCTAGCACTATGATTGTGGATGTTAAAAGCGCATTTAGCGAAGTTCAAAATACAGATTATCTTGAAGTTAAATCATGGTTTTACATGGAAGGAGATTATTCAGAGGCACAAGAGTCTTACGAAGGAATGTGGGATCAAGAACCTGATCAGCTAATTTATGTTTTAACAAAAGTATGGTCGGGGGCAACAGAAGAAGATCCTAATGGTGACCTGGAGTTGGATTTTGTAGTGGAATCTAATTGTAAAAATGCTCCTTATCAAGAATACGATGAAGCCGTAGCCGCAGCTGCAGAAGCAGGCGTGGAGGAAGGCACGCGAGCATTTTGGGAATTCACGGATCAATTTTGGAAATGTCCTCCAATAGGCTATCAGATGGGAGCTGGAAAGCTTGATACAACCGACGACAAGGTTTTATTCCTAGGTCCTCAAGGAAGAAGCATTCAACTTACTGAAAACGCCAACGGTAGAGATGGAGTATGGCAACAAACATATGTAGAATGCATTATAGACGGTGCTCACGTCCAGTACCAAAATCAAGAAGCTGCGGGCTGTGGCGAGACCAGTGATCAAAATCCTAATTGGTGGTTTGTAGACACTTCTTTAGGTTTTTCTTTCGATGAAACCACAAAAGCATCCTGTAAAAAAATGGTTCAAGCTACCAGAAGACAGTTCGATGGTGAGCAACAGGTAGAAACGGATGTTACTGAAGACTGGAAAGCTATCGATTGGAATATTGAACAATATCCCTGGTTGGCAATGGATGGTCCAGCCCAAGGTATAACTGAGGTTTGTGAATCAACCGCAGCAGAAGATGCTAAGTTAGCTGTATGGGAGTATGGTTTATACACTACGGCTGATGATCTTAGATACGACTTAAGCAAACCAGGATTTGAACTTAAGTCCGATGAAGAATTTCCTGATCCATACAATGAAGGCAGCACTCATCCCATCTATGCTTGGGCTGACTACTGGGGAACGCATGTTGGGGAAGAGTGGCGAGAGAATCTTACTGAAACCACAGCTTTCTCTAAAGTAAATTCCGACGACACTGGAACTTACACCCTTAAGCAAAGAAAAATGAGTCTTCGAAAAATGTCAGTTGACAACGTTTCTTTAGATAGTCTTTCAGGTGTTGAGCTAAACCTGCATATTGAGTGGGACCTTAAGCAAATTGGCGATGAATGTTGGTGGAATAGGACTGACAACGGAGGATACAGGTTCACCGGCATGATGGATGGAACTAAGCCTGTTCTCAGATCTGCTCTAGATAGGGATGGTGATGGAGAAGACGACCGTTGTGATAGGGAAAGATGGCAAAAACTTGGAGTTCCTGTTGGTTCGGTTGATGAAAATGGAAATCCATATACTATATTTTTGGGTTACTGGGATGCCACTGCAGCACTAGATGGATCTACTGCGGTGGGACAATTTATTTTTGATACCGCGGTAGTTCAAGTCAATAATCGTTGGGTAGATGAAGTAGATATCACTCCTTTCGCTTTTACTCCTGCCGAATACTTAGCTGCCTGGGATGATAATTTAGACAGTAGCGATGGCTATGAAGTTTGGAGAAATCTTTGGGCTCATGGAAGAGGTCAAGGGTATGAAATTAAAGGGGACGCGCTAGCAGCGCCAGATACGCCACTTGTAAAAAGACGAACAGAAAAGGATCTCACTGCAAGCGACATAAGCGGCCTTACTCTAGGTTGCATTGAAAGATGTCTTTCTGGAGCTAGCATGAAACAGTATTTCGATGAGGCTCTAGCGCTTATTGCAACAGGCACTGCAGAAAACCCTGCTACTGGAAACGTTACCAATCCTTATACCAGTCCAGCAAAATTAGGTGGAGATGCCAGTGCAATCCAAACGGGACCTTATGTAAGAAGTGGCGATAGAAAAGGGGACTGGACTCAAGAAGGTGTTCTATCTGGAGAGGTGGTTAAGTATCAAGCTTCCACAGACACACTAGTCGTTATCGCCGAACAAGATGCTTCTCAAACTCCTCTTGCACTTCCAGCAAAAATGTATGAGCTCGGTAATCCTTGGGAATACTTTGAAGGGAACATATGCATTCTTCAGCCTAATGGTATAGATACCGATTGTTGGGGGATGAAGAACCACATGACTTTGTTTGACATGGCAAATATTGCAGACGTTGAATGTGAAAAAACTCGTGATACAGATGCGGATGGTAAAGGAGACGCCTATGAAATTCATGAATCATCCATAGTTCAAAATTCAGAACAATTAAGATTATGTTCAAATAAATTATGGCAAATGGATGAATTTTACGAAGTTCATTGGGATTCGTGGGTCAACTATCAAGTTTATGATTCTGCAGGTGCCCTTGTAGAGATCTCAAGACCTGAAGGCGTCACTCTAAGCTTGCCGAAAGATCAAGCCAAATACGGTAAAGATGCTGGTAAGAAAAAGACTCTTGAATACGCCGGATTTGGAAGACTTCATGGATTCGAATGGACTAACTTCGACATTAAAAATTGGGTTGATAAAGGTGAATATTTTGACTGGAATAGTGCCACTGAAGAGGAAAGACAAAATATTAGAGGCTTTCCAACCTATGTTATTCCCAACGGAACTATTGTGATGGCACAAGACGGTGAAACAGAATTGAAATCAAAATTTTTGAGAGGAGAATATTACCTAAAACCTCTCGATGCTAGTTTGTATGACAATTTATACACCACAAATCCGCAAGTACTAGTGGGTTTACGACCCGAGGTTTACGACACAGCATTCATAGGCCCCGTGCCTGATGATTCACTTCTTCTTAACGGAGGTGAAGCTTGTGTTGACCACGGTGAGATAATAGCCGCTTGTCAATAATGCTCAACACGCCCTGATATAATATTATTTCGGGGCGTAGCGCAGCCTGGTAGCGCACTTGACTGGGGGTCAAGTGGTCGCTGGTTCAAATCCAGCCGTCCCGACCAAAATTTATATGGAAAGAAAGTATCAGATAATTATTTATGGAGCCACAGGATTTACTGGAAGGCTTTGTGCTCAATACTTCAATACCAATTATCCTAATCTAAAATGGGCAATTGCTGGCAGAGACTCAAAAAAATTAGAAAATCTTAAATCTGAATTAGGCCTAGATTGCGATAGCTTTGTTGCCTCGGCTAATGATATAGAAGCTATTAATAATTTTGTTTCGTTAACTAAAGTAGTATTGTCCACCGCTGGCCCGTTCGCTCGTTATAGTGATGAAGTAGTCAGGTCCTGTGTCAAATATAAAACTCATTACACTGACATAACCGGAGAAAATCATTGGGTGAAAGACCTAATTGATGAACATCACATTAAAGCATCTGAGGACGATACAAGAATTATTCCTTCATGTGGTTACGATTCTATTCCTTCTGATATGGGTGTCTTTTACTCAATTCAACAAATGGGAAAGTCCGTTAAAAAAATCACAGTGTATCATTCAGGTCAAGGAGGGGTAAGTGGGGGCACAACTGAAACAATGTTTACTATTGGACCCCTTCCAAAAGAAAAAAGAGATCCCTTTCTCTTAAATCCACAAAATAGTGTTTCGGAAATTCAAAGGAAACTCAGTAAAGATGGTTTTGAAATCAAACAAATAGAAAATACAGATTCATATTCAGGCATCGGTTTGATGTCTTTTGCAAACACAAGAGTCGTAAGACGAAGTTCAGCTTTATATGATGAAGATCAAAGGAGTTATGGTTCTGATTTCATTTTTAAAGAGCTTGGAAGTTATCCATCAAAAAGATCGGCAAGATTGGCAAGTTTCGGATTGATATTTGCTTTTTTAATAATCTCAACACCCTTAAGGCATATAATAAGGAGATTTTTGCCTAAACCAGGAGAAGGTCCTGATGAAGAAACCCGTGAAAATGGTTGGTTTAAAGGATTATTTAAGGTTGAGGCTGCAGATGGAGAAATTAAATACTTTCAGATTTACGGAGAAGGAGATCCAGGTTACAAAGCTACAGCTCAGATGGTTTGCGAGTCTGCTATGACTCTAGCTATTTCTGATGAACTTGAGACTGGAGGGGTTTTAACTTCTGCCTACGGACTAGGCAATCCACTATTAAAGAGGTTGATTAAGTCTGGAATAAAATTTGAGGAAGTTATTTATAACTAAAGATTAGCACTTTATAACCTCAACCTTCATTTTTTTTATATAGAATGCACCTGTTCAGGTAATCTTTCTCCCCCATAATCTCTCCTATTTCCTGAACATGGCGGGTTTAATAAACCCGCCAAATTATGGTAGGTTAGTGGGTATTAATTTTAATAGGTTGGGCGAAATATTCTCGCTGATCTACCACCAATTTTATGAATCTTTTCATTTTCTCCGAAGACCTAAGAATTGAAGACAATAAAGCTCTATATGAAGCTTCATTAGATCAAAATGGTTTAGTTGCTTTATACATCATTGATAAAGCAAAAAATAATGACCATGGAGATAGTTTAGCTAAACTAAAACTAAAACTTTTAGCTCTTGAGAAAATCAAAGAATCTTTGATATCTCTGAATATTTCGTTAAAGATTCTCTATTCCAAAGCTATTTCAGAAGAGCCTGCTGATATTTTAAATTTTTGTAAGCAAAACGAAATAAAAAATATTTTTCTTAACTCTGAATATCCCTTTAATGAGAGACAACGAAATGAAAAGTTACAAAATATTTGTCACGAATTCGAAATTGATTTTAAAGAATTTGATTCTCAATTAATTGATCCCAATCAAGTTAAAAATAATTCAGGACAACCTTTTAAGGTTTTTACACCCTTTTCAAAGAGAATAAGACTGCTAATGTCATCAGATATTCTTAGCGAAACACCTGCGCCTCTTAAACAAAAAAAAATAATACTCGATCAAGACACCATTCCTCAACTTCAAGATGCATACGATCAGGAACTTAACTTTTCTTTTGATGATTTCCCTTTTACAGAAAGTTCTGCGAAACGAAGGTTAGATGAGTTCATTGATTCTTCAATTCAAAATTATAAAGAATTCAGAGATATTCCAAGCTTATCTGCAACAAGTAACTTATCATCTTCATTTGCAATAGGTTTGATTTCCTCAAAACAAGCTATAAACAAAGTACTCGCAAAGCTTCCTCATGAAATTGGTACAGGTCAATTCACATGGATAACGGAAATAATTTGGAGGGAGTTCTATAAATATATTACCTATCACTTTCCTCAGGTGTCAAAAGGCAAAAGTTTTAATTCAAAATATGATTACATTATCTGGAGAAATGATGAAGTGTCTTTCCAAAAATGGTGCGAAGGAAAAACTGGAGTTCCGATTATTGATGCAGCTATGAGACAGTTGAATCAAACTAAATGGATGCACAACCGTTTAAGGATGATAACAGCTATGTTTTTGAGCAAAAACTTATTAATTGATTGGAGAAAAGGTGAGAGATACTTCATGGAAAACTTAATAGATGGTGATTTTTGTTCAAATAACGGTGGCTGGCAATGGAGTGCATCTACCGGAGTTGATTCATCTCCTTATTTTAGGATTTTCAATCCAATTACACAGTCTGAAAAATTTGATCCTGATGGGATTTTTATAAAAAGGTTTGTGCCTGAGTTAATTGACTGCCCACCTAATGAGATACACAACCCCTCAATTGAAACTAGATCATCTTTAAACTATCCTGAAATGATTGTAGACTTGAAATCCTCAAGACTAAGAGCAATAGATGCATTCAAATCAATCAAATAAATCAGATAATAGACCTGTTTACCTAGATATTTTTAACGCCAAAGTCGAAAAAATAGATAAGGCTGATGAAACTTTATTAATGAGCTTTCAAGTATCATCAGACTTTTGCCATACCGGTGGAAGAGTTCTTCAAGGCGGATTTGTTGCCACTATGCTTGATTGTTCTATGGCTTTTCTGGCTTTTGAGCTTACGGATTATGAAAAATCTCCCATGACGATTGATATGAATATAAATTATTTATCTTCTGGAGCTCCTGGCAAATATTTAGCTAAAGCAAAAGTAATTAAGATTGGAAAATCAATTGGATTTCTATCTTCAGAATTATTTCAAGACGACAAACTCGTTGCCTCTGCTTCTTGTTCAGCGAAAATGGCTGATATAAACAAAAAATATCTGAAGCAGATGAAAGAAACTGTAAGAAAATAATTTAAAAACCAAAGTCCCAAGAGAGGCCTTCGTGGTATTTTTTTAAGATTTCCTTTGCTATTAAGACCCTATGAACCTCATCAGGTCCATCAGCAAGTCTTAGCGTTCTCGCTCCCTGATACATTCCTGCTAGAGGTAGGTCAGATGAAACGCCTTTCCAGCCATATACTTGAATCGCTCTGTCTACAACTTTGTGCATAGCATTTGGGACGTATACTTTTAGGGCGGAGATATCAACCCTTGGATTACCCTCGGCTTCCATTACTTCCGCACAATGAATAGTCATAAGTCTAGCTGTTTGAATGTCAATATAGGAGTCAGCGATAAAGCCTTGAATTAGTTGCTTAGTTTCTAATTTTCCACCATGAACTTCTCGTTCAATAGTTCTTTTGAGCATTAAATCAAAAGCTCGCCACATTTGCCCTATTGAATTCATACAATGAAAAACCCTACCTGCACCCAATCTATCTTGAGCAGCCTGGTGACCAGATCCTCTTGCTCCAAGAGTATTCTCTATTGGAACCCTGACATTCTCATATTTAATTTCTACATGATCTCCCCCGGTATGTCCCCATATCGGTACCGATCTAACAATATTAAATCCTTCTGAGTCTGTGGGGACAATAATTTGAGACATTCTTGAATTAACTCCCCCAGATCCATCATCTTCCTCTGTTCTGCACATGACAATGGCAAAGTCAGCTCTGATGCCATTAGATGTCATAACTTTGTGACCATTAATTATCCAGTCATCACCATCTTTTTTTGCAGTAGTTTTAATTGATCTTGGATCTGAGCCAGCATTATCAGGCTCAGTCATGGAAAAGCATGATTCCATTTCTCCCTCTATCAATGGGAGCAGCCATTTTTTCTTTTGTTCGTCAGAGCCATATTTTAGGAGAACTTTTTGATTACCCGAATTAGGAGCTATGACACCAAAAAGTCTGTTAGATAAAGGAGACCAGGCTAAGATTTCATTCATATAGGCATGAGCTATGAAGCCTATTCCCATTCCTCCATACTCTTCTGGTAGATGAGGAGCCCACAGTTTCTGGTTTTTTACTTCCTGTCTAATATCCTCTCTGAGAGATTTAGATTTATCTCCTCCCGAATAAATATCTTTTTCGTTGGGAATAATATGTTCAGCAACAATATTTGCTGTTCTGTTTCTTATATCATTTACATCTTCTGAAAGTGTAGGTATTGGTTTTATTTCCATAATAATTCTCCTCTAAAAGATTTTATCATTGACCTTGCAACCTGCAAGAATTGAAACAATAATAAGTAAAAAGGAGTTTTTATGAAGGAAGTAGATTTTTATTTTGATTTTGCAAGTCCAAATGCCTATCTTTCTTTAATGGCTGGAAAAGAGCTTGAAGATAAGTTGGGTTTTAAATTCAATATTAAATTAGCTTTACTTGGAGGCATATTTAAGTTGACTAATAATCAACCTCCAATGGTCGCTTTTGCGGGAATCAAAAATAAACTTGATTATGACGGTGTGGAAATGCAGAGGTTTATTAACAAACACAATCTTTCAGACTTTAAAATGAATCCAAACTTTCCAGTGATTACTCTTCAGATTATGAGAGCAGCAGTTGTTGCTGAAAAAGAAGGTTTTTTGATGGACTATGTTCAAAAAATTACAAAATCTATGTGGGAAAGAGAAAAGAAAATGGATGATCCTGAGGTCATCAAGACTGAATATGATCATTGGGGTTTTGATTCTTCTTTATTAATGGATGGTATGAATGATCCTGATATTAAATCCTCTTTGATGGATAAAACTTCTGAGGCAGTAGAAAGGGGAGTTTTTGGAATCCCAACTTTCTTTGTAGGTGAAGAAATGTTTTTTGGAAAAGATAGGTTAGGGCAAGTTGAGGAAGAAATCCTTAAGTAAATTTCGTGGATTTTGATCTCCTAGAATTATTTAACTCTCTCAGAGGTCAAAGCAATCTTTTAGAGGTTTTAATGCAAAACCTAAGCAATAATCTATTTGGATTATTTTTGGCTTTTTTTGTTGTCCCATATTTTTTTTATAAATCTCAAGAAAAATTAGTTTGGATTTTTATTGCTTGGATTTTGACTATTGGAATAACTGACTTTAGTGCAAACTTTCTTAAAAGCGTCTTTTTAGAATTTAGGCCATGTTTTTCAGATTATTCATATCTCTTAGATAGTAATGGCCAAATTTTAAATCAGTGCTCCGCCACTCTAACAGGAATGCCATCAAATCATTCAGCTAATTTTTTTGCAGGTTCATTGTTTTTGTTAACTATCTTTAAAATCAATAGATATTCACTAATTTTTCTATTAATTTCTTGCATTGTTGCCCTATCAAGAATTTATCTTGGAAAACACTTCCCTTACCAGGTGCTTGTTGGCGCATCTTATGGCGCTATTCTGGGTGTATTGGGAGGGTATGTGTATTTAAAGATTTTTTTTAGGAATTCTCTAAATTAAATCTATATCTCAAAAATATTAAGCTTACAAAAACTAAAAGAAGCATGGAAGCTAACTCAGATACTCCGGCTATTTCAAGAACTACACCTGTAAGTGCAAGCACAGAAGATATAACTAAAACAACGAATGAAACTCTTAACCCTTTTAGTCCTAATCTATCAAGCGCATGATGGATATGACTTCTATCTGACACAAGTGGGGACCTCTTATTCACAAGCCGAATAATAATTGTTGATACTGCATTAAATAATACGAACCCTACTATCCAAACAGCTGTTATAGGATGCATATAATCTGATCTTTCCATTGCAAAATAAATTAAGCACCAGGCCACAATGTAACCACAAAACATTGAACCATGATCTCCCATGAAAATGACAAATCTTTTGCCCATAACTTTTAAATTCATGAGTGCATATGGAAGAAAACAAATGACAAGAAATAAGTAAATTTGCTCTATGAAAAGAGAATTATTTACAGATAAAAGTATTAAAGGAGCAGTGATGCCTACAAGAAATTGGCTAGTCAAACCTCCGTTAAAGCCATCAATCCAGTTAAAGGCATTTAGAATGCCTATTACACAAAAAATTGTGAATAAAACACCAAGAGCTGGATTGAGGTCAATGAAACCTAAACCGAATAAATTTCCCAAATTATCTATAAATAGGCCAGACTGAGTAATAAGAATTAAACAAGCAAGAGCTTGAGAAAGAAATCTTGTTGGAACACTTAACCCCCATAAATCATCAATTAGAGTCACAAAAGCTAGAAAGATTCCTGTTATTAGCATCCATATAAAAAAGGGCGGAACATTGACATTAATTTTCTGATAATAAGTTGATTCAATACCATTGATGTTCACAGTAACCTTTGGAGGTAACAATGCGTCTTGAAAATAATTTGAGTTGGCTTTGAATCCGTTACCCTCTACTTGGAATGATCCAGATTCATCTTTATAAATTTCCATCAACTGCGTTTCAAAAGTTTCTTTATTGATGACTACAACTGCCTGAGTGTTTTCACTAATATCTATAATCTGAATATCAAAAGAGTCATTGCCAATAAGATCAATCTTTTTATCAAGGTTTTGATTGAACGAATTATCTTCTTTAATTGAGTCGCCAACAAAGAAGCCATTCCAAGATAAATTGAAGTTGACTCCGGCAAAGAAATCAAAGATTAAAACAGCAAAAATTAAAGATGTTATGAAAGATATCCCACCAGAAAGAGGAATATTATTCTTATGAAGTTTTTTCACTCCATCGGGTTTGTCCACCCAACTTAGGGATTTAAAAATTTTTCTAAATACAAAATTTGCAAGGAAAGAAAAGAAAAGAACTATCCCAAGTAGATATATTAGGAACATTTCTTAACTGAGAAAACTGGGATCCTTTTCAAGCATTAAATCATAAAGAGGTTGGTAGCTTGCCCACATTGCCATATCCGAACCAACTTGTGATTTAGTTAACTCTGCAACATCATCAGGAATTCTTTCCATTTGACCAATTGACTCAGCCAAAATTTGAGATTGACAACATCTATCCATCGATAAGAAAGCCCAGAGAGCTTCATCGACTGTTCCGCCGGTTGTTAAAAGACCATGATTTTTTAAAATGGCAGCTTTTTTATTTCCCAAAGCTTCAGCAATTCTTTTACCTTCATCACCTTCTAGAACCACCCCAGTATAATCATCAAACAGAACATGATTATCGTAAAAAGCACAAGAATCTTGAGTTATAGGTTCAAGCAGTCTACCAAAAGTAGAAAAGGTTTTGCCATACATTGAATGTGAGTGAGCTGCCGCGTTTACATCTGGTCTTGCTTCATGCAGGGATGAGTGAATTGCAAAAGCAGCAGTATTTACTGGTCTATCTCCTAATACTACCTGACCATCCTTATCCACAAGAATTAAATCTGAAACACAAATTTGGTTAAAGTGCATACCAAATGGATTTACCCAAAAATGATCTTCATGCTCAGGGTCTCTGTATGTAATGTGTCCAGCGATACCTTCATCAAAACCAAAATGAGCAAACATTCTAAATCCTGAGGCCAATCTTTCTAAGTTATATCTTCTTGTTTCCTCTATGGTTTTACATTCTATTGGAAGTAAAGAACCTTTTTCTTTTTGATCTAATTTTCCTTTTGATACATCGATATTAAGGTTATTTGTCATATATTTCTCCTACCTACTTAATTTCCATATTACAATTTTACTAGTTTAAACTAATCAATAAAAATATACATAAGTCCCATGGCAAAAAAAGGTTACAGAGAAGAATCGGACAGCATTGGAATAGTTTATGTTCCTAGAAAAGCTTTATACGGTGCACAAACTCAAAGAGCAATAGACAACTTTCCAGTAAGCGGAATTAAAATGGATTTTCCTTTTACCAAATCTTTTGTCAGCTCCTTAGGAATGATTAAAGATGCTGCAGCCAAAGCTAATCATAAATTGAAGCTTCTTTCCAATAAGAAGGCCAGAGCAATATCAAAGGCTTCTAAGGAGGTATGGCAAGAAAAACATCATAAAGAGTTTCCTATCGATGTCTTTCAAACAGGATCTGGAACCAGTTCGAATATGAATGCAAACGAGGTTATAGCTAATTTAGCATCAGCATTTTCTGGTGAAGAGGTTAGCCCGAACGATGACGTTAACATGTCTCAAAGCAGCAATGATGTGATACCAACTGCAATAAAAATCAGTGCACATATGGATTTAACTAAAAAGTTATACCCCAACTTAGAAAACCTTATTAATGCAATCGATAAAAAAGCAGTTTCTGTCAGAGGGATAATAAAAACAGGAAGAACTCATCTCATGGATGCAATGCCTGTAGATTTAGCTGATGAATTATCTGCGTGGTCCAGTCAATTAAAGACTTCTCTAAAAGCTTTAAAATTTATCGAGGCTAGACTTTTGGAGCTTCCTCAAGGCGGAACAGCTGTTGGAACAGGAATTAATGCTCACAAAAGATTTGCTAAAGTTTTTGCTCAGGAAATCTCCAAGTTGTCTGGGAACAAATATAGAAGTGTTGCAAGTGATAATTTCTTTCATGAGTTAAGTTCTCAAGATACATCAGTACAATTGTCTGGCGAACTTAAAAACTTAGCTGTTGCTTTGATGAAGATTTCAAATGATTTGCGATGGATGAACAGTGGACCTTTAGCGGGACTATCAGAGATAGAACTTCAGGCTTTGCAACCAGGTAGTAGTATTATGCCAGGCAAGGTAAATCCAGTGATTCCTGAAGCTGTAACCATGGTTTCTGCAGATGTTATAGGAAATGATGTGAGCATTACAGTTGCAGCGCAAGCAGGTAACTACCAGTTAAATGTTATGCTTCCCGTTATAGCCTATAACTTACTTAAAAGTATTAACCTCCTCTCAGGTGCTTGCGATGTTCTTGCTAACAAAGCAATTAAAACCTTCAAGGTGAATAAAAAGAATTTGGAATCGTCTTTGGCAAAAAATCCAATACTCGTAACAGCCCTCAATCCAATTATTGGTTACAAGAAAGCTGCTGCAATTGCTAAAAAAGCTTACAAAGAGAATAGACCGATCATTGATGTTGCTGCTGAAGAGACAAACCTTTCCGTAACAAGATTAAAGAAATTATTAGATCCAGCTAAGCTCGCAAAGGGTGGAATCCAATGAAAGTTGATTACCTTTTAGATTCAAATTGCGAAGCATGTAGGGCAGATGCCCCTAAAGTAACCAAAGAGGAATTAGAAGAACTTAAGCCTTTAGTACCTTCTTGGGAAATTATTGAAGTAAATCGATTGAATAAACTGGTTTGCTCTTTTGCCTTCTCTAACTATGAAGAATGCGTTAATTTTGCAAACAAAATCGCTGATCTAGCTGAAAAAGAAGATCATCATCCAGAAATTCTAATTGAATGGGGGAAAGTCACTGTGACGTGGTGGTCACATAAAATCAAAGGTCTTCACAAAAATGATTTTATAGCTGCCGCAAAGACAGATCAGATTTTTTCAGGCTCTTGAATTTGACTTGCTAAAACGACTGCAACTAGAGCAACACAACCCATAATATTGAAAGCCACGAAGTAGGTATCTTGGAAACCTATTAAGATGCTTGTTATCAAGATTCCAATTGGTTGAAGAGGAGAAACTATAGGAGACGAAATGCCTCTAGCTTTGCCAAGATTATGCGCTCCAAAAGTCCTTAAGTAACATGCAGTCATAAGGGGCATTGCAGCTCCAAAACCTAAGCCAAAGATAAACGCGCTTAAAAGAAATATGTTCGGTTCATTGAAATAAGTAATTCCAAAGATTCCAAGCGCTTGGAAAAACATTGCCATCATCGAAGGATAAGCTGCCTTCATTACGTCCATGAGATATCCAAATAGAATTTTCCCCAACACTCCGCCAAAAGCAGACAGAGCGTATGCAAAAACATATTGTTTAACTGGCAGACCTAAAAGATTCCAGGTTTCGTCTAATCCCATCTTACTTGCGTGTATAGGCAAAAAAGAAAGCACACCCATCATGGAAAGAAATTGAAAAGCAAAAGCTAAAGAAATTATCCAAAAAACCTTTTTGGACAATAGATCTTTTGCAGTCATCTCTTGAGGTAATGATTCTTCTTCATTTTCTCTCTTAATTCCATCTTTAGCTTGGTTGACGCTCTTTGGATCATCAATCACGGTAAAAAAGATAAGAGGTAAAATAATGAATAGAATTATTGAGGCAAAGATTACGTAAACATTTCTCCAGCCTACCAAGTCAAGAAGCGGATCAACAACTAAAGGAAGCACAACGCCTGAGAAAGAAATACCAACTGCAGCAATTCCTAGAGCTCTGCCAGCATTTTTATCAAACCAATTTGAGATTAATTTTGCTACTGCTAAATTTCCCATCATGATTGACCCCAACGCAAGAATAGTAAGATAAATTGTCAAAAGCGACCAATAAGAATTTATGAAACTTAGAGAGAAAAGTCCTATGGCATAAATGACAGCTCCAATCATCATAAAATTTTTAACTGAATACTTATCAAGAGCTCGGCCGATAACTATTGCTAAAATGGCTACAGGCATAAAGTAGAAAGCGGAAACCATTCCTAGCTGACTTTCAGTCATGCCAAGCTCTGATATAAGGTATGGCCAAATCACTGGGAAGCTATAAAAAAGGAATCCTATAACAGTGAATTCAACGGTAAGACCCGTAAAAACCATTCTCCAACCAAAAAACTTCATTTTTCTGTATTTTTTAGAAATTTATTAAAATTCTTGCAATCCTGTATAATCTATAAATGTTGCGGCTTAAAGAAACAGCTCTAACCTTTGACGACGTCTTATTGCTCCCTGACTATTCAGAAGTCTTGCCCAATAACGTTGATTTAACCACACGTCTGACAAAAAACCTAAGCATAAACATTCCAATAATTTCTTCTGCTATGGATACCGTCACTGAATCCAGAATGGCTATTGCTTTGGCAGAGCTTGGAGGTATAGGAATCATTCACAGGAACTTAAGCATTACAGATCAAGCTAACGAAGTTCGGGCAGTGAAAAAATTTGAGAGCGGCATTGTAAGAGATCCAACAACTATCTCATCAAGCAGCACGGTTGGTGACCTTATTCAGCTAACTAAAGAATTAAACATCTCTGGTATGCCTGTGGTGGACGATGACAATCTGGTTGGAATTGTAACCTCCAGGGATTTTCGTAATGAATCAAATATGACAGCCACCGTAAGTTCGATTATGACCCCGAAAGAAAAACTTATTACGGCTAAAGAGAGCGAAAGCATTGATAATATAAAAACCTTACTCTATCGAAATAGAATAGAAAAAATATTGCTTGTTGATGACACTTTTGGTCTGAAGGGTCTAATCACTCTGAAAGATATAAATAAATCAAAAGATTATCCATCTGCAACCAAGGACTCAGAGGGGAGACTTCTAGTTGGCGCAGCAATCGGTAATGCTACCGATACAGAAGAAAGAACTGAAAAACTTGTTCAAGCCGGTGTCGATGTTCTCGTTGTTGATAGCGCCCATGGACACTCACAAGGCATTTTAGACAGAGTAAAAAAAGTAAAAAAAGACTATCCAAATATAGATGTCATTGGTGGCAATGTTGCCACTGCAGAAGGAGCTACAGCCTTAATGAAAGCAGGAGCTGATGGAGTGAAAGTTGGTATTGGGCCAGGTTCTATATGCACTACGAGAATTGTGACAGGAGTTGGTGTTCCCCAAATAACAGCTATTGCAGATGTGGTATCAAGCACGAAGAAAAAAGGAATTCCAGTTATTGCAGATGGTGGAATTAGATTCTCTGGTGATTTTGCCAAAGCAATTGCTGCAGGAGCAGACAGTGTCATGCTAGGTAGCATCTTGGCTGGAACAGAAGAAGCTCCTGGTCAGGTAGAACTCTTTCAAGGCAGAAGCTATAAAGCATATAGAGGTATGGGATCTGTTGGCGCAATGTCAGGTGAATCCTCCTCTGGGGATAGATATTTTCAGGACAATCAACAAACCGATAAACTGGTACCCGAAGGCATAGAGGGAAGAGTCCCCTATAAGGGTTGGGTAGAAACTACCATTCATCAAATGCTAGGCGGCCTAAGACAAAGCATGGGCTACACTGGATGCAAAGATATCGATACGATGAAAACTAAACCTAAGTTTGTTCAAATCACTACTTCTGGAATGAACGAGAGTCACGTGCATGACGTCAGTGTTACTAAAGAAGCGCCAAATTACCGAATTACCTAATATAAATGCATAAAATTGATCAAGATAAGATAGTTATCCTTGATTTTGGTTCGCAATACACTCAGCTGATTGCCAGAAGGATAAGAGAAATAGGAGTTTTATCTGAAATTGTCTCATGCGAAATATCCCCAAAAGAACTTCTAAAATTAAATCCAAGAGGCATTATTTTTTCTGGCGGTCCAGAATCGGTTAATTCCAAGTTTAAACCTAAATTTAATTCTAAGATTCTCGAAATAAATCGACCTATTTTAGGGATTTGCTATGGAATGCAATTATTAGCAAACCAACATAAAGGAAAAGTAGATTTATCGGCAAAAAGAGAATTCGGTCACTCAGAATTAGCATTTAACAAAAATATTCTTTTCAAAGGAGTAAATGGGAAAAAAACAAAAATTGATGTATGGATGAGTCACGGCGATAAAGTTGTAAAGCTTCCGAAACAATTCAAAAAGATTGCCTCGTCGACAAATTCTAAAATTGCAGCGTTCGCTTCGAACGATAAACAACGTTTCGGTGTCCAATTTCATCCTGAGGTGTCTCACACCGATCAAGGACAAAAAATATTAAGTAACTTTGCTTTGGATATTTGTGGATGTAAGAAAAATTGGACTTCAAAAAATATTATCGATGATTTGGTTCAAAACATTAAAGATCAGGTTGGAAATAAACATGTTCTCCTGGGAATTTCGGGTGGTGTGGATTCCAGTGTCGTAGCAGCTCTCATTTCAAAAGCTATCGGTAAAAGGTTGCATTGCATTTTTGTCGATAACGGACTTTTGAGGAAAGACGAATCCATCCAAGTAAATCGTGATTTAAAAAAAGGTCTTGGCTTGAAGATTACGACGGTAAATGCCGAAGATATATTCCTGAAAAAACTTAAAGGAAAGACAGATCCTGAAGAAAAGAGAAAAATAATAGGCAGAACTTTCATAGATGTATTTTCAAAAGAGGCAAAAAAAATAAAAAGTATAGATTTTTTAGCTCAAGGAACTATTTATCCAGATTACATTGAGTCAGCAGGAAAAAAGGGCGGTAAAGCGCATGTTATAAAATCGCATCATAACGTTGGAGGGTTACCTGAAAAATTAAAGTTTCCTCTCGTTGAACCGCTCAAATTTCTTTTTAAAGATGAGGTTAGAAAGATAGGAAGAAATTTAGGATTGCCAGCTTATCTAATCGAAAGGCACCCTTTTCCAGGTCCAGGATTAGGCGTTCGATTGTTGGGTGCGATAGACAAAAGTAAGTTAGAGATATTAAGAGAAGCAGATGCAATTTTCATGGAAGAATTAATCAAGCAAAAGCTTTACAACAAAATCAGTCAAGCCTACGCAGCTTTTCTGCCGGTTAAATCAGTTGGAGTGGTGGGTGACGCAAGAAGGTATGAATATGTAATTGCCTTAAGAGCGGTAGTAACGCTAGATTTCATGACGGCTAATGTGTTTCCTTTCAAACAAGAATTTCTTAATCATGTTTCAACAAGAATAATGAATGAAATAGATAAGGTTTCTCGAGTTGTTTATGATATTTCGAGTAAACCTCCTGCAACTATTGAGTGGGAATAAAAATGAGCAAAATAGGAGTTTTGAATTATGGAATTGGTAATTATCTATCAGTTAAAAATATGATTAATCACATTGGTCATGATTGCTCTGTGATTGAAAACAAGTTGGACATTACAAAATTTGACAAAATTATTATTCCTGGAGTTGGAGCTTTTGATACCGCTATGGATGCTATTAACCAATACAAATCAGAGCTAGATAATTTTGTTGAAAGAGGGGGGATTATCCTTGGAATCTGTCTTGGTGCTCAATTGCTTGGTATGAAATCCGATGAGGGTAATCATAAAGGCTTGGGATATATTGATATGCATTCAAAAAGCTTTAGTGAGCTTGGATTGAATGCAAATATTGGCTGGAAGAAAGTTAAATCTTTCATGCGAGAAGAGCAAGATCTCATGTTTTATCATTTGCATAATTTTTATATCAATTTAAATGAAAAAATTGATAACTATGAGAACACACATAATGAAAATTTTATATACATAAATGCAGTAAAAAAAAATAATATTATTGGTGTTCAGTATCATCCTGAAAAGAGCAACTCAAATGGTAAAAGATTTTTCAAATGGTTTTGTGAACTATGAAAAGATTAATACCAAATTTATTGATTGATGAAGAAAAAGCAATCAAACATAAAAAGTTTAAATACTACAAATATCTAGGAGATCCTTTTAATATTGTTAAAATTTTAAATGATAAGGAGATTGATGAATTAATAATTACAGATCTATCTGCATTCTCAGATAGAAAAGTAAAATATATAACTAAGTTAAACGGAACATCTTTTATGCCAGTTTGTTATGGAGGAGGAATTAGAAGCCTCAATCAAGCACAAAAGATTATGCATGCCGGCGTTGAAAGAATTCACCTAAACACCATCATATACTCCAATCCTGAAGAGTTTCTTAAAATTCTTGATCACCTAGGATCATCAAGTATCGTTGCTGTTTTAAATATAAAAAAGAATTTTTTTGGCAAGTATGAATATGTTGATAGTTTTGGTAAGAACAGAATAAGAGAAAAAATTCAGACAAAACTTGATTGGTTGACAAATAATCAAGTCTCGGAAATCTTAATTAACATCGTAAATAAAGAAAATTCTAAGTCGGGGATTGATAGAGAATTTATCGATATTATTGAAAATACAGATTCAAATAACTTCTTGATAAATGGTGGCTTAGTAAAAGAAGATCTCAGTGATTTAAATTCTTTTAGTAATATTTCAGGTTTTGTTGGTGCTAACTATTTTTTCTGCAAAGGTATTTATGACTCTGTGTTGGTGACATATGATAAAAGAATGTGACACTTGCCTAATGGACGAAACTTTCCCAAAGTTTCATAAAATTGATCAAGAATGCAGTTACTGCAAAATTGGTAAAACTAGATTTATTCAAGCAAAACAGAAGCCAAATATTCACGAGTATTTAGATACCACCATAAAATCTCAATCAAAATATCAATGCATCTTGGGTATAAGTGGGGGAGTAGATTCATCTTATCTAGCCTTCAAGCTAAAAGAAATGGATATACGTGTTTTGTTGGTGCATGTTGATTGTGGTTGGGATACTAATCTTGCATCGCAGAATATCGAGTTAATTATTAATCAAACCGAGTTTGACTACTATACGATGGTTCCTGATTGGAGCTTACTAAAAAAAATGCAGATCAGTTATTTAAAATCCGGCGTCTATAATCAAGATGTGCCTCAAGATCATGCTTTTGTTGCAGGAATGTATATCGCAGCAAGTAAATTTAAAATTAAAAATATGATCAGCGGTCATAGTTCTGCAACTGAGAATATCCCGAACTTATGGCAGCATGATGCGATGGATTTTTCAAATTTGCATTCTATTGCCAATTCATATGAGAAAAATTTAGATTTTACTAGCTATCCATATTTAAATTTCTTTCAATATTATTTTTGGTATCCGCTAATTAAGAAAATTAAATTTTATACACCTCTAGATTGTCTTCAATATGATAAGACCAAGGCTATAAATTTTTTAGAGAAAAAGGGATATGTAAAATATAAAGATAAGCATGGTGAATCTGCCTTTACAAAATATTTTCAAAATTTCTATCTGCCAAAAAAATTTGGTATACATAAAATTAAAACTCATCTCTCATCTCAAATTATAAATGGGGAAATATCTCGTTCTCAAGCTAAAGAAATTCTTAAAGAGCATTTACAGAGCCTTGAAAACGATGACCATACAGAAAAATATTTTTATGAAAAATTAGATCTCTCAAATGAAGAATATAAAAAAATAATGCAATCTAATTCTAAACAATATTATGATTTCGCTAACTGGGATCAACTCAAGAAAAGAGCTCAAATAATAAAAAATATAATCAGCCCAAATAAGGGGCACAGAGAATAATGATCCTATTTATAATCGGGACAAGACCACAATATGTAAAAATGTTTCCTATTTTTACTTACCTTAAAGACAATCTAGATTTTATTCTCATTGATTCTGGTCAACATTACGATCCTCAAATGTCAGAGAAATTTGCAAATGAATTTAACATGCATCCTGATTTTATCTTTAATGAATCAAAGTATAGCGGGATGGAATTTTTTGGATATTTTGTAAGTGAGTTAGAAAGATTTTTAAGAAGAAATAAATCTATTACTAAAGTTGTTGTTTTTGGAGATACTTTGACCACTTCCGCAGGTTCAATAGTTGCAAAAATGATGGGGCTTGAGTTATTCCATATTGAAGCCGGCCTAAGATCATTTAATCGAGAAATGCCTGAAGAGATTAATAGAATTATTGCTGATCACATCGCCGATAAAAATTTGATTCTTTCAAGCGCTGGAAAAGAAAATTTAATAAACGAAGGCATTGAAAATCAAAAAATTATAGAAATTGGCGACCTTATGTATGATAGCGTCAATTTAGTCAAAAAAATAATGAAGCATGATGCAAGGCCTCAAGATAATTTTTCGTTACTAACAATTCATAGAAAAGAAAATCTTTCAAAAAAAGCTTCAATAAAAGCTATATTTGGATTTATTGAAGGTCTAGAACATAAATTTATTCTCCCAATTCATCATAGCCTCAAAAATGCCATGAATGAATTCAAGCTGGAAATTCCAAGAAATGTAAAAGCTGTTAATCCCTTAACCTATATTGAAACGATCAAACATATCAATAATTCAGAAATTGTTTTAACTGACTCAGGGGGACTCCAAAAAGAAGCATATTACTGTCATAAGCCAGTTATTGTTTTAAGAAATGAAACAGAATGGATAGAGTTAATTGACAACAATTATTCAATATATTTTCGGGATTATAAAAAGGACCACAAATTCAATACAGACTATGAGAATTTGTATTATGTAAATACTAATAACATACAAATTATTAAGGATTGCTTATCTTAATGAAAGTCCTTCATATTTTTAAAGCCGATCACAATTATTCATCAAGAATTTTTAATCAAATTAATATTGATGAGGGCGATGTAATTTCTACAACCTCTTTTCCCAAGCTCACATTTAGAAATTTGTATAATCAGATGCCTCAATATGATATTTTCGTATTTCATTGTCAATCCAGCATTATCTTTATGCTATTTGTTTTATTTTTTAAAGATGCAAGTAAAGTCCGTTATGACATTCATGATCTGAATGAATTCAATCTTAAAAAAGGCATAAAGTTTAATTTAAAATTCTTTTTATTTTATTTTTTAGAAAGGATCATCATAAGAAAAATAAACATTTGCAATGTTTCTGAAGGCAACAAAAAAGAATACCTTAATAGAGGATATGTATTTTTTAACTTACCAAAAATTGACCCCTTAGTTACTAAAACAATCTATCAACCCTCCAAAGACTTTGTTTTTTTTGGAACTGAGGAGAGATGTCCAAAAGATCTTTTTCCTCTAGCTAAAAAAAAGGCTATTGATTTATCCATATTTGGCATGTTTTCAGATAATTTCAAGAAAATCATGCATGAAAATAATATTAGCTTCATGGGAAGATATAAACCCCAAAAACTTGATTTTTTGGAAAGTTATAAGTATTCCATAATTTATAGCCCTCAAGCAGGCCAGAAAAATATGCAAAACTCTTTACCTAACAAATTTTTTCAATCTATTTTATATTCATTAAACATTTGCCTAAGCGAGAACTTTACAGAGATGATTAGTTTTTGTGAGAAGCATGGGGTCAAATTCAATATTATTAGGAGACAAGAAGATTTACTGAACTTGACTTACTACAAATACAACATAGATTTAAACAAAATTTTTGAGGAAAATAACTTACGATATAGAAAATTCATTTATGGTCCTTTATCAAATGCGAATGTTTAACTTAATCACTAGACTAGAAGTATTTTTTTGAACTTTGATATTTTAGTTTTTTGCGACTACTTTAAGCCTGGATACAAGGCGGGAGGTCCAATCTCTTCAATAGTCAATTTGATGAGTGTGATTGAAGATAATTTTTTAATAGCGGTTGTTACCAGAAATCATGATTACAAATCTAAGAAAAAATACTTAGAAAAGGATAAACAATTTTCGCGAAAATATAAAATCCATTACTGCTCAAACTATTTGCATCTAATTCTAAATTGTCTGAGACCGTCTTTAATTAGAACAAAAAAAATTTATGTGAATAGTTTTTTTTCTATTCAGTATTCACTTATTCCTCTTATAGTTTTTAGTTTTTTTTTGAGAAAAAAAGTATTCATTTCCGTAAGAGGGGAGTTTGCTGACTCAGCAATAAAAAATAGTTTAAAAAAAAGAATTTACATCAAAGCTTGGCGAGTTTTTTTTCCGCACAGCAATTACTCTTTTATTGCTTCATCTCCTTTTGAAGCAAACGATATAAAAAAATATTTCCCACATTCACAAGTAGAAATTTTATCCAATATAGGCGCTTTGAGAAAATTTGGAACTATTGATTCGAGTCTTGCTAGAAATCAAGAGTTATTAAGGATTTGTTTCATCTCAAGAATACACCCAGTTAAGAATCTTGATTTTTGCTTAAGAGTTTTAAAGCAGGTAAACAAAAGTTATATTTTTGATGTTTACGGCCCAATAGATGATGAGATTTATTTTGAAAAGTGTTTAAAAATTTTACCTTTTAACTATAAAAATGAGTTAGATCCAAACCTTATTCAAGACACGATGCGTAATTATGATCTTTTTTTTCTTCCAACAAAGGGTGAAAATTTTGGGCATATTATCCATGAATCTATTATGTCTTTTGTTCCTTGCCTTATTTCTGATCAAACACCATGGGACATTATTCAAAAGTATAAAATTGGTATGTCATACTCGCTTGATAAAATTGATAACTTTGTGAATTTTATAAATAACTATCCCGACGAATTGAATTTGAATGAAAAAAATTTTTATCAAGTCCATGATGTGATTCGACCTGATGGACTCATTAAAGATTATCTTAAAGTATTTTCGGGCTAAGATATGAGCAACGTTGTTTCAGCTAAAAAATTTTCATATATCATTCGATAATATCAATTTATGCGCACTGAGATTTCATGAATATACTTTCTCTTCACAGGATGGGAGATCCAAGAAAAAGAAGGGCAGCTGTAGAATCATTAGAGTATTTTATGGAGTCTAACTTCCCTGAATATAATCATTTTATTCATGACGCTAGTTTAAGACCCTCAAAATATATAAAAGATGTTCAATGGGATGCTATTTTATTGGGCTCAACATTTCTATGCAAAGTTCTTAATGATAAAGAATTTAAGCAGACTCTTATTGACTATGATTGGATTCATTCATCATCAGCTGCAAAAATTGCACTTCCTCAAGATGATTATAATTGTTCACAAAGGTTGGATGAGCTATTTGTATCTTGGAGAATAGATCTTGTTTATACGGTTCTTCCAAAACACCACAAATTATTATATCCAAGGTTTCATGTTAAGGGAGAAATCCGTACAGGCTATACTGGATATATCCATGACGAGTTGATTAAAAAATGGAAAAGCCCAAAATCTTTTAAAGAAAGAAAAATTGATGTCTCATATAGAGCTAATAAGTTGACTGCTAACTATGGACATATTGGATACTTGAAGGGTTCAATTGGGGAGAGATTTATAGAGGCAGTGCAAGGTCAAGAATTAAATTTAGATATTTCTACAAATCCAAAGGACGTTATAGCTGGAGATAAATGGCATGAATTTCTTGAGGAATCAAAATTTTGCTTGGTTAGCCCCTCTGGAAGTAGCGTACATGATCCTATGGGAACCTTGAGAAATAAAGTTTTAGATTTCATGAAGAAAAATCCTCGAGCTAACTTTAAAGAAATTTCTGAAAAATGTATTCCTAAAGAAAATGGAAAATATGTATTCACTGCCATTTCTCCCAGAAATATTGAAGCAGCTCTTGCCGAGACAGTTCAGATTGCTATTCCAGATGATTATTCTGATTTTCTCTCGCCGTATGAAGACTATATTCCACTGAGAGAAGATTTCTCAAATATAAAGGAGGTACTTTCCATTATGAAAGACGAAGTGAGAGTGAATTCTATTAGAAAAAGTTGTAAAGAGAAAATTTTAAATATACCTTCACTCAAAATTACTTTTTTGGCTAATGAAATAAATGACTTTATTTTAAAGAAAAGGTCTCAAAGCGAGACTCTAAATATAGAAAGTTCAGAAATTGCTTTTATTAAGGTCAAGAAATATAAAAACCTCAAAATCAGAATATATTGGTACAAAACCTACTTCGTCGATGCTATCAAAAATATCCTAAAATTTTTGAAGGAAACTTATGAAAAATCTAAAAGATGAGATAAATTTTTTATGGAGCTTATCTAAGAAAAATAGCTCAAGAGTCTTAAAAATTGTATTATCTTCAGAAAAAGTAATGAATTTAAAATGCAGCTTCTCCCGAATATTGACATTTATCACGACCTTCAAAGTTATTAGGTTTTAATGAAGCTAAAATTTTACATTCCTCTTTTAATTGTAGCGATTTTGAGTATATTTTTAATAATCACAATTGCTTACAAGGCAATTAATTACATCAATTATCAAACAAATGCTTTCAATGAACGGCTTCTCGCTATAGAGCATAACTTAAAGGTTATTAATCAAAAAACAAATGCAGCCATATTAAACATACAAAATCTTTCGTCTGAAAAGATTAAAAAAATTAACATAAATTCCAGCCAGTTCGAATTTTTTGTTGACGAAAATACTTCCTTAAATGAATTTACTCTTATGAATGAGGAAAAATATCCAATAACTTTAAAAAATTTAGTTATTAATGATAGAGCGCTCCCATATAGTCAGAGTGATCTTGTTAAATTGATTCTTAAGGATAAATACATAAAAACAAAAGAGGACGAAGTTATAGAATTGTTCAACTTTGTTAGAAATAAAGTTCAATGGGATTACCCTCTGAATTTAACTGAAGAGGTCAGCGAGCCATTAAAACTTTTGTATGTCTATGGTTATGGTCTTTGCGATGATAAAGCTTCAGCTCTTGTAAATCTTGCAGGAGAAATCGGAGTTCCTGGCAGATTAATTGAATTGGGTCCGCCTGGTTATCATGTAATAGCTGAGCTATTCTATGATGGCGAGTGGCATTTATTTGATCCAGATGGCGGTGCTTATTATCAGAAAAATGGAAAAGTATTAAGTTTGAACGCAATTAAAGAAGATCTATCTGTTTTAGATCGCTTTGATGGCAACGACCTAATCTATGAAAATCGTTATTCAAAAAAACTTATTAAAGGCCAGATTGAGGCTGAAGAAAATATATTGGATATTACTGATCAGTTCCGCTTCCCAAGTGAGCATAATTTGAAAATAGAGCTTAAACCTGGAATGAGCCTATCAATTAATAAAAACTTAAATCCAAACCTGGCTTCAAGAGGATATCGTAATCGCTTACCTCAAGAAGCTTATCTTGCAAAATGGTCTCAAGAAATATTTGTTGATAAAAAAAATGATGATTTAATATTAGAAAGTTCATTTCCATATTTGTATTTTGAGGCAAATCTAAAAGGCAGGAGAATTGTTTACTCAATTAACGACGAATTACCTATAGTTCACAATGTCAACTCGGGCAAAGTAAAACTACTTTTCGATGAAAAACCAGTATATAAGTTAAAAATATATACAAAAAGATCTTCTAGTATTTTAAGTTATGACTTATACAGTCAAATTAATTCTAGATTATTTCCATCACTAGAGAGAGGAAAAAACATCATTAAATTTGATGATGTGAATCAACCGATAAACCTTAGTTTGATTTTAAGTAATAAACTTTAGGGATTTAGATGACTTGAGTCCTCGTTAAAGCCTTTGAGACAATGATTTTAGAGATGATTTTGACAACGTATTTTTGAACTGAAATAAAGTTATGAATAGTCTTAAAGATGAAATTAAGTTTCCATGCGGCCTATCTATGAAAAATAGATTTATGCTTGCTCCATTAACTAATACTCAAAGTCATGAAGATGGGGTTCTTTCTGACGATGAGTTTAATTGGTTAACCATGAGAGCCAAAGGTGGTTTTGGACTCACTATGTCTTGTGCTTCGCATGTTCAGGCAATTGGTAAAGGTTTTCCTGGTCAATTAGGAATTTTTGGTGATGAACATATAGAAGGATTAAAAAGACTAACCGATGAAATTAAGTCTCAACAAAGTTTAGCCGTTGCCCAATTACACCACGCTGGAATGAGATCGCCCGAGGATATTATTGGAGAGCAACCTGTCTGTCCTTCAGATGATGAGGAGACTAACTCAAGAGCATTGACTCTTGATGAGGTTAAAAGATTGAGAGATAACTTTATTGAGGCTGGAGTAAGAGCAAAAAAGGCAGGATATGAAGGAGCAGAAATTCATGGGGCCCATGGTTATATTTTGTGTCAATTTTTAAGTTCTGATATTAATAGGAGAGACGACGAATACGGAGGAACTTTAGAAAACAGATCCAGAATCATTTTTGAGATAGTTGACGGTATTAGAAATGAATGCGGTTCTGAGTTTCTATTGGGAGTTAGATTATCTGCAGAAAGATTTGGGATTAAATTGGGAGAAACAAAAGAAGTATGTAAGAAACTTATAGACACCAACAAAATAGATTTCTTAGATATGTCACTTTGGGACTCTTTTAAGGAACCGGTAGAAGAAGAGCACAAGGGTAAGAACCTGTTAGAACATTTTACAGAGCTTGATTTCAAAGATGTTCAGTTAACGGTAGCAGGCAACATAAGAACAGGTGAAAACGTTCATGAAATTCTAAATAATAAAGTAGATTTTGTAACTGTAGGGAGAGCGGCTATTCTCCATCATGATTTTCCTCTCAAAGTTATAGAAAACTCAGACTTTGAACCCATAGAGCTTCCAGCTCCAAGATCTCACTTAATTAAAGAAGGGCTGAGCGATAAATTCATAGAATATATGGGAGCTTGGCCTGGTTTTGTGGGTGAATAAAGAAGTTGAATTAACTTTTAAAATCTTCTGAATTTTTGAGCATGTGAGCAGGACCATGATTGAGATAAATGGCTGCATTTTCACCGAATAACATTTCTTTCTGATAGCCAAAGTTTTTTCTATTGGTTGCCAGCGGTGCCAACTCTTCAGCTTTCTTTAAGGCCAATTCAGGCAACTCTTCAAACGAGCTTGTTGCTTGAATAATCCCAGCATTAAGCGCATCAGACCCAGTCCATCTTTTTGACAATTGAACTGTTTCATAGAAGGCATTTGCTGGGATTTTATGCTTGAATAAAGATAGCTCAGGTCTAGGAATAGATAAGCCTAGTTGCATTTCATTAGCGCATAAAAATCCTCTATCTTCTCTCATAATCCTTACATCGTGGGTCAGAGCAAGCATAAATCCGGCTCCAAAAGCATGACCGTTAATCGCACAAACTGTAGGTATTGGCAACGTTATAAAACGGCCCATCAGATGCATAAATTCTTTTCCAAAAACATCTCTGTCGCCTCCATTAGGATTAGTTTTAGGATCTTGTATCCAATCAAGATCTAAACCATTTGAAAAGAACTTAGGATTCTCGGATGAGGTGATTAATGCTCCAGGACCTTCATCTTTTTCAATTTCATCAAGGGCTTTGGATATTTCCCTTACAAAAGTGGTGTTCCAACGATTTTCATCGGCAGCTAGGTTTAAAAAATAGATTGATTCTTTTTTCTCTATATTTATCACAATTTTTTTAATCAATTTACTGTTTGAAACACTATACATAAAAAACGATATAAATTAGATACAAACTTTCATTAGATGCTTTAATATCTCGCCCTAAGGAAATATAGGAGAAGAAATGAGTGATCCATTAAATTTAAAAAAACACATTAGAGAGGTTAAAGATTTTCCAATCGAAGGGATTAATTTTAGAGACATAACAAGCCTAATTGAAAATCCTGAAGCTTTTCAAACTACCTGCAAGGAATTAATAGAAGTTTCTAAAAATTTTAATGCTTCGGTCATCGCAAGCATTGAGAGTAGAGGTTTTATTTTCGCAGGCTCAATCTCTTTTGAGCTCGGTATTCCTTTTGTTCTAGCGAGAAAACCTGGCAAACTTCCTAACGCAACATTCAAAAAAGACTTTGATTTAGAATACGGGAGCACTTCTATTGAGATTCAAAAAAATACAACCTTTAAAAGTTCTGACAGAGTCGTCATTGTTGACGATTTAGTTGCTACGGGGGGGACCGCGATTGCTTGTGCAGAATTATTGACTGAAAACTTTAAAATTCAGAAATCAAATATTCTTATTTTAGGAGTAATAGATTTACCAGAATTAGGAGGTAGCGATCTAATTGCCAAAGAAGGATACAATATTCAAACTCTTATATCTTATTAGTTGAGATAAAAAAAATACCTGATAATGTTTAATAATCTAAAAAGGAGAGATCAATGAAAATCTTTTTATCAATACTATTAGTTTTTTCAATCCATATTTTTTCAGATGATCAAAAAAAGCTTGATCCAATTATATTCATGCTGGATTTGTCAATTAATGATGGAAAAATAAAAAAGGCAGAAAAATTTACATACGATATTACAAAAAATGTCATGAAAATGGAGCCCGATACGGTAATTTATCAATACTATTTTGACTCAGAAGAAAAAGTCTTCCTATATGAAGTTTATAAAAGTAATGAAGCTGCCATAAAACACGTCAAAAATTTTCGTGGTAGTAAATGGGAAAGTAAATTTGGAGAGTTATTTTCTATCGAAAATTTTGCTGTTCTAGGTGAAGCATCCAAAGACTTGAAGAAGTCTCTAGAGGGTTATACAACCGATTTTAGGTATTTAAAAGGAGGATTTCATAAGCCTGCGAAAAAGTTATCTAAAGAAATTATGAAACTTTGAATTATTCTCTTAAACAATAATTTTTTATGGCAATCGAAAACACAAGGAAATATTCCACCTATTCTGATTTCTTCCCTTTTTACTTAAGCGAACACAGCAAAAAGAGCACTCGTCTATTGCATTATTCGGGAACCATTGGATATCAAGTCTTATTTTGGTCTCTTATCTTTAGTCAGAACTACTTATTCCTTCCTTTAATTTTGCTGGCAGGCTACGGGCCTGCATGGATAGGTCATTTTTTTTATGAAAAAAATAAGCCAGCAACCTTTACTTATCCTCTCTGGTCGCTGATAGGCGATCATCATATGGTTTTCTTATTGCTCACAGGCAGACTGAAAAAAGAACTAAAAAATGCTGGAGTAAAAGTTTAATAATTCATTTTAATTTCTATGCATCAATCCGATAAAGACTGGTGGAAAAACGCAGTAATTTATCAGATATATCCAAGATCTTTTCTTGATTCAAATAAAGATGGGATAGGGGATATTAAAGGGATAATCTCAAAAATAGACTATTTGAAATCTCTTCAAGTTGACGCTATTTGGCTTTCTCCAATTTTTAAATCGCCTATGAATGATATGGGCTACGACGTGTCTGATTATTTTGATATCGATCCATTGTTTGGAAACATGGATGACTTTGAAGAATTAATCAATATTTGTCATAAAAATGGATTGAAATTAATTATAGATCAGGTTTATTCGCATACTTCAGACGAGCATCCATTTTTCAAACAAAGTAAAAAGGACAAAGAAAATGATAGGGCCGATTGGTACGTTTGGGCTGATCCAAAAGAAGACGGCGGTCCACCAAATAATTGGCTATCTGTCTTCGGTGGATCAGCTTGGGAGTGGTCATCTAAAAGAAGACAGTATTATCTACATAATTTTTTGAAGTCTCAGCCAGATTTAAATTTTCACAACATTGATGTACAAAATTGGGTTTTATCCATAGCTGATTTCTGGTTAAAAAAAGGTGTGGATGGCTTCAGGCTAGACGTGGCAAACTATTATTTTCACGATCCTAAATTAAGAGATAATCCCTCAAGAAAAAATATAAAAATCCCTTTTGTAAATCCATACGGAATGCAAGATCATACATATTCTATAAATCAAAAAGAAAATTTTAGTTTTTTGAAAAAGCTGCGAAAAGTTTCAGAGAAATACAAAAACTCAATTCTTTTAGGCGAGATAGATAATAAAGATCTACAAATTAAATATACCGAAGGTGATGATAAGCTCCATTTGGCCTATAGCTTTGAGTTACTCAGAAAAGAATTATCCACTGATACTATACAAAACAGTATTGATTACTTTTATTCATCAACTAAAGACGGATGGCCCTGTTGGAGTTTTTCAAACCACGATGTAAAGAGACATATTTCTAGGTGGTCTAGAGATAAAACTAATCTTGATGATCTTGCAAAGATATCTTGTGCTTTACTTCTATCCTTAAAGGGTACAGTTTGTATATATCAGGGGGAAGAGTTAGGACAAACGGAGACTAAACTAGAATTTGAGGAACTCACTGATCCTCCTGGAATAGAATTCTGGCCAGAAGAAGCAGGTCGCGATGGATGCAGAACACCTATGGTTTGGAACTCGCAAAAATTAAATGCTGGTTTTTCAGAGGTTAAACCTTGGTTGCCTATAAAAAAAGAGCAAAAACAAAAATCTGTCGACCTTCAAGAAGATACAAATGATTCTGTCCTAAGCTTTTATAAAGAGATGATTAAGGCTAGAAAAAAACACTTTAGGAGGCAAACTTACGATTTCGACTTCATCCCATCAAATGATCTTCTTATTTTTTCTAAAGGAAGTTCTGAAAAAATTATTTGTATTTTTAACTTGGATAATGAAATTAAAACAATTGAAAAAAATGATTATCAGTACAATTCAGCTTTTCCATCTAATAAATTATCCACAGAGAATGATCATTATGTATTTCAGGCATACGGATTTGGCTTTTTCAATTTAAGATAAACCAATGAATGATGTTCAAGAAATAATTTTTTGGGGAGCTGGAACTGCCAGGACTTTTCGCCCCATATGGATGGCAGAAGAATTAGGATTAAGTTATAGGTTGAATCCTATAGGCCCAAGAACGGGTGAAACTCAAACAAAAGAATTTACCAGCTTAAATAGAAAACAAAAAATTCCCTTAATGCAAATAGGGGATTTTTACTTATCGGAGAGTCTAGCAATATGTAAATATTTGCAAAGAGCATTCCCATCAAAAAGACTATTTATTCCAACTTCAGATATAGCACTAGCTAAAGAAGAAGAATGGTGTTGCTTCATTTTAAGTGAGATTGATGAGACATCACTATATGTCATGAGACGACATTATGATCTAAAAGAAATTTATGGTGAATCAAAGACAGTAACAAATGCATGTAGAGACTACTTAAAAAGACAATTTGAGGTCATTGAAGAATACTTAGAAGACAAAAATTTCATTATGAAAGAAGGCTTTGGAATTTGTGATATTTTCTTAATTTCATGTTTAGATTGGGCTATATTTTATGAGTTTGAATTGACTAGAAATATGACTCAATACAGAGACGATATTATTAATAGGCCAGCATACAAAAAAGCTATGGATATAAACTATTCTAGATAAAAGAAATGGGACCACTTCAAGGAGTAAAAGTTCTCGATCTTACCAGTATGGTTTCAGGACCTATGGGAGCAATGATTCTAGCTGATCAAGGCGCAGAGGTAATCAAAGTTGAGCCACTAAATGGAGAATTGGTTCGACATATGGCTGCAGATCATAATGGACTCAATCCAGTTTTTTATTCTTGTAATAGAGGTAAAAAGTCAATTGCCTTAGATCTGAAAACAAAACAAGGCAAAGAGATATTATTTAAACTTGTTTCTGAAGCAGATGTTTTTATGCAAAATTTTCGTCCAGGCGCTATTGAAAGAATGGGTTTCAGCGAGAAAGATTTAAGAAAAATTAATAAAGATATTATTTATGTCTCGATAAGTGGGTTTGGCAAGAACGGTCCTTATTCTGCATCAAGAGTTTATGATCCCGTTATTCAAGCTCTTTCCGGCGCAACAGACATACAAGCCGATAGAGACACCGGAAGACCCAAGATGTTCAGAATTATCATTGCCGATAAAGTTACCTCATTGACTACAGCACAGGCAGTATCATCAGCTTTGTATGTAAGAGAAAAAAAAGGAATTGCTCAACACATTGAGCTCTCGATGTTGGATTGTATGCTTTCCTTTTTTTGGCCAGAGGGAATGGCAGGAATTGTTTTTGCTGAGAAAGAAACTGATGTTAGGAAATTACAGGGTTCTCAAGATTTAATTTATAAAGCAAAAGACAGATATATAACAGCAGGAGCTGTCTCTGATGCTGAATGGAAGGGAATGTGCACCGCCTTAAACAGAAAAGATCTAATTGAAGACGAAAGGTTTTCTACTCCTGCAGGGAGGGTTATCAATTCACAAATTAGAAAAGAAATTACTGGGGAAGAAATTGCTAAATGGGAAAGTGAACAAATCCTAGCCTTATTTCAAAAAGAAGGCGTGCCCTGTGCTCCTTTGTTGGATCGAATGGAGCTTCTTGACAATGAACAAATACTAGCAAACGATTCAATTTTAAGGACAAAATATAAATTTTTAGGAGAAGTAAGACAAGCGAGACCTGCTGCTCGGTTTGCAAAAACACCAAGCGAAATAGTCAGACCTGCGCCAAGACTTGGAGAACATACTGAAGAAATTTTATTTGAAGCAGCCTACGATAAAAAAGAAATTCAGGAATTTTTAAATGGCAATATAGTCAGATCCAACATCACAGTAAGTGATTGATCATTATCCTGCAACTTTATATAGTTCTAGCATTTCATATTCCACAGGAAAGATGGAAAACTTGTTAAAATTTAATTTGAGCATTTTAATAGTTTAAATTCCCAATAATATTCATCACCAATTTTTTTAAAAGATTTTTCATTAAGAAGTTTTACATTCTCTTTAAGTCTTCTTGAAAAGGGAACATCTATCTTGATTAAAACTTCAGAATTTAAAAAATTCTTCGATATATTATTTTCAATGGAATCTACATTTGAAAATGAAGTTGTAGCAATATTCAAAATTCCTGCTTTATTTAAATACTTATGAGCTTCTTTTACTACTTTTATGATTAAATTCGAACCAGTTTCATCGGCCTTCGGGACTTCTTCAGGGAACCAGCCAGTTAATTCAGCAACCTTTTTATCTACGCCAGAAACATCACAACAAATTACATCATATTTTTTTTTAACATTGCTAAATAGGTCGGATTGAAAAATTTCAATCTCAACTTCATTGAGTCTTGCATTTTTCTTAGTATATTCAAGGTGCTTATCAAAAATATCACATGCTGAAACTTCTTTTGCTCCATTTTTTGCGAAATAAATTGCAAGAGGTCCGATTCCGCAACCAAGATCTAGTATAGATTTATCCCTAAAGTCAGTTAACTTTGCACAATTTTCTGAAATTAAAGTTGGTCTAAATACTTGATCAGAGTAATTTAACTTTATTCCTATAAAATCAAGGATATTATTCATAACTAGTTAATAATAAGAATACTTAATTTCACTCAAATATTGATAACTGTCCAATAAAAAATATACATTAGCTTATGAAACCATACGATCCAAATAATTCTTTTTTATTTTATTAACCTATAAACTGTTATTTTTAAAGTGAGGAAAATATGCATCCTATAGAAAAATGGCATCTATTAATGAAGTCAAATGATCCAAAAAAATTTGATGAATTATTGGATGAAAACTGTACTTTTTATTCACCTGTTGTTTTTACTCCAATCAAAGGCAGAGAAATGACAAAAATGTATTTAATGGCTGCTGGTGGTGTTTTTGGAGAAGGACCCACCAAAGGAGAAGAAAGCAAATCTAAGCCTTTTAAGTACATTAAAGAAGTTATTGATAAAAATTCTGCAGTTTTAGAATTCGAGTCAACAATTGATGGAATTTACATAAATGGAATAGATTTAGTTTCTTGGAATGATGAGGGAAAAATTACTGAATTTAAAGTAATCGTAAGACCTCTTCAAGCAGTTAATAAGCTTCATGAGCAAATGCAAAACATGCTTGAAAAGATGAAAACTGCATAACTAATTTGTCACAGAAAGTCTCAATCATCGGAGCGGGTATTTCTGGCTTAACTGCGGGGATTTGTCTTTCAAAAAAAAATATTCCCTCAGTCATTTATGAAAGAAACTCTGCAATATCTGATGTCTCAGCTGGGATAAATTTGTCTCCAAACGCTACAAATCTATTACAAAAAATTGGAGTTCTTGAAGATTTAATCTCCCTAAGTCATCAACCATCTAAAGTGGTTTTCAGAGATCACGAAGGTAAAAAGATCAGCTCTTATCAAGTTAATAGGGATGATGAAAAGTATTTAACTCTCAATCGAAAAAGACTTATCGGTTTACTGTATGACAAATATAAAGAGCTCGGCGGTGAAGTTGTTTTCAACAATAAGGTAGAGGATGTTAAAAACAATGATATTACAGCTAAAGATAAATCATTCGACGCAGAGTTGATTTTTGGTTGCGATGGAATTAATTCTTCATTACGAACAAAAAAATTTGAGTCTTCTCCTCCTTTATTTTCTGGATTTATAGCATGGAGAAGCATTAAGGAATTCTCACTTCCATTTGAAAAAAATGGTGGAGAAGATATAAATTTCTATTTAGGTCCAAACTCACACATCGTTACATATCCAATTGGAGAAAATACCTACAGCGCAACGTGCATCATTAAGTCTAGTGATTGGATAAAAGAATCTTGGGTATCAGAGGGAACTAAAAGTCAGTTTCAATCTGACTTTAAAGATTGGAATAGTGAATTATTAACTTACCTTGCAGATTCTAAGCTTTACAAATGGGGAATTTTCCAAAGGTCACCTTTAGAGAGCTTTTCTACTGATAATATCTTCCTTTTAGGAGACAGTGCTCATGCAATGGTTCCGTTTCTGGGTCAAGGTTCCTGCTTGGCAATTGAAGATAGTTATTGTCTTGTAGAAATTTTAGATAAAAAAGAATTTATCTATGATGCAAAAAAAATATTTGATGATTTTAGACTATCAAGATGCAAAAACATCTATAAAAGATCCCTCAGACAAGCCAAGTTAAATCATATTTCTAATCCATTATTAACTTTTTTAAGAAATAAACTTTTGAATTATCTACCTTTAGCAAATTTTACGGTTCGAGATATTCATAGCTATGATCTTGATGCAGAGCTAAAAAAAATTATCTAGTTACCTGGAACCTTGACCATCATCTATTTTGATACATGTACCTGTAACACATTCTGATGATGGAGATACCAAGAAAAGTAGGGTCGAATCCATTTGCTCTGGAAGTCCAATCCTTTTTCGAGGAAAAGCTTGACTGATATCTCCAACTCTCTCAATCATGCCATCCATCATTTCCGAGGAAAAAGCTCCTGGCGCAATTGCATTGACATTAATATTTTTTGCAGACCATTCAACTGCCAAAGCTTCTGACATCCTAACAATAGCTCTTTTAGTTATGGAATATAAAGATGCTGCAGACTGTGGCGTGGTGTTGTAGGCAGCTATTGATGCAATATTCACCATCCTTCCAGGCATGTTTTTTTCAATTAATCTTTTTGCTACTTCTATAGAGAGCAGATAAGGCCCAGTTAAATTAGTACCTATAACATTATCGATTAGTTCATCCGATTGTTTTATGGCCCATTGAGCGTCAGGAACTCCAGCATTGTTAATCAAGGTATCGATGGTTCCCAACTCAGCTTCAACCGATTGAACTGCAGCTCTGATGCTTTCTCTATCAACCATATCAATGGGAACAACCGCACATTCTCCTCCATCACTTCTTATTTCCTCAGCTAAAGCTTCCAATTTTTCAATCCTTCTAGCAGAAATTGCTACTTTGGCTCCGCATTTTGCTAATACTTTTGCAAACCTATATCCCAAACCTGAGGAAGCTCCTGTCACGAGAGCGACCTGGCCTGATAGATCAATTGAAAAATTTGGTAACGTATTCTCCATTATTTACTCCTTTTTTCTTTATACTACATTAAATAATAATTCAAAAAGATAGAGGGGGGGGGATCATTTATGCTTTGGTTGAAAACATTAATAGGAATCACCGTTCAAGCTTTTTTTCTCGGAACTTTTATATATTTGCCTGCATGGACTTGGTATTGGGAAGATGCGATAACTTGGTTTAGCATTTTTTACATCATGACATTTTTTTCATGCATCTATTTGCTGATTTATAAGCCTGAAAGCTTAGAAGCAAGATTAAATATGCAACCCAGCAGTCAGCCAAGAGAAGATAAAATTGCAACTTCCTTAATGGTTTCTGCTATGGCGATAGGACTAATTTTCTCTCCATTAGATGCGTTTCATTTTCAAGTTACACCATCCTTCGAGGGTATCTTAAAAATATCAGGTTTAGGAATTTATGTAATAGGTTATCTCTTCATATTAGCTTCGATGCTTGCTAACGAATTTGCAGAAATGACAGTAAATATCCAAGACGATAGGGGGCAAAAAGTAATTGATACTGGAGTTTATGCTTATGTACGACACCCAATGTATACAGGGTTTATTTTTTTTATTTTAGGCACAAATCTTTGGTTAGGAACTTACCTTTCATTTGGTATCTCGGTAATAGCTCTGACTGTAGGTCTTCATTTCAGAATTCGCATAGAGGAAAAAACACTAATAAATGAATTGGACGGCTATCAAGATTATTTAAAAAAGGTAAAATTCAAAGTAATCCCATACATCATATGATTTCAAAACTAGAACATCCTTTAGAAATGCTATCAACAGAGGAAATTTCTCTGGCATATGAAATATATAAATCATCAGAGGGTTATGATAATGCAACTCATTTTAGTCAGATCTCTTTAGTGGAGCCTACAAAAGAGTTTTTAAAAGATTTTAAAACAGGCGATCCTTTTGAAAGGGAAGTAAAACTTATTGGAAGAGATTCAGTTCTCGACGGGGGTTTTGTAGCAACCATCAACCTGACTAATAAAACTCTTAATGTCGAAAGAGTGTCAAATTCAGCACAAGTTCAATATACCGTGCAAGATATTTTTACAGCCATGACTCTTCTGAAAGAACATCCAGATTATCAGGTTGCTATGAAAAAAAGAGGCATTACCGATATGGAAAAGGTGCAAATCGATCCTTGGCCTGCTGGTGGCATTGTTCACGAAAACATCAAACAAGGACATCGGGCCCTTAAAGGCATATCCTTTTTTAAGGAGGATGCTGGAGATAATCCATATGCAAAACCCATTAACGGAGTAATCGGTCACGTTGATTTAACACTTGGAGAAGTTGTCTGCGTTGAGGATCACGGAGTAGATCCTATTCCAGAAGCCAAATCTAACTACGACGCAGCATCACAAACAATCTTGAGAGATGAACCAAAAGAAATAAAAATCACCCAACCCGATGGAGTTGGTTTCAGTGTTGATAGAAATAAAATATCCTGGGAAGGTTGGGATGTCAGAGTTTCCCTAACTCCCGATGAAGGAGTAGTGCTCCATGAACTCTCTTTGAATGATAGGCCGATCTTATTTCGGGCAGCTATGTCAGATATGGTTGTACCCTATGGGTCTGCCGATCCCATGCACTCATGGAAAGCAGTCCATGACGGGACTGAATATGGTTTCGGAAGAATGTCAAATTCTCTTTCGTTAGGTTGTGATTGTCTTGGGGAGATCCATTATTTCAATTCTAGTGGAATATCTTTTGATGGTTCGGTGGAAGTCATAGAAAATGCAATTTGCTTGCATGAAGAGGATTATGGGATTCAATGGAAGCATAATGATGGAATGGGGGCTCCTAACGAGGTGCGAAGATCCAGAAGGCTCGTAATCAGCTCGATTTCAACAATAGGTAACTATGATTACGGGTTATTTTGGTATCTATATTTAGATGGCACCATTGAAGCAGAGGTTAAACTAACCGGTATTGTTGGTATCAGCTCCTACAACGAAGAGAAACATAACCCTAATCAAGACTTAAGAATTTCAAAGGAATTGGTTTCCCCAGTTCATCAACATCTTTTCTGCATGCGATTAGACTGGAATTTAGACGGAGGAAATAATCAATTATTTGAAAGCGAAATTGAGTTAATGCCTGATGATGATAACAACCCACACGGAATGCAATTTCAATCTGTTTCTACTCACTTAAAAACTGAACATGAAGCTAAAAGAGATATTTCTCCAGCAACAAGCAGAGTATGGAAAGTAGTTAATCCGAAGAAAAAAAACGGCATGGGTCTACCAGTTGCTTATAAATTATTGCCAGGAAATACACCTAAAATGCTTGCAAGAGATGATTCTCCGCCAGCTAAAAGAGCCTCTTTTGGAAAACATAACCTTTGGGGGACGCCATTTAACGACGGTGAGTACGCTGCAGGAGGAGCAAACTCAGTAATGCATTCTGGAGAAGGTGGTCTGGAAGATATTACTTCTGGGGATAGAGATATTAGTAATTGTGATTTAGTTACTTGGTATACATTTGGAGTAACACACGTTCCAAGACCTGAGGACTGGCCCGTGATGCCTGTAGAATACTGCGGTTTTCATTTGATACCGGTAGGTTTTTTTGACGAGAACCCAACCATCAATCTACCGCCAAATTGCTCAAGTGATAAAAATAAATAGGATAATAAGACCTCATTTTCTTTTTTTTACCTTTTTTTATTCTTTTTTTTCATCAAATGCCTTAGCCGATACGGAATGTTTTAATCCCAGCAATATAAACACAGTAGGCCCTGCCGGCACAGTATGCGCTGAAATGTTGATTGTTAGTAAAGCTATGCTGTTGGAAGCTGAAGAGGTAGGTAATGGATCTGACTTTTCAATTTCTTTTGATGGCACGGACTATACTTTTGGTAATTCGGCCAACAATGTTTTCACGGGACAAATAACAGATTTCAATTATATTTTTAAAGATAAAACTAACTTTAATGCTGATATTGGTTATTGGGATTTAAGAAATGCTCTTAGTACCCGTTTTATGTTTCAAAGAGCATCGTCCTTCAATCAAAATATAAATAATTGGAATGTAAGCAATGTAATAAACATGCAAGGTATGTTTCATTATGCAACTTCTTTTAATCAAGATTTAAATTCTTGGGACGTTTCAAAAGTTGATAATTTAAGAAGTATTTTTCAATCTGCAAAAGTATTCAATGGAAATATATCCTCATGGAACATATCAAATGTCTGGAATCTTGGATATGCATTTGCATCAGCAGAAGCGTTTAACTCTGATATATCAAACTGGGACACCTCAAAGGTTACTTACTTTGGAAGGACATTTTTAAGTGCCAAAGAATTTAATCAAGATATAGGTAATTGGGATGTTTCAAAAGTCAGAGATTTTAGAAGAGCTTTCCAAGGGGCAAGTAAATTTAATCAAGATATAGGTAATTGGGATGTTTCATCTTCTACTTTACTCGCCAGAATGTTTAAGCATGCCTCATCTTTCAATCAAGATTTAACTTGTTGGAATGTTAAAAATATTTTATCCGAGCCTGCTGCTTTTGGGGGTGCTTCTAATCTTAGTTCTGAGAATAAACCATATTGGGGCGATGATCCTTGTTCAAAAAATACAACTTTGGATAACTTAACTGTATCGACAGGAATTCTTTCGCCAGAATTTGATAAAGATGAGCTTAGTTATTCCATTGACTACAATAATAGTCAAGAGGAAGTGAATTTTTCTTTTTCTAAAAAACATCCAGGAGCAACTCTAACTGTCAACGATCAGCAGGTACTGAACAACCAATATTCTGATAGCCTAAATGTTGGCCTGAATGAATTTAAAATCAAGATAACTTCAGAAGATACATCACTTTCAAAAGAATATACGATTTCTGTAACTCGTGAAGCTGGACCCGATATTGTGTCTCCCGAAATAAAAAGTCTTGAGACATCAGAAGACGGTTCTCAAATTATTATTGAGGTAAGTGAGCTGCTTAATGAGCAGTCAATACCTCCAACTTCAAACTTTAACGTCGTTGTAGATAACCTTTCTTATGAAGTCACAAAAACAATCATTGAGGGTATTAAGATCATTTTATCTGTTTCAAAACCAATAACTCGAGAAGCAATTGAAGCTGATAAAAATGTGGTTTTAACTTATTCAGCTCCTACAGATAATTCATCAATTAAGGATTTATCAGACAATGAACTGCCATCATTCAAAATCAAACAAGTTGATAACAAATCAACGATTGACAACACACCACCAGAATTAGTAGATACTAAGCCTTCTGATGACATGCTTAATGTCTCAACTCAATCAATATTAAATTTGACTTTCTCTGAGAATATTAACCTTTCATCAGGCTCCATAAGACTATACAAAGGTGATGATCGTAGTAATGAACTGATCAAAACTTTTGAAGCAAGCCCGTCATCAGGAATGCCTTCGGAAATTAAGGTTTTTGAAAATACTGCAGAAATTTACTTATCCGGATATTTAGAGCTTTCGAATAAATATTACTTATTAATTGATTCGGATGTATTTATTGACGACGCTGGAAATAAATACTCTGGAATAAATAAGGAAAATCAATTCAACTTTTCAACTCCCTCGGTTTTATTACATCAATATGAAGTGGGAGAAGAAGGAACTTCTGGAACAGCAAGTATTTCTGGCATCGCTCAATTTTCTGATGGACAGACTGCAGCTGGAGTTATGGTTAATTTATATAATAGCCAAAACGTAATTATAAAAACCTCGATTACCGATGATACCGGAAGTTATTTCTTTGATGAACTTTCAGAAGATACATATAAAGTTGAATTTGTTGGGAATTCTGACTCAAAACTCAAGGGGCAGGCTGATTCAGGAACCGTAGAAGGGAAATTTGTAACGTCTATAGAGGTTTCTGAGGGAGAGCAAATCTATGGGATTGACGCCGTCTTAATTGATCCTGCGGGCGTTATTTATGATTCAATCTCTAGACAACCTATTAAGGGAGCAACTGTAGAGCTTAAGTTCAATGGAAATTTAGTAGATAGCTCATGGCTAGATTTAAATCTCGGCGGTCCCAACTCTCAAATCACAGATTCAGATGGACAATATAACTTTATTCTAAATTCAAACGCAGAAAGCGGGAAGTATTCAATAAATGTTATTCCAATAGATGGATATAAATTCCCAAGTTTATCAATTCCTGCTGAATTAGATGCCTATACTCCTAATTTAGGTGGTGGAATTGAGGAGATTCAGCCTCAAGATGAAGCACCAAGCGGCTCAGATCAGACTACTTACTACTTAGATATTAATTTTTCCATCACTAATGAAAGCTCTTCAACTTCAAATGGAATTATCAATAATCATATTCCCTTGGATGAAAGCATACCTCCTCTGATTTCAGGTCCTGGTTTAGAGGATGGAACAATAAATATAAACGAAGGGGATACGCTAGTAGGAAAATTTTCTTCAAATGAATCTGTGTCATGGAGTTTACGCGGAGAGGATAAAAACTTGCTTAATTTTGATGCTGAATCAGGAGACTTAGTTTTTCAGAATGTTACTGATTTTGAAAATCCAAATGATACTGATCTAAATAATGAATATCTTGTGACAATCGCGGCTGTTGATAATTTTGGAAATGAAGCATCCATATCTTTGAAAATAATAGTCGAGGATATTATTGATGATCTGATTTCAAAAGTAGAGGAAGAATTGAGCTCTATTTTAAATAGTGATTTTTCAAGAACCATTGAAACTCAGATGGCGCAATTTTCAAGACAATCCAGAGACTCAATTTATAGACTGGGAACTCAAAGAAAAGATTTTGATTGTGGTCCTCAAAAGCAAAGTGATCCTTCATCACTAAATATGGAAGATATTGTTGTAGGAGTGATAGATGCTGTAAATAGCGGTTCCTTTTCAGGAAATTACTCCAACGAAATATTTAATTGTAAAAATTCATCGATGGACATCATCGAAGGTAACTATTCTATTACCTATGACAAAGATCTTGGTACCCAATTATTTTTGGGAGGATCATCTCAAAGAGATTTATTTGTAGCCGAAGATTTTCTCTCGGGAGTTTCTTACGGTGGTTATTTGCAAAGAACAAATACTGCATCGAGTGGTAAAGGCCATATTAATGGCCTTGGTGGAAATATTGGTTTCTACCAAGCAAGAAAATTTGATCAGTTATATTTGAACTATTATGTTTCCGGATCTGTTGGTTATCATCAATATGAAATTTTCGTTGAGGACCCGTTAGAAACAATCAAAACAGAAGGTGCTTATCATTATTTTGCTTCTTTTTTTGGCTCCTCTTTATCTGGCAAAGTTGAGAGAGAGACTTTCAACTTGAGACCGAGTATTGGTCTAGATATGGCCATTGCAACAGCAAGTGATGCATCTATTAAGGCAAAACAATTCTCAACTACTGAAAGAGGAAAATTAGATTTACCTTTTCATGATGGCTATAGATGGTATTCAGAGTTTGCTTTTGATTTTGGAAACATTGCTAACTTGTCAGGCTTTTCAAATAATAATCAAAGATTTGAAATTGCTCCAAGATTCTATTGCGATAATAAACTTAATGGTTCAGGCAATGATTGTGGCCTGGGTGCTTATTTCAAATATTCATTTGAAGATAATCTTGGGAGTAAAATTCATTTTCAGCTTGATTATGAGGAAACCGATAAGGTTAAAAGAAGTAATTTAAAGTTTGGTAGAAAGAATTTGATTCTCAATGGTTTGGGCTCATCTACTACACAGCTAAATATGGATGAGATGGGAAGATTACAGTTAGAATATCTTTTGGATATATATTTGTTTTAGAAGGGAGGAATTTTGTTAGATTTAAATTTAGAAGGAAAAAGAGCCGTCGTGACAGGTGCTAGTCTGGGTATTGGAGAAGCTGTTGTGAAAATGCTCAGTGAGCATGGAGCCTCTGTTACATTTTGCGCAAGGAATAAAGACGCCATTGATTCTTTATCAAAATATAAGCCTGAAAATACAAGTTCCTCAATTAAAGGTCTTATTGCCGATATGTCGAATGGGGAATCTACCGAAAATTTTATAGAAGAAACTCTTAAGGAAGGGCCTATTGATATTCTTGTAAATAATGTAGGTGCATCTCCATCAAGAAATTTTTTATATATGTCAGATCAAGATTGGCAGGATTTACATGAACTTAACTTGCTTTCTGCAGTAAGGTGCACAAGGTCATTCCTCCCTCACATGAGAGAGCAGAAATGGGGAAGGGTAATCATGATATCTAGCTCCGCAGGAAAATATCCAAGTGCTGCATTGATAGATTATGGAGCAACTAAATCAGCAATGATTTCTATTAGTAAATCTTTAGCAAAAAAATATGGAAGAGATGGAGTTTTAGTTAATTCAGTTTTACCTGGCCTTATTCACACAGCAATGTGGGAAAGAGCAGCTGGTGAGATTGCTGAGTCAACTGGAAGTAGTGCTGAAGAAGTAATCAAGAAAAATGGTTTTTCTGTGCCTATAGGTAGGTACGGAACATCTGAAGAAGTTGCTGCTTTGGTTGTTTTTTTGTGCTCAAATGCAGCTTCATATATAAACGGATCAGCAATCGAAGTTGATGGCGGACAAGCGGGGCATATATAAATGAGTGAACTAAACGACGACCAAAAAAGACTGGCGGATGCTCTTGAAGAGTTAAAAGAACATAATTTCATGAGAATCCATGAATCCGCTTGGAAATTTTTGTATTACAACTTACTAAGGGGTTTGGCGATCGGGCTAGGATCTGTTGTGGGGGCAACTTTATTAGTAACTATTCTGATACAAATCCTTGCTCAAATAGAATTTATTCCTATTTTAGGCAACTATGCTCATCAGATTATTGAGATAATTGAAAGACTGGAAAAGAAAGGATAATCACTTACCTTTAAAAATAGGTTCTTTCTTTTCAACGAATGCTTTTACAGCATTTTTGTGATCATGAGTTTGACCACAATGAATATGATGAGTTGCCTCTAAATCTAGACAATCATCTATATCACCATGCATAGCTCTATTAAGGTTTTCTTTCATGTATCTGAATGCAACAGCAGGCCCAGAGGCAAGTTTTTCTGCAATTTCTTTTGTTTTGAGTTCAAGATCATCCGGCTCAACTACCCAATTAGTTAAGCCAAGCTCAAGAGCATGATCAGCAGAAATCCTATCTGATAGAAAATATAATTCCCTTGCTTTTGCAGATCCAATAAGTTGGGTCATGAAATAGCTTCCTCCGTAATCGCCTGAAAAACCAACTTTGGCGAAGGCAGTTGTCATGAACGCCTCAGAGGACATAATTCTTAGGTCACAAGACAAAGCATACGATAGTCCTGCTCCCGCTGCAGCTCCTGATAAAGAAGCGATAGTGGGCTTAGGCATCTTAAAAAGCTTTCCTGAGGTGCCTCTTTGGTGATCTCGTTGTTTATGGATTGCTGCATCTATGGTGTTATCACCGACAGTCCCATCACCTTTGGAAGCCATTCCTTTAACATCTCCTCCAGCACAAAAGCCTTTTCCTGCACCTGTCAAAACAATGCATCTGACTTCGTTATCGAGTTCAAAAGCGGCAATAGTTTCTTGCATGGCTTTATTCATTTCTTGAGACATTGCATTTCTTGCCTCAGGACGATTCATCACAAGATATCCAACCCCGTTTTCTTTTCTTGCTAATAAATCTTGCGTTCCAGTATCAATTGATGTCATTTATTCCTCACTGCATTTTTATTTGTTATTCTACAAATATTATGAGGATAAGACAGTTAGTTTTTGTAGCAAAGGAAAGAGATGAATTAGCTCAGCAAATTTGTAATCTATTTGAATTGAAAGAAACGTTCAACGATCCTGGAATTATTCATTTTGGATTAGAAAATGTTCTAATTCCTTTAAATGATACTTTTATAGAAATCGTAACCCCAGTTCAAGAAAATACTACAGCGGAAAGATTTCTTGATAAAAGAGGAGGGGACGGAGGTTATATGGTTATTTTGGATGTAGATGACTTTGAGGCTGAAAAGAAAAGAGTTGAGGATGAAAATATATCTATTGTATGGAATGCCGATAGAAAAGAGGAAGATATACATGCTAGAGCAATTCATCTTCATCCCAAAGAGACTGGTGGCGCAATTTTATCCTTAGATAAAATGATCCCAGAAGATGCATGGTTATGGGCAGGAACAAATTGGAGGAAAGATATTAGTACATCTCTAGTCGACTGCCTCACCGGCGTTATCCTTCAGTCAAATGATCCTGATAATCTATGTTCTAAATGGGAAAAAGCACTGGGCAAAACAAAATCTTCAAATGAAGTAGCCATCGAACTTAATAGTTCTAAAATATCTTTTATAAAAAGTACTGATGGTAGAGGCGAAGGAGTAAACGCTTTTGTTATCAAGACTTCTAATAAAGGTGAAGTATTAAAGAGAGCTGACGAAATGAATCTTCTTACTGAAGGTGAAATTATGTTGGGTGGAGTAAAAATGATTCTAGAGGATTAAGGAAAAATGGAATTAGATTACAGAGACCATTCATTAGTTGAACTTGCAAAAAAGGTAAATTCAAGAGAAATAAGCGCAGAAGAACTTGTAACAGCTTCACTAAAAAATATTGAAGAGGTAGATAAGGAAATAAATGCTTTTTGCTCTATAAATCCCGAACTATCGATTAAAGAGGCAAAAAAAGTCGACGAAAAAATTTCTAAGGGAGAAAATTTGCCACTTGGCGGTTTAGCTCTAGGAGTAAAGGACTTAGAAGATGCAGAAGGGTACGTCACAGCCTACGGTTCTGATTTTCATACGAGTGATAAACCGGCTGAATCAGATTCTATTCTAGTAAAACGACTCCGTGCCGCGGGTGCAATTGTAGTTGGAAAGACTAATACTCCTGAATTTGGTTATAAGGGAGTTACCGATAATGTTCCTTTTGGAGCTTCTAGGAATCCTTGGAATAAAGAATACACTCCTGGAGGTTCCTCTGGTGGATCATCAGCTGCTTTAGCTGCTGGCATGGTGCCAATTACAACAGGATCTGATGGAGGAGGATCGATCAGAATTCCCGCAGCTCTATGTGGCTTAAGTGCAATAAAAACTTCTCAAGGAAGAGTTCCAAATGGCGGTCCAACTCCGCCGGGTTCTGGGATTCTTACAGTTAAGGGTCCTATGACAAATAAGATAGACGAGGCTGCTTATTCATTAGATAGCTGTATAGGCCCTGATTCATCAGATATATTTTCTTTGCCTAAACCTGCGGAAAGTTGGTATGAAAATTTAGAGGCTGATCTACCTGAGAGAATTATTTGGTCTTCTACTTTTGGTTTTGCCGATGTTGATAAAGAAATAAAAGAAAAATGCGAAGAAGCAATCTTAAAAATAGAATCAGCAGGCTGTGAAGTTATTCGAGACGAGGAGATATGGGAAGAAGATCCTGTAAATGCATGGATAGTTTTTTGGACTGGTGCTAGAGGAAGAGCACAAGGACATCTTAGGGGAACTCCTGATTGGGAAAGGATTGATGCAGATTTAAGACCACAAATTGAAATGGGAATAGATAATTTCAGTGCTGCAGACTATGCTGCTGCCTTTGATCAATGTCATTATCTAAGCTTGAAGCTTGAAGAAAGATTTCAAAAGGCTCCTCTAATACTCTCTCCATCTACTTGTGGTTTAACACCGAAGGTATTTAAGCAAGGTATTGTTAACGGAGAAGAAACTGTTAACTGGGTTGCTTTTACTTATGGATTAAATATGACTAGAAATCCAGCTGGAACCTTTCCAATTGGATTGAGTTCTCTTGGATTACCTATAGGCATCCAAGTTATTGGCTCTCAACAAAACGATTTGGGTGTCTTACAAGGAATAAAAAATTTCGAAAAAATAATCAATTTCGACTTGAAGGCTGAATAGGATGTCAAACCATTCTGCCTATAGAACTTTTGTAGATAGACTCTCTAAGACAAAAGACTCTGCAAGAGAAAAATCTACAAAGAAAAGAAAAGATTTAGGTCTTCGAACAGCTAGGGAAAATCTTGATGATCTGGTAGATCCAGGAAGTTTTCTTGAATTTGGTGCATTTGCTGTTGCCGCACAAAGAAATAGAAGAGATTATGAAGAATTACAGCTAGAAACATCAGCTGATGGAATACTTACGGGATTTTGTAACATAAACGAAGATGAGGTGGGAGAAGATAATTCTCATGCAGCGGCGATAATTTACGATTATTCCGTATTAGCAGGCTCTCAAGGATTTTTTCACCATCAAAAATTAGACAGAATCTGTGAAAAAGCCGAAGAGTTCTCTTTACCAGTGGTTATCTTTACGGAAGGCGGAGGAGGTAGGCCTGGAGATACAGATGTCACAACACAGATAGCGGGGCTACATATCCCTTCATTCTCAACTTGGGCAAGACTCACTGGAAAGTGTTTGAAAATAGCAGTCAATAATGGGTACTGTTTTGCAGGAAATGCTGTTCTTTTTGGATGTTCAGACTTTATGATTGCAACAAAAAAATCTTGGATTGGTATGGCTGGACCAGCAATGATTGAAGGAGGGGGACTGGGAATTTATGATCCTAAAGAAATAGGTCCCGCTGAAGAACAATACAAAAATGGAGTTCTTGATTATTTGGCAGAAGATGAGAAAGAAGCAACTTTTGTAGCAAAAAAGCTTCTTTCATATTTCCAAGGTAATTTATCTGATTGGTCTATTGATGACCAAACAAAACTAAGAGACATAATTCCTGAGGATAGACGATGGGCATATCCAGTAAGGGATGTTATAGAAATTCTATCAGATAGGGATTCTTTTTTAGAGCTTAGAAAGGTGCATGGAAGAAGTGTCATTACAGGTTTTATTAGGATAGAAGGTAAACCATTCGGTCTTGTAGCTAGCGACTGCCAACAGTTGGGTGGAGCTGTAGATTCAGAGGCAGCAGAAAAAGCTGCTGCTTTTATTGAAATTTGCAACTCACATAATTTACCAATTCTATCCTTAGTTGATACTCCAGGGTTTATGGTGGGTCCTGACAGTGAACTAGAAGGCTCAGTTAGGAGAATGGCATCGTTACTAGTCTCTGGAGCAAAAATAACATCTCCGCATGTAGCAATTTTCCTTAGAAAAGGCTATGGGTTGGGTGCTCAGGCAATGGTTGGAGGTAGTTTTCATGATCCTATCTATACTGCTTCTTGGCCAACGGGAGAATTTGGCGGAATGGGACTTGAAGGAGCGGTAAAATTAGGATTCAGGAAAGAGCTCGAAGCAGAAACAGATCCCAAGAAAAAAGAGGACCTCTATAACAAGTTAGTCGAGAGATCGTATGAAAAGGGAAAAGCTATTGAGGCAGCTGCACATTTAGAAATCGATGCTGTTATAGATCCCGCAGACACAAGAAAAGTGATACTAGCTGCTGTCAAAGGACTCTAACAATTCCATAGTTTTTTTCTTTCCTTTTTCTACCCCGAATTGATCAAATGGGTTTATTTTTAAAAATCTAGAAGAGATAAATACTTTGTGCTCAAAGATGGTTAATAGCATTCCCAGAGAAAAAGGATCTAATGTTTTAATTTCAAAAATCGTAGAAGGAATATTAGAGTTCACGGATAAAATATCATCTTTTTGATTTTCATTATCAGTAAAAAGATTAAAACTTGAATTCACCTGAGCGAGATTTAAATTATCAGATTCTGAGATGTAAATTAAATCAGCGCAGGTTTGCGAGGTTCCTTGATTTAAAAGTTGAAAGATAGAATGTTGAGCTTTTGGTCCATATCCCCCGTATAAGGTTTGTCCTGTTTTTTCAAAAATTGATTCACTATTTGGCGGTTTTCCTAAAGATTCCATTTCGAGCTGTTGGAGATAATTAGGGATATTTCTTAGTTTCCAAGAATAGCTCAAAATAACTTTATTATCTTTTCCAAGAAAATTTGAATTCCATAAATCAATTATTGAAAGTTTAATAAGAAATTTTAAGAAACGCTTTTCTTTAAGCACTAATTCGTCTACTAATCCTCCTCCTTTAAAAAAATCAACAAATGAGGAATCCAATTCAATAAGTAGAGGCAAACAAACTTCTGACCAAATAGAGTACCTGCCTCCAATATCATCAGGAAAAGAAAATATTTGATCGCTTAAAAGGTCATTACTTATAGCATCTTCTTTTGAAGATGTAATTCCCCAAAAGCTTTTCATATGAGTTTCGGGAACCCATTTTTTTGCTAGATCTAGGTTAAATAAAACTTCAGCTGTTTTAAAAGACTTGGAAACAACAAAAAAGCATGTTTCTTCCTTGTTTAGACTTTCAGTAGCCTCTTCAAATTCTTTTTTATCTGAGCCAGATATGAATCTGAAATTAAATTCTTTTTTTGAGTTTACATAGAAAGAATCATAGAGAACTCTATTACCTTCAATTGATCCGCCTGTTCCAATAATTACAATATTTTTAAAATTTCTTTGTTTTAATTTTCTTTTAATTTTAGAAGCAAGGTCTATTATTTTTTTAAATGAGGTGCTTCTATATTTGTGATGGCCTACAGATTTTTCTTCAGACCCGTTAACTTTTTCTCCTGAGAAAAGGTTCTTGAAATCTTCCAAAATATTTCTATCAGATCTAACATTATTAAAAATTTCCAATACTTCCTTATTTAAATTTACACATTTTGAAAAAATCTTAAATCTATCATCCTCATAAGATAAAACGTCATAAAACTTTTCTTCTTTATCAGCTAATCGGATTAATTCTTCTTTATCTGATTTCATTTCAATATTATGATTTTTGGACTTTTCATAGACAGTATGGTTTATTTAAATATGGATTCTATTTTATTTAAATATGTTTGACCAAAAATTATTACTGAGTGGTTTGAAAGTGATTGATGCAGGAAGTTTTATTGCAGGTCCGGTCTCAACAACAATACTTTCTGATTTTGGTGCTGAGGTGATCAAAATTGAGCCGCCCAAAATAGGAGATAGCCTCAGACACCTTATAGAGAGAACAAAAAGAGTTAACCCCAGCGCTGAGGAAGATTATTGTTGGGAGCTTACTTCTAGAAATAAAAAAAGTTTAGCTTTAGATTTAAGTTCATCAAAGGGCCAAGAAATTCTTCACAAACTAGTTAAAGAATCAGATGTATTTGTAACCAATATGCCAAAAAGAATCAGAGAAAAATTAAAAATTAATTCATCCGATTTACTCCCTTTGAATGAGAGATTAATTTATGGATCTTTAACTGGATATGGCGAAAGAGGTCCAGACTCTCATAGAACTGCTTTTGACACAATGGCTTGGTGGGCAAGAAGTGGTTTAATGGATATCGTAAGACCTTCTGAGAATTCTCCTCCAGCAAATCCTCCTATTGGAATGGGCGATCAACCCACAGGAGTGGCTTTGTTTGCAAGCATAATGACTGCTCTGTACAGAAGAGAAAAAACTGGAAAGGGGGGAGAAGTTCATACTTCATTAATGGCCAACGGTGCATGGTCTAATGGATCATTTATTCAGGCTGGATTATTTGGAGCCCAGTTTCCAGATAGAAGTGAACCATCTCCGCTTCATCCATTTGGTGGCAGATACAAAACAAAAGATAACAGATATCTGATACTTGCCATCATCGATGCTAACAAAGAATGGCCGAAATTATTAAAATCTCTTGATATTGAGTACTTAAATGATGATCCTAGATTTTCATCTTTTAAAAAAATGAATGAAAACTATATCTCCTTATACGAGGAACTCGAAAAGATATTTATTCAATATTCATTAGAAGAAATTAACGAAAAATTAAGATTCTCAGAAGTCACTTATGGCATTCTAAGTCACTCAAAGGATCATTCAAAGGATCAACAATTTATAGAAAGTGAAGTGCTGGTAAAATTCGATCAAGGTAGTTTTGATGAGGATTTCATGACAATAAATAGCCCTATTTTTTTAGAAAAAGAATCTAAAAAAATCCCTACGAAAGCTCCAAAGCTGGGAGAGCACACTAAGGAAATATTATTGGCTTTAGGTCGAGATGAAGAAGAGATAGCTCAACTTAAACAAGATGGTATTATTGATTTTTAATTCATTGAACTTTCAAAAAAATGCGTATTATTCTTTTACTTCTTCTCTTTTTTAGTATTTCTATTTACTCTTTGGATATTAAAATTTCAAAAAATAACTGGGAATTTACTCCTGATGGGGTCATGGGAGGAAAATCCAAAGGCTCGATACAATTTCTAAATGAGGAAGGTTTTGATTACATCTCTTTTAGAGGAAATGTAAACACTGATGGTGGCGGATTTCTTATGTTCAGGTCAAGAGTTGATAAAAAGGATTTAAAGGAATTTTCAAAGATAAGTTTCTTTGCTAGAGGAAATAATGAAAAATATTATTTTCATATCAAGTCTAGGGGTCAAGTTTTACCATGGGTCAGACATCTAAAAGAATTCAAAGTAGGGAAAGATTGGAAGGAGTACGTCCTAAATATTGATGATTTTGTTGGATATAGCAACAGTAGGACATTCAATAAACCAATCAATCCGAAAAAAATTAAGCTTTTAGGGATCGAAGCTTATGGAAGAGATCACGAGGTAGAGCTAGATATAGCAAAAATAAAAATTTTTTAATTATGATAACAAAAGCAGACGATTATCCAATCCATCAGATTTCAAAACCAGTGGCTGAAACAGGAACCGAAAGAAATTTTTATGATCGGTATTTTTTTAATGGATATTCAAAAGACGAGGATATTTTCTTCGGTGCTGTTTTGTGTGTATATCCAAATCTCAATATTATGGATGGCTCATTTACTCTTGCTTATGAAGGTAAACAATATAATTCAAGGGTATCTAGATATCTCAATCTAGAGCGTCTTGATACCAGGGTGGGTCCTCTTAGTGTCGAAGTTATAGAGCCCCTTGATAAGCTTAAGGTCACACTCTCTGACAAAGAAAATGACTTAGACGTCTCCATAGAATTCTCAAGTAGATTTGCTCCGATGAGAGAACCCCAAATGCAACTTTTCAATGGGCCACGAATGATCATGGATACATGTAGGATGACGCAGCAAGGTTCATGGTCTGGAAAAATTGTTCATAGCAATAAGGAGATTATTCTTGATAATGATTCTTTTATTGGAACAAGGGATAGATCTTGGGGTGTCAGGCCTGTTGGAGCTTACGACAGCCAGCCAATGGTCCCTTTTTCATTGCCTCAATTTTATTGGTTATGGGCTCCAATTCACTTTGATGATTCAGCAGCACATATTTATTTTGTCGAAGACGAGAAGGGCAATCCCAGTTCAACGATTGCTATCGCTCAAGGTCCTGAGTATGAAAAGGAATTCATAATCCAAGATATTAAAAAATCTGTTTCTTATAATTCTGGTACAAGGAGAGTAAAGAAGATGGAAATATCTGGAAAAGATGAACAGGCTAAACCAATATCACTAACTATTGACTGTGGTATGCAGGTTTTTATGTGCGGCCTAGGTTACATGCATCCTGAGTGGGGTCATGGACATGACAAAGGAGAATTGGCTTCTCATTTTGATGAATATAATTTAAATGATGATCCCGGAGATCCCCCATTTTTGCATGTGCAATCTGTCTCAAATGTAACTATGAAGGTAGGGGATAAAAGTAAGACAGGTCGTGGTGTTTTAGAGCAACTCATATTAGGTCCTCATGAACCGAGTGGCTTTAAAGATCTTTTTGATAAACCCTAATGCCAGTTTCAACTGAGAAAGATTTTCAATCTAAGATTGAAAAACTTGAAAATTGGCTTGCCTCTAAAGAAGGCCCTCTCAAATTAACTCCTCATCAATCCTCCATGGCTTCCGGCTTTTCCAATGAAACTTTTATTTTTGATATAGAGAAGGAGGATTTTAAGGAAACCTTAGTTTTAAGACTCGAACCTACGGAGTATCAAGTTTTTCCAAAATACGACTTGCCCATGCAAGCATCAATAATGAAGGTTTTAAGAGGAAAGAAAATGCTAACTCCTGAGGTGGTTTACGAAAATTATGATGAAAATATTTTAGGATCTGGTTTTTATATTATGAAAAGCATTAAAGGCTCTGCTCCTACTGACAATCCTCCGTATCATATGGATTTGGAAGGAATGATGGGAAGGGCTACTCCTAATGAAAGGCATAAGGTGTGGGTGGAATGGCTTGATCATTTATCGTATTTTCATAATTTAGAATTTTCCAGCGATGAATTAAGGGATTGCAAAATTAATAAAGATAAAGATCCTTTAGGAATGCATTTAGATTTCTATCAAAGTTTTTTGAATTGGGGCATGGAAGGAGAACATCATGAAATTTGTTTTAATGCTCTTGATTGGCTTGTTAAAAATAAACCGCCCCTTCAAAAACAAACTTTGTGTTGGGGTGATGCTAGACCTGGAAACGTACTTTATGAAAATTTTTCAGCAAAAGCCTTGCTAGACTGGGAAATGGCTAATTTTGGTGATCCCTTAATGGATTTAGCTTGGGGATTTGCAATAGATGATGCAAATAGTCTGGCGTTGAATGTACCAAAATTAGAAGGAACTATGAATGAAGAAGAGGGCAGGAAAATTTGGGAAAATAAAACAGGATTATCATCCGAATTTTTTGCGTACTATCGGATATTAGCTTTATTTAAGTTTTCAGTAATTATGGTAAGAGTTGCAAAACGACTAATATTTAATGAGATAATGCCATTAGATTCTGATTTTCATGTAAACAACCACGTTGTTGCTTTTTTAGATAAGGAACTAAATGAAAACAATTAAAGAAAAAGAGATTTTTCCAGTCAATGCACAAGCAATATGGGATATTATTTCTGATCCAACAAATTCTAGTTGGGTACCTACTGTTGAAGAGATTTCTTTAGAAGGAGACGTCAGATCCTTTTCCATGGAAGGCATGGGAGAGCTAAAAGAAAAAATTTTAAAAATTGATCACGATAATAAAATTTTTCAGTATTCTGCTATTCAAACTCCTGCTCCAATAAAGCATCATTTAGCAACCATAAAGATATCTTCTTTAGAAAATGATAATTGTGAATTCTCTTGGACAACAGAAATTGAGCCCGAGATCTTCGCAGAAGGAATTCATCAAGGGATGCTTACTTCCCTTAAAGAGCTAAAAAAATTATTTCCTTGATGGCAGGCTTTTCGGATGCATTTTTTATGCAAAAAGCCCTTGATCAAGCTAATTTTGCTTATGAAAAAGATGAAGTGCCAGTTGGGGCCATATTAGTTAAGAATAATGAAGTTTTATCTGCAGCACATAATTTATCAATTACAAAAAACGATCCTTCTGCTCATGCAGAAATTTTATGTTTGAAAGAAGCAGGAAAGGTTCTAAATAATTACCGACTTATTGGAACAACACTGTATGTAACTCTTGAGCCTTGCATGATGTGTGCCGGTGCAATCATCCATGCAAGAATTAGTAGGTTGGTATACGCTACCTCAGATGAAAAAACAGGATTCATAAATTCAAGGAATAATTTAGCCTCAAATGAATGGTTGAACCATAAACTAGATATCAGTTCCGGGATACTTGATAGAGAGTGCTCAGAGCTAATTAAAAGCTTTTTTAAAGATAAAAGATCTAAATGTTAAACTTAGTCCAAACTGGTGCATGATCAGAAGGTTTTTCCATTCCCCTGATTTCATAATCAATACTAGAAGAATCAATTAAATCTTTTAAGCTTTTAGTTACCCATAAGTGATCAATTCTTAGTCCTCTCTTTGGATTATCATCAAAACCTCTGCTTCTGTAATCAAACCAACTAAAAGTGTTATTTTCCTCAGGATACAGGCATCTGTAGGAGTCATATAAGCCAAAATCTTTCAAATTTTCTAGCCATTCTCTTTCTTCAGGAAGGAAGCTGCACTTTCCAGTCTGCAGCCATCTTTTTCTATTATTTTCCCCAATTCCAATATCAATATCTTCAGGTGAAATATTTAGATCTCCCATTACAATTAAATGACTTTCAGGATCAAAATCTTGTTTAAGATAATTTATGAGATCTTTATAAAATTTTTCTTTGTAGGGGAATTTAATTGGATGATCCCTGCTTTCTCCTTGAGGAAAATATCCATTAAATACAAACAGGGAACCTTTTTTTGTTTTATATTCCAGCCACACAAGCCTGCATTGAGCATCCTCAGGATCTGTTGGCATTCCGATGCCATGATTTACAGGTTTATTTTTGGACATCAAGCAAACTCCGTAATGTCCTTTTTGACCATTAATGATCACTTCGTAGCCTAAATTTTCAATAGCCTCGAGCGGAAAATTTTCATTATCAACTTTCGTTTCTTGGAGGCCAATAATATCTGGCGAGTGTTTGTCTATTAATTTTTCCAGTTGATGAATTCTGGCTCTAATTCCATTGACATTAAAAGATACTATTTTCAATTTAGTTAGAATTTACTGTTAACAAGTTAGTGCTTTGATCAGCATTAAACTCTATTTGATCTATTAAAATTTTTGCTGCTTCCTTAAGAACTAGATCATTAAACTTCTTATTTCTCTCTTCATCATCTGCATCTAGATATTCATCAAAATTTTTAAATGGCTGTAAGTCCAAATTTATTCTCAACTCATTTTCTAGAGATAATAAACTCCTTTCGTATTCATTTTGCTCATTAATTCTCTTAGCAAGATCTAAATCTATATATTCCCTAGAATCTCTATCTTCAGAGATACTTTTTTTCTTAGCAATATAAGAGGTCAAAAAATTAGCATTGTTTCTATCTTTTGAGTTTGTATCAGTTCTTTTTATATTTTTAACTTGCCTAAAGTCTGTCACTCTTAATGGTTTTATGAAATCCTCATCTAAAGAATTATCGTAGGAACTTTCCCCAACTTCTTGGCTATTAAAAACAAAAGGCAATTCAATATCAGGGGTAACACCTTTGTTTTGTGTGCTTTCCCCAGTTACTCTATAGAATTTCTGTTCAGTATATTTAAGCTGTCCATAAGGCAATTCTCTTAATCTTTGAACAGTACCTTTGCCAAACGTTTGACTTCCAACAACCAAACCTCTCCCGTAATCTTGAATTGCTCCCGCAAGAATCTCTGATGCTGAAGCAGACATTTTATCAACTAATATTAACACCGGCCCTGAGTAGTTTTGAATACCAATGGAGTGGCCTAGAGGGTAAATGGAGCCATTTGAAGTCATCACTTGAAGTACATTTCCTCTTCCTAGAAATATTTTTGCGAGGCTATAGGCCTCATATAGAGATCCTCCTCCATTACCTCTTAGGTCTAGAATCACACCGTCAGAATTTTCATTATCAATTTCCTTAATGAGTTTTTTAACATCTCTTGTTGCGCTTCGATAATTAAACCTATTTTTCTGATATCCCTCAAAATCCATATAAAAAGCAGGCAAGTCGATAACTCCAAACTTATAGGATTTTTCTATATTATTTATTTCGATGATTTGTTTTTTAGCGGCTTGATCTTCTAATTTCACGATATCTCTTTTGATTTCAATAACTTTCCCATCCGCTTCAGCAGGAGAAGAAGACGGAAGAATTTCTAATTTTACTATTGTTCCTTTAGGTCCCCTTATAAGCTTAACTACTTCATCTACTCTCCAATCTCTCACATCAACTATTTGGCTATCTTCTCTTGTGCCAACTCCCACTATTTGATCATTATTTTTAATCAATCCAGACTTGATTGCCGGACCTCCTTTGATAAGTTTTGTGATTTTAGTAATTCCATCATCTGAAGTAAGCATGGCACCAATGCCTTCTAGAGATAAACTCATGTTGATCTCAAAATCTTCTGTCACCCTAGGAGACATATAATTTGAATGAGGATCATACAAGGAAGTTTTTGAATTCATTAACCAAGAAAATAAATCATCTTCAGTGAGTTGCTCTAGATTTTTTAATCTTCTATTTAGTCTTTTTTTAAGTTTATTAACTGATTTTTCAAATTCTTCTTCCTTAATCATTATTGTGATTAATTCACTTTTGGCTAAAGATTCATAATAATTTTTTATCATCGATATAGCATGAAATCTTTCTTGATCCTCTCTATTTCTGTGAATTTTTTCCGAGCTAAATAAATCAATCTCATTGAGTTCATTTATATGTTGACTTTGATGGACAAGAAGAGTTTTATAGCGTTTTTTGTAATCACTAAGAATATCAAAGCCAATCTCTAATAATTCTTCATCACCGAGATCAAAATTGGTTTTAGACAAAGAAATGTAGTTATCTACTTCCTCATCGGTAAAAATCAAATTTTGTTGATCTATATTTGAAATTAGTTCCTCTATGACGTCAGAGTTTTCAAAAGTGGTATTTTTAAAAAAATGGTGATCGCCAAGAATCTTGTCAATTTCATTCAAAGTATTTATATAAAGAGAAGATTTTTCCTGCGCAGATACCTGTAGTATCGCAGTGAGAAAAAAAGCAGTAAAAACTAATAAACGATTAAAAATCATATCTAAAATTTATTTTCGTTTATTAGTTTATCTTTTTTATGCCATATTTCATTGAGCCAATCTTTAAATTCTTTTCTTAGTCCATCATTTTCATGAAGCTGATCATTTTTGAATTTATCAGGAATATCCAATGACTGCACGAATACACGAGCATTGTTCATATTTCCCCTCAAGAAATCCCAGAAGCTCCTCTTTTTTGATTCGTAAATAATTGTGAAATCAATAATCTTATCGAGTCTTGGCATTGTTGATATTGCTGCAGCTAATCCTCCTTCTTTGGGCTTAAGCAGATTATTGTAGGGGCTATCCTGATCTTTATGCTTTTGTTCTGTGAATCTTGTTCCTTCAGTAAAACTAAAAACAGAGATCGGATAAAGACTATACTTTTTAAAAGATCTCTTCATGGATGCAAAGTCTTTGCCTCTGAGAGAAGGATTTTTTTCTAGCTGATCTTTCGTGTATCTTTTAAGAAATGGCATATCCAATGCCCACCAGCATATTCCAATCACAGGTACATAAATAAGGACAAATTTCATAAAAAATTTAAGCATAGGAACTTTTCTATTTGTGATCATTTGGACAATAAATATGTCAGCCCAAGATTGATGATTAGATAACGATAGATACCAGGATCTTTTATCCATTTCCTCAAAGCCTTCAACGGTCCATCTAGGTTTTAGGATAATCTGAATCCAAAGGTTGTTAATATCTATCCATAATTCACCAACTTTAATTATGAAACGCGTTAGAAGAAGTTTTAAAGATTGAATTGGGAGAATAATCTTAATAATTCCTGCAAAGATTAAGAAAACTGAGAGAGTAGCTGTGTTGATACATAAAAGAAGAAAACAAAATACGGCTTTAATATGTGAAATTTTATTCTCCTTTTTCTGCTTTTTTAATTTTTTCCCACATAGCAGTCTGTTCCTCTTTGGTATGTTTTTTACTTTTATCAAAAACGTAAGGGTGTCTCCTGATTAACTTTTGTTTTAAATTTTCAACCACATCAAAGAAGTCAAATTCCTTATTCTCATGTGCTATCTGAGAGTGAAAAACCACCTGAAGAAGGACATCACCAAGCTCTTCCTTAATATTATCTGAGTTTTTGGAGTAAATAGCTTCTATTAATTCCTGTGATTCTTCTTCAAGGTATGGAATAAGAGAGACATGATCTTGTTCAAGATCCCAAGCGCATCCCCTAAGAGGATCTCTAAGTTGTTTCATGACTTCCAAGAGATGACTTACATCTTCAATGTTTGCCATCAATAACCTGTTAATTCTGCGTATCTATCTTTATGGAATTGAACGTTGCCAAATATTTGCTCAGCTACCCTAGCTCTTTTGAGATAAAAACCAATATCGTATTCATCCGTCACACCTATCCCACCATGCATTTGAACGGCTTCATTTGATACTAAATGGAATATTTCTCCAATTTTTGCCTTAGCTAAACTAGCTAATCTAGGTATGTCGTTTGAACCTTCATCAAATGACGTAAGGGATTCCAATACGCATGATTTACATAGCTCTATTTCACTGAACATTATCGCTGCTCTATGTTGTAAAGCCTGAAAGGATCCAATTTTTGCTCCAAATTGATCTCTTTCTTTTAAGTAATTCAATGTAACGTCAAAAGCTTCTTGTATTCCGCCAAACATCTCAGCAGAAATTACAGATCTTGAGATATCTAACACTTCTTCAATAATTTGATCTGAGTTATTTTCTTCGCCAATTAAGCTAGATGATGAGAGCTTCAAGTCTTTGAACGTTATATTTGCAGCATTCCTTGAATCCACCAATGGTGTTAATTTAATTTCAATTCCTGCAGCATCTTTTTTAGTGATAAACAGTGAAGTTCCCTTGCCATTATTAGCTGCAATAATCAAAAAGTCAGCAAATCCACCGTCAAGGACGAATGTCTTCTCACCATTTATGATGTAAGAATCTCCCTCTATTTTTGCAGATGTTTCAAGATTAGAAGGCGAGTGTCTACTTGATTCTTCTAAAGCGAAAGCAAGCGTGATATCTCCAGAAGCTATTTTGGTTAAGTACTCTTTTTTTTGATCCTCATTACCAGCTTGCTTGATTAGGCTTGCACAAACAACAGCGGTAGAAAACATAGGTGAGGGAGTTAAAGTTCTGCCAAGTTCTTCAAAAATAACGCCAATACCCGCCACTCCAAAATCAGAACCGCCATATTCTTCAGGAATTAATATTCCGGACCACCCAAGGCTGGCCATCTCTTTCCAGATTTCGCGATCAAAGCACTCTGGATTTTCTGAGTCTCTTACGCTTCTAAAATGACTGACTGGTGTTTTGTTTTTGGCAAAATCTCTGGCAGTATCTTTTAAATAAGACTGCTCCTCATTTAATACAAGTGACATTTCTCCCTCCTTAAAATGTCTTATTGTGGAAGTTCTAGAACTCTCTTAGAAATTACGTTTAATTGTACTTCTGAGGTACCGCCTTCAATAGAGTTTGCCTTTGTTCTCAACCACTCTCTTGTGATGGCTAGTTCTTCAGGACCAAATTCAGCTCCTTCCCATCCAAGAGCTTTTGTTCCCATAGCTTCAAGCATAATTTCATACCTAAGTTTATTATGCTCTGTTCCATAATACTTAAAGATCGATGAAGCGGCGCTAGGACCCTGGTTAGATTTTTTTGATTCTTCAGCTGCTCTTCTTAAAGTAAGTGCAAATGCTTGAGAATTCATATCGTGATCGATGATTTTATTTCTGAGACCAGAATCATTGAGTTTATCTTCCTTCTCACCAACGTATCTCTTTGCCATTGTTGCCAAGCCAGAAGTTGGTTTAGCATCTGATTTCTTAGATGATCCAGAAGCTGCGGAACCAAAACCCATGCCTGCAATCATATTTCTTTCAAATTGAAGCAATCTCTTAGCTACAGACCACCCCTTGTTTAAACCTCCAACAAGATTTTCTTTAGGAGCTGTAGCATTATCAAAGAAAGTTTCACAAAAGGGTGATTTACCAGATATTAACTTGATTGGCTTTGTGGTTACACCTTCCTGATCCATATCTATAAGAAGAAAACTTATTCCTTCATGTTTAGGCTCCAATGGACCTGTTCTTACAAGGGTAAAAATCATATCGCATTCATCAGCGTAGGAAGTCCAAACTTTTTGACCGTTAATTAAGTATTCCTCACCTTGATCTTCAGCCTTTGTTTTAAGACTAGCCAAATCAGATCCACTACCTGGTTCGCTGTAACCTTGACACCATCTTATTTCTCCCTTAACTATTTTTGGAATATGTTCCATTTTTTGTTCTTCGGTACCGTATTCAAGAAGAGCAGGACCTAACATCCAAATACCAAAACTATTTAGTGCCGGCCTTGCTTTGATTCTCATCAATTCTTCCTGAAGGACTTTATTTTCTTCAAAATTAAGTCCGCCGCCGCCATATTCTTTTGGCCAAGTAGGACAAGTCCAACCTTTTTCTCCCATTCTATCCATCCACAACTTTTGATCTGGATTTTTAAATTCAACTTTTCGTCCTCCCCAAACAACATCGCCTTGAGACATTGGAGTTCTCATGGATTCTGGACAGTTTGCTTCTAACCAATCCCTTGTTTCATCTCTAAAAGCATTTAAATCTGACATAAGTACCTCTTTTTATATGTACAAACACTAAGAATAATCTATGCTACGCAAGCTAACAATAATAAGTTTATGAATTTTTTTTCATTTTTAGGACAAAATCCTGAGTTTTTATGGGTTTTCACAGTTTTTTATGACCTTACGATAACCGTTATTTTATTTAAATTATTTGGCTTAAGAGGACTTTATATTGCTGTTACTTTAGGAATTATGCTTGCAAACCTGCAGGGAGGTAAAGTAAGTGATTTATCACTTTTTGGCCAAACTTTTACAGTAAGCATGGGAGCTATAATGTATTCAGGCATATATTTTGCTACTGATTTAATAAGTGAAAAATATGGAAGAACTGAGGCAAATACTGCGGTTATACTTGGAGCTGTCTCAAATATTGTAATAATGTTTACTTTGGTTCTAAGCACTTATTATCTTCCTTCAAACATAGCAACATCTTCACAATCAGTTCATGAGGCAATTGAAACCCTAGCTTTTTACTCTCCAATTTTTGTAATTGGATCAATTACTGCTTATCTTATAAGTCAAACTTTTGATGTCTGGTTATTTAATAAATTAAAACAGATCACAAATGGTAGGTACTTATGGTTGAGAAATAATTTATCAACAATTTCATCTCAAGCTCTGGATACTTTCATTTATACCTTCGTGTGGGTTTTAGCAGGTGAATTAACTTTTTTCGTTGCTTTATCAATAGCTTTAACCAAGTACATTTTTAAGGTATTTATTGCGATAATAGATACATTATTTATATATTTTGTAAGAAATTGGATGCCAATATATGAAAAAAATTAATAAAATTTCTATTGTCTATTCTGGCACCAGAAGCACTGACAAGATGTTGAGTGTCGTAAAAAAAATAATTAAAGACTCAGGCTCTGAGCTTGTCTCTTCAGCAAATATAAAAAAACTTGATAAAGTTTTTAAAAATAAAGCAGCCACTTCAGATTTAATTTTGGTTCTTGGGGGCGATGGAACAATGATTGGTTCCATTAGAAGTCTTTGTGATTTAAAAACCCCTTTTTTGGGAATTAATCTTGGAACTGTCGGATTTCTAACAGATTTATCAACAAATAAAATTGAAGGACTTAAAGAAATTTTAAATGGCAACTATATAGAAGAGGATCGCCCTGTATTTGAAACTTTTTCAGAAAATTTAAAAAAAGAAATTTTTTTGAACGAAGTTGTAATTCATTCGGGTTCCGTAACTAAAATGTTGGAGCTTGAATTAAGCATCCAAGATCAAGTAATTTATAACATAAGAGCTGATGGTCTGATAATTTCAACTAGTACAGGTTCTACCGCTTACTCTTACTCTGGGGGAGGGCCTATAATATCCCCTAAATTAGACGCCCTTTCTTTGCTTCCTATGTTTTCTCACAGCTCTTCTTCGCACAGCTTGCTTTTATCTAGCAAAGAAGAGATACAAGTTAAAATATTAAGTAGAAACTTATCAAGTATTCAAGTATTTGTAGACGGAAAGAAAAATCTAAAATATAAAAAAGATGGCTTGAAAGTATTAAATACAAAAAAAACTTTTAAACTTTATCATCCAAAAGATTATAATTACTTTGAAGCATGTAGAACCAAGCTTGGCTGGGCTGTATCTATTGAAAATCTAAAGAAGAACTAGGGTGAGAACAATTTTAAAATTTAATTTGTTGCTAATTCTTTTAGCTTCAATCCCTTTAGTCAACTCTCAAACTAATTCAGATCTTGAATATTTAGAATTGTTCCCAGAAAATCAATCCAATGATATTGCATCAAGGATACCTTCGAACAATGTTATAAAGGAAGATGCCCCAGTCTTTAAAAGTTCTATCAAGAAAGAAATACGTGAATCTGATGAAATTGATATTTTTGGATTAGATCTTTTTTCAACTTCTCCAACAACCTTTGCTCCAATTGATTTTTCTCCTGCTCCTTTAGATTATGTTTTAGGTCCCGGCGATGAACTTTTAGTGAAATATTTTGGCAATAGTAATTCTGAAGAATTAATTAGAGTAACTAGAGAAGGTAACATTCTTCTTCCACAAATAGGTTCGAGGCAAATCTCAGGCTTAACATTCAACGAGGCTCAGGAAAGAATAAGATCGAGTGTTGAAGCCTCTCTTATTGGTGTAGAGGTTGAAGTATCTTTGTCAAAAATTAGATCAATTCAGGTATTTATTCTTGGCAATGCTTTAAATCCAGGAGCATATACAGTAAGTTCACTGTCAAACATATCAAATGTTTTATTTTTCGCTGGAGGTCCTTCAGATTACGGATCTTTAAGAAATATAGAAGTTAAAAGAAATGGAGACTCAATAGGATTTTTTGATTTTTATGATTTATTAATAAATGGGAATACAAAAAGTGACATCAGACTTCAATCAAATGATGCAGTATTAATTAAACCTACTGGAATTACTGTCTCTATTGTCGGAGAAATCAAGAAACAAGCTAAGTTTGAGTTATTAGAATCAGAAACCTTCTCAGATCTCTTAGAATTTTCTTCGGGCTTTACTCAAAATGCAGATAAATCCAAAATTACCCTGAGCAGAATTGCTGAAAATGGCGAAAGAATTTTTGATAACTTTTCATATGAAGAAGCAAAAAAAATAAAATTCATCGATGGAGATGAAATAAGGATACATTCCCTTTCAAATACTCCAAGAAATAAAATTCTTGTCAAAGGAAGTACTTCCATCAATGGATCTATAGCATTTGAGGATGGACTGACTTTAGAAGATATCATAAACCCAAGTTTTATTCTCGAAACAACATATACTCCATTTGTAGCGATTGAAAGAGAAAATATATATGGATCAAAGAAATTGCTTAAAACAAATCTTCTTGCAAAGGAAGATAAAACTTTTCTTCAAGCTAATGACATCGTCTATATTTTTTCTAGATCTGACATAGAATTTATTAACTCTATTTTGGTGGCAAATGCCTTAGGTGTCCTAGACGCTGAAGACTCTAAAAGGCTTAATGATTATTTGAATCCTGACTTAAAAATATCTGTCGACAATATTAACGGTAACTCTCAGATGAATGGCTCAGAATTAGATGCTAATAACTTCATTCCAGCAAGAAGCAATAAGCCAGAGAAAGAAGATTTAGATAAATATAAATGTAAATCTCTACAACTTTTATCAAAACAGTCCGATTCATCAACAATAAAATTTGTAAAATCCAAGCAGTTTCCTAAATCAAACTTCAGCCCTATTGATGAATTAAAGTTTATAGAAAAATGTCCAGAAATTTTTGAAGAAAATCCTAATTTGCTGGTTTTCTTGCTCGAAAATTCTTCTATTATTTCAGGTGAAGTAAGAAATCCAGGTATCTTTCCTTCATACATGGTTTCATCACCATTAGATCTCCTTTCATATGCTGGAGGTCAGACAGATAGTTCTTCTGGAATGATGGATATTTTCACACATGATGGAAAATCATTTAATTTAGATCTCAAAGAGATGCAAAACTTCAGAGAATTGGGAATTAAGAGTGGTTTTTACGCAAATATATCCTCTAAGATCAGAGACGAAGTTTTCTCAGTTAGTTTGCAGGGATCCTTTGTAAGTCCTGGTGTCTATGGGGTTAGGCAAGGAGAAAGGCTTTCAAGTGTAATTAAAAGAGCAGGAGGCTATAAGGAAAATGCATTTCCTTATGGAGGCATATTGGCAAGAAAATCTGTAGCAGAGAAAGAAAAGATAGGATTTATGAAATCAGCAGATCAATTGAAAGAATCTGTGGCATCTGCTATATCGAGTGGAAGAATTTCATCTTCTGGGGGTAACCCAGCTTTGGTGCTCTCTTCAATTTCCAGTCTAATAGGTGATTTAGAAAAGATTAATCCTATTGGAAGAGTCGTTTCAGAATTTGATATAGATAATTTAGAGAAGTATCCGGAAAGAGATATTCTCTTAGAATCAGGAGACAGAATCTTTGTACCTGAAAGATCATCCACGGTAACCGTTTCAGGCCAAGTTCTTTCGCCGACAAGCTTTAACTTCAATCCTAAGTTTAAGGTAAATGATTATATTCAGTTAGCTGGTGGATATCAGGAGGGCGCAGATAGAAATAGAATTTTAGTTATTTATCCTAATGGTATGGCAACAAGAGTTCGAGCATGGCCTAATCAGCCGGATATCTCACCTGGTACTTCACTAATTATTCCAAGAGATCCAAATCCTTTTGACTGGCTTGTATTTACAAATATTCTTTTTCCAATTATTTCAAATTTTGCTACAAGCGCAGCAGCTATAGCAGCTCTTGGTAATAACAATTAAACTAAAACTTTCATTTTTACTGTTTCTTTTTTCTTCAATCAGTTTCTCATCTATTGAAGACTATATATTTTCTGATATAGGTTTTACCTCAAATATTCATGGTGAGCTTGGAATAATAGAAATACCCTCATCAAGGATTCTAGAAGAGGGAAACTTAAAATTGCACCTTGTTAATTCTGATCCCATTAATTCACTTTTCATGACTGCAACTCCTTTTAACTGGATGGAGGTTTCATTGAGATACGCAGATGTAAACCTTTATAAGTATAGTAGGTATTTTTCTTTCTCTGGTAATCAAAGTTACAAGGATAAAAGCTTCAATATGAAACTGAGATTAATTCAAGAAACAGAAAGATTTCCTGAATTAAGTATTGGGTTTAGAGATTTTATAGGAACTGGAAGATTTTCAAGTGAATATATTGTTGCATCAAAGAAAATAGGAGACTTTGATTTTTCTGTTGGGTTAGGTTTTGGAGCAATGTCATCTCTTGATGGGATTGAAAATCCATTTATTGATCTTGATGATTCATTTGCAACAAGAGGTTACATAGACAGCATCGGAGGAAATTTTGGTTTAGGCAATTGGTTTAGAGGAAAAAAAGCATCGTCTTTCTATGGATTTGAATATTTGAATAAAAGATCAGGCATTAGATTTAAGTTAGACTACGATGAATCAGAATTATTTAATGCTTTCTCAAGGATGAGAAAGAAGAGTTTTTACAATTTTGGTTTAGCTATCCCTATTGGTGATCTTGTGGACATCAATTTGTTTAGAATAAGGGGTCAAGATATTGGTTTATCTTTTTCTTATAAAGCAAATTACTCAAGAAATATTGTAAAAAAAGAAGAAAGAGTGGCTGACTTAGTTTTCAATGAGAGCGATTTAAAACTTCTGGCTACTGATGATCAAGTTTTTGGAGGAACAATAAACTTCTATCTTCAAAAATATGAAATTTTTCTACAACAAATTAATTACAAAGATAACTCTATCCACTTAATTTTAAGTCAAACGAAGTATAGAAATGAAAATTTAGCTTCTAAAAGAACAATTCAGGTCATTAGAAATATTCTTGAAACTCGAAAAATAGAAAAAGTATCCTTGACTTATCAAGTTGCAGGAGTCAACAAATATTCATTAAATTTTAGATTGGATGATTTCTTAGCTTATCTAGATAATGCCACTTCTTATACATCTTTGAAAAGATCTCTAAATTATGAAAATTTCTCATCTAATTTGTCAGATAATCAAATATTTAAAGGCAAAATCCTCTTTCCATCCTTCAACTGGGGGATAAGCCCAAATTTACAAAATCATATTGGAGGCCCAGAGGCTTTTTATTTAGGTTCCCTTGGATTACTTTTACATGGCGGTGTTTTATTTTCAAAACAGACCTTTCTTGATGGAAGCTTATCTTTTAATTTTTATGATAATTTTGATGATTTCAAGTTTCGTACTTATTCTAAGTATCTTCCTAAAGTACGATCCGACATACGAGAGTATTTGAAAGAAGGAAAAAGAGGCATTTCGCGTTTAACGCTGACTCATATTTTTGATCCTGTATATAAAAAAAATGGGTTGTTTGTTTATGGGCTAAAATTTGGAATCTTTGAAACAATGTACTCCGGATTTGGTAGTGAAATATTATATAGAGATATGGGAAAACCTTGGTACATAAGCGCAAATGCTTATTGGGTAAAACAAAGAGAGTTCAGACAAAAATTTGCTCTCAGAGACTATGAGACCTTTACAGGTCATTTGAACTTTACATGGGAAACTCCACTAGAAGGATTGAAAGTAGGAATTTCAGCAGGAAGATATCTTGCGAAGGATTCTGGCATTACTTTGAAATTATCTAAAACTTTTAAATCGGGCTTTGTAGTAGGAGCATTTGCAACTAAAACAGATATTTCTGCAGAGGAATTTGGTGAGGGAAGCTTTGATAAAGGAATATTTTTTTCTATACCGCTCGATATTGTTTCAAAGCAGTACAGGGAAGGCTACGGAAGATTTTTATGGAGAAATTTAACAAGGGATGGAGGGCAAATGTTAGGTGGAGGCTTACAGCTTGAAGGAATAGTAGAATCAGCTAACTATCACAATTTAATCAACGATATTTATGGTTTTGAAGCCGAATAGTTTGAAAACTATTTTCACTATAATTTTAGGTATATTTTTATCGTCCTGTGGAGGTCATACTGGAATATACGAGGAACTTGCATTAGCGGTAAAAGATATTTTTTCTGCCCCACAAGATTTAAGTGTAGAACAGATAAATAAGGTTCCTTATGCTTCAATGCAAGTCAGGCTGGGAAGAGCACCTAATGTCTTAGTTGTGTTAGAGGAAGATAGGCAGGGGTTACTCAAGTGGACTTCTTCAAATCAAATTAAAATTTATACTAAAAATGGCAAAATAATTAGACTGACTGGTACAGATAATGAATTAGACTTACTGGACATAGGCTTAAATCATCCTTTGCTCAATCCTGATTCACTTAATCCAAAATTGGATATGTCTCTCACAACTTTTTATAATTTTAGAAATCCAAATCTCTATAATCTTCCGGTTAAAATTAGATTCAGGTATTTAAGAGAAGAGGAATTAATAATAATGGGTCAAAAAATTGAAACTTTATTATTTGAAGAGAGCTCCAGAAAAAATGATATTTTCTGGGAATTTACTAATCTTTTTTGGGTTGATAAAAAAGAAAAGACTGTATTGAAATCTATACAAAGTTTTACTCCTAAAAACCCTAAAATATTTTTTACCATCACTAGGAAGTACAAAAAGCCTGAATAAACAGGCTTTTTGTAAAAAATTGAGATTGCTTAGTTTGTAGAGGTTGCAGTTGCAGTTGATGTTGTGGTTGATGTAGCAGGCGCTGTTGCTGTGACAGTTGTAGTTGCTGTTTCAGTTTCAACTTCAGCCTCTTCCTCTTCTTCAACTTCCTCTTCTTCTTCCTCCTCCTCTTCTTGGACTGGAGGAAGTGGTTCAGGTTTAGCTACTTTATCCCCATCTTGAGCATCAACAATTGCAGCTACTGCTAAAACAGCTGCAGCAATTGCAGCTATAACTCCACTGGATAAGGACCCAGCAGCACCTGATGCACTTGAACCTCCTGCTCCACCAGATTGAGTGAAAGATAAAGGCGCAAAGATCATGCAGAAAGCTATTGTCAGTACTTTTAGTAATTTCATAATTTACCTCAATTAAATTTCTCGTCCCAGAGATGTTGCCATAATATATATATTTTAGGCATTTGTGAATATATTTTTTATTTTTTTGAGTGAATGTATCATGAGCCCAAAATTTGTAAGATATGAATAATTAGAACAGTTTTTTTGCCTTTATGAATCTAATAATAAATTATAGTTTGAAAATCCTAAGACTTCTCCCTCCAGAAGCCTCAAGTGATTTATCTTTAATAACTAATAAACTTTTTTTTCTGATCTTTAATTATTTTATAAAAAATAATTATCTACAAAAGACAAAAAACAAAAATATCAGTTTACTAAATCTAAACTTCCCTAACAGGATAGGTTTAGGAGCCGGATTAGATAAAAAAGGGAAATATGTTGAGTCTCTAGGAAATTTGGGATTTGGTTTTATTGAAGTTGGAACTTTCACGCCTTTGCCACAAAAAGGAAATGAGCATCCAAGAATTAAAAGACTTAAGTCAAAAAATTCCTTAATAAACAGGTTGGGTTTCAATAATCCAGGAATTGATATTGGATTAAAAAATTTAGAAAAAAATAGAAAAAAATTCAATGGAATTGTTGGAATAAGCATTGGAAAAAACAAAAATACTTCTCTTGAATCTGCTCATCTTGATTATGTTTATTGTCTTCAGAAAGCTTATCTAGCTGCAGATTATATTGCATTAAATATTTCATCACCCAATACTGACGGGCTTAGGGAGCTTTTTAGAGAAAATTATTTTGATAGTCTTATTGGAAATATAAATTATGAGGCTTCCAAGCTCCAAAAAGATCTAAATAAGTTTACCCCTCTTTTTTTAAAAATATCTCCCGACGAAAATGAAGAAAGAATAGAAGAAATAATCGAGTGTTCCTTGAGAAATAATATTTCTGGATTCATAGTTTCAAATACTTCTCTAGGTCAATTCAAAAACATTGAAGGAGGTATTAGTGGAGAATTATTAAAGGCAAAATCAATACGAATGCTTCAAATTGTTAATAAAATAAATGCTAGAAGAGGCTTAGTTATATCTTCTGGAGGTATTTCAACAAAAGAAGACCTTGAACAAAGACGAGCTTTAGGAGCAGATCTTTTTCAAATATATACAAGCTTTGTCTACGAAGGCCCTAAAATAATTGATGACTTATTGCATTGGTCTTGACAAAAAAAATAAATTAAGACAAAACTAAAAAAAGATGAATAACTTGGTGATAGTAGAGTCTCAGGCTAAAGCAAAAAAAATTCAAGGTTTCTTGGAAAAGAGTTTCCCATCAGATCAATGGAATGTTCATGCATGTCTTGGCCATGTTCGAGACTTAAAAGATGATGAATCAGCAGTAGATCCTAAGGATTGGTCAAATCTTAAATGGGAGTCAACATCAAAAGGGAGGAAGACACTCAAAGAAATAAGAGAATTTGCTAAAAATTCATCAGGAATATACTTAGCCTCCGATCCAGACAGAGAAGGCGAAGCAATAGCTTGGCACATATTGGATCACTTGAAAGGCAAAAAACTCATAGATGGAAAAGAAATTTATAGAATATCTTTTAACGAAATTACCCAATCTGCAATAAAGTTAGCAGTCGAAAATCCAAGAGAAATTGATCAATTCCTTGTCGATGCTTACTTAGCAAGAAGAGTTTTAGATCACTTGATTGGTTTTAAAGTTAGTCCACTTCTATGGAGACATGTACCAAGAGCAAAATCAGCAGGAAGAGTCCAATCTCCAACTTTGAGGATTATTTGTGATCGAGAAGATGAAATTGATGCTTTTTGTCCAGAAGAGTTTTGGCCTATAAAAGTTGATTTCAAAACTGAAGATCACATTTTTAATTCTGACTTAGTAAGATTTAATGGAAATGATTTAAAAAAGATACCAATTAAATCCGAGCAAGAGGCTTTTAATTTGAGGCAGGAAATAGAGAAAACAAAATTCTCCATTTCTGAGATTCAAGAAAAGGAAGTCTCATATTCCCCAAAAGCTCCTTTCAGAACATCCACTCTTCAGCAGACAGCATCTAGTAAGTTATTTTTTAATCCTGAAAGAACAATGCAAGTAGCGCAATCTTTATATGAGGCTGGATTGATAACCTATATGAGAACTGATGGAATAGGTATAAGCACAGAGATTGTAAATGAAATAAGGAATTTGATTTCGTCAGAATTTGGAAAAAACTATCTCCCTGAAAGCCCAAAAATATACAAATCAAAAGCAGCCAATGCACAAGAAGCTCACGAACCAATAAGACCAACAGACATCACTAATAAACCAGAAAATACCAATGGATTAAATCAAGATCAGCAGAATCTATATAATCTGATTTGGCAAAGAACCGTTGCTAGCCAATTACAAAACTCAAGATATCTAAGAAAAACAATCTTAATTGAAGATCAAGATAAAAGGTTTCAACTTAGAACAAGTGGAAGAGAAATTATATTTGATGGTTTTGAGAAAGTACTAAATGATGATGCGGGCTCTGAAGAATCTCAAAAATTGCCAAGACTCCATCAAGATTCATCACTTGAAATTAACGATGTAATCACTGAACAAAAATTTACTTCTCCTCCTAGAAGATTTTCAGAAGCATCACTTATAAAGAATATGGAAGATGAAGGTATTGGAAGACCTTCAACTTATGCAAGCACTGTAAAAAATCTTAGAGATAGGAAATATACTTTCGGTGCAAAAAGTATTAATCCTTCTGATTTAGGCAGAATTTTGGTTTCATATTTATCAAAAGCATATGAATCTTTCTTTATAGAAATAGACTTTACTGCGGAATTAGAGAAAAGCTTGGATCGGGTATCTTCAGGCTCAATCCTCTGGACGGATGTCTTAGATGATTTTTTTGCCAAACTTCTAGAGCATATTTCAAAAATAGAAGAATTCAGGACTAGAGAAATTTTAGATATGCTCAATGAACAAATCGGACATAGAGCTTTTCCAAAAAATGATAAAGATGTCGTGATTAGTAATTGTCCGAAATGTTCTAGCGAGATTAGTATTAAACATGGAAGGTGGGGTTTTTTTGTAGGTTGTGGAGAATGTCAATGGACCAAGCCAGTATTTGAGAAATCAATAAAGTTTGAAACATATGCATTGCTTCCAAAAGATCTTGGCATTCATCCTGATACGGGTCAGTCTGTTTTTGCTGATATAAGCATAAATGGTCCATGCATATGGACATTAAATGAGGAAAAAAAGATATTTGGCACGCCTGATGAAGATGAGGATATTCTCGAAATCGGACTCAATAGAGCACTTGAACTGATTGACAGATCTAATAAAGAGAACATTTTATTCATAGAACCAAACAGCGGTATTCCTGTGACTTTAAAAAATGGAAGATTTGGAGAATATACAGAATTCAATGGATTTAATAAGGCTACAAAACTTAAGGGTAAAGTCACCTATGATCCTGATACATTTAATTATCAGGATGAAGGGGACCAAATTAAAGTTTTGAAAGCTCTAAGGATCCTAGGTTTTGAAGAGGAATCTAAGATCCCTATAGGAATTAAGATAAAAAAATTGGGAAAAGCATTTAAATTCAAAAAGGTAATTAAACATGGAGAAGATGAATTTGAATGTCCAGATAACTTTTATAAGCTTGATGAAGACGAACAAAGGGAACTAATAAAGGAAGCGATTAAACCAAAAAAAATATTTTTTTTAGAGCAAAGCTAATTATAATTTCTGAGAACTCCGAGACATTTTCCTTCAATATCAAAGCTTTCAATTGAAGTGTTGATCTCGATATCTTTGTAGTTTTTGTTTTCAGGCCTCAATATGACCTTTTTTTTATCAAAGTGAAAAAGAGTTTTGACAGTAACATCATCATTTATTCTAGCTACAACAATATCTCCAAGTTTGACATCCTTTCTTTTATTTATAGCAATAAGATCACCCTCAATGATACCTACTTCATTCATGCTATCGCCTTTTACTCTCAGGAAATAATCAACAGAATCAGAAAAGATATTTCCGTTAAATTCTATTCTTTCTTCTACGTTCTCAACTGCTAACAAAGGCGAACCAGCTGCAACTGAACCAACTATGGGAATCCCTAAAAAAGATCTATTTATGGATATTCCTCGTGAAGTCCCACCGTGTAGATCAATATACCCTTTTTTATCAAGAGCTTTAAGATGCTCTTCAGCTGAATTAGCTGATTTAAAGCCAAATTTTTGAGCTATTTCCTTCCTGGTTGGAGGCATACCTTCTGTAGAAATGACCTTAGAGATAAAAGTTAAAATTTCAGATTGTCTAGTTGTTAATGTTCTCATACTGTGTATTTATACAGTATAAATTGGAAAAATCAAAAAACTATATATAATTTTCTGACAAAATTTACTTTTTTTTATAATTTTAGGTTATATAATAAATTCATGAAATTTCAACAATTACTATACGTTCGTGAAGTAGCTAGAAGCAATTTGAATGTTTCTCAAGCTTCGAAGAATCTTTACACCTCGCAACCTGGAATAAGTAAGCAAATTAAATTGCTCGAGGAAGAATTAGGAATTGAGTTGTTTGAGAGATCCGGGAAACATTTGGTGGCTATTACTCCCATTGGCAAAAGAATACTTGAGCAGATTGAGGAAATTCTTGCACTTGTTGATGGTATTAAACATGCTGCAACAGAGTTTTCTAATGAGGATTATGGTTCATTGGCTATTGCAACTACGCACACTCAAGCCAAATTTACCCTACCTCCTGTGGTGGATAAATTTGTTAAGAAATATCCCAATGTCTCCTTTCAAATGAATCAATGCACGCCAGACGAGTCAGTGGAAATGGCTGCAAAAGGCGAAGTTGATTTGGCAATTTGGACAGAAACATCCGAAAAAGGTGAAACACTGATTAAACTTCCTGCCTACAAATGGTCAAGAAGTTTAATAGTTCCCAAAGGGCATCCTCTTGCCGATGTAACCAAGCCAAAACTAAAACATTTGGCTGAATTTCCGATAGTTACTTATGTTTTTGGGTTTACTGGCAGTAATGACCTTGATAGAGCTTTTTTTGAAAGAGGTTTGAAAGCTAATGTTGTTTTTACTGCGACCGATGCTGACGTAATAAAGACATATGTTAAACAAGGAATAGGAGTAGGAATCATTGCATCCATGGCTTTCAATGAACAAGAGGACAAAGACCTAGTAGCCATTAACGCTAACCACCTATTTGATTCAGGTACGACATACATTGGATTTAGGAGGGGAACGTATCTAAGAAGCCACTTGTACCAGTTCATTCAAATGTTCGCTCCCCATCTAAAAACAGAATTAATTGCAAAAGCTTGTGCAACTAAATCAAAAAAAGAATTAGATAAAATATTTGAATCCATTAAACTCATCAGGAGATAATTTGGATTATTTGTGCCTGGATTTTGAGGGAGTTTTGATTCCTGAAATATGGCAAGAAGTCTCCAAGGCAACTGGCATAGAAGATCTGATGCTAACAACTCAAGATCTTGAGAGTTATGAAGAACTAATGGACATTCGCCTTAAATTAGTTTCCGATAACAACATTACAATCCATGACATTATGGAGATTGTTAAAAAAATGGAACCTATGGATGGCGCAGCTGATTTTTTATCTTGGGCAAGAGATAATTTTCAAGTTTCCATTGTTTCAGATACTTTCTATGAGTTATGTTGGCCCTTAGTTAGAAAGTTAAACTATCCACATTTGATTTGTCATCATTTAGAGCTTAATGGTTCTGAAATAATCGGCTACAAGTTAAAGCAAGATAATAATAAACAAAAGGTCATTGAGGCTATTAAGGAAACCATGAAATTTAAAGTTTTTGCTGCTGGAGATTCTTACAACGACATCAATATGTTGAATTCTGCAGATCAAGGTTTCTTTTTTCAAGCTCCTTCACACATCAAAGAAAAATATCCACATTTAGAAACTATAAAAGATCATAATGAACTTAAGATTAAGTTAGAGAACTACTTATGAGCTGGGACAAATTAATAAAAGAGAACAAACCTCTTGTCATAGTAGGAACAATAAATGCTTATTCCGCTCTTTTAGCTGAAAGGGCGGGCATTCAAGCTATATATCTTTCAGGAGGTGGGGTAGCTAATGCCAGTTACGGACTTCCTGACTTAGCCATGACTTCAAGAGAAGATGTTTTAGAAGATGTTAGAAGAATAAGGTCTGCTACAAAACTCCCCCTACTAGTGGACATTGATACCGGTTGGGGCTCCGCATTAAGCATTTCTAGGACTATTAAAGAAATGATATCTGCGGGTGCATCGGGTGTTCACATTGAAGATCAAGTGAGCGAAAAAAGGTGTGGTCATAGACCTAATAAAGAAATAGTTAGTTGTGAAGAAATGGTCGATAGAGTCAAAGCAGCAAAAGATGCACAGACTGACGACAATTTCTTGCTCATGGCAAGAACAGATGCATTTGCAAAGGGCGGACTTCAGGAAGTTATAGATAGATCAAATGCCTTTATAGAGGCAGGAGCAGGAGCTATATTTCCAGAGGCTATTTCAAAGTTAAAAGACTATGAGGAAATTTCAAAGAATGTATCCAAGCCCATACTGGCCAATATAACTGAGTTTGGTATGACTCCTCTTTTTTCTCATAATGATCTTGCTGATGCGGGTGTAAAGATTGTTCTGCATCCCTTATCTGCTTTCAGAGCTATGTCCAAAGCTGCAGAAAAAGTATATGCTACCCTAGCTTCAGGTGGGGACCATGAAGGTTTACTTGATAAAATGCAAACAAGAGATGAATTGTATGATGTCCTGGATTATCATATGTACGAAGAGAAAATTGATAAACTTTTCGAAAAAAACTAAATAATAATGGCTGAAAAGAAACTAGAGGGTGCTGGCCTTCGTGGACAGGTAGCTGGACAAACAGCTCTCTCAACCGTTGGAAAAGAAGGAAAAGGACTCACTTACAGAGGATATGCAATTGAGGAACTTTCTGAGAAAGCCTCATTTGAAGAGGTTGCTTACATGCTTCTTTATGGGAATTTACCTAACCAATCTCAGTTGAGTGAATACAAGGAAAAATTAAAAAAATATAGAGAGCTTCCGTCAGAATTAAAAAAAGTACTTGAACTGATTCCTGCATCTGCCCATCCAATGGATGTCCTAAGAACAGGCTGTTCCTTTCTGGGAAACATAGAACCAGAAGGAGATTTCTCTAATCAAACTGATATTGCTGATAGATTGATATCTATCTTCCCATCAATTGTTTGTTATTGGTATCGTTATTCGCATGACGGAGTATCAATAGAAACTGCTTCGGACCATGACTCTATTGGAGGTCACTTTCTTTCAATGCTTACAGGGAAAGAACCGAGTGAAGATCACTCAAGATGTTTAGATGTTTCTTTAATTCTCTATGCTGAACACGGATTCAATGCTTCAACTTTTACTGCTAGAACATGTGCCTCAACTTTGTCAGATCTTCATTCTTGTATCACTGGGGCTATTGGCACTCTAAGGGGGCCTCTTCATGGAGGTGCTAACGAAGCTGCGATGGAAATGATAGAAAAATTTTCTTCCAGAGAAGACGCTAATGCTGGTGTGAAAAAAATGTTAGAAGCTAAAGAGAAAATAATGGGTTTCGGACATGCGGTTTACACTTCAGAGGATCCAAGAAGCGATATTATCAAGTCATGGGCTAAAAGATTAAGCGAACAGAATGGAGACGATACTCTTTATCAAGTCTCCGAAGAGATTGATAAAGTTATGGATGAAGAAAAAAATCTATTTCCAAATACTGACTTTTATATGGCATCAGCATATTCATACTTAGGCATTCCCACAAAAATTTTTACTCCCTTGTTTGTCATAGGCAGGACTTCAGGTTGGTCCGCAAATATCATTGAGCAAAGAGCTGATAATAGAATCATCCGACCCAGCGAGGAATATATTGGACCTGAAAAATCTGATTGGGTCGATATAGAAAATAGATAAACTTCATATGTCTTCAAACGTAGATCAAAATGTACGTCCTGATTTTGATGAATTAATTCAAAAGATTTCAGACTACTCCCAAAGCGATAATCAATTTAATGACCTTGCCATGGAAACGGCAAGGTATTGCTTAATGGATACTTTGGGATGTGGTCTATTAGCTCTTACTTTTGATGACTGCAAAAAGATGCTTGGTCCTTTTGCAGATGATGTAAAAGTTAAAAATGGCGTAAGAGTTCCCGGAACAAACTTCGTCCTTGATCCCGTTAAAGGTGCTTGGGATATAGGAGCAATTATAAGATGGTTGGATTTTAATGACACATGGTTGGCTGCTGAATGGGGACATCCATCAGATAATTTAGGCGGCATTTTGGCTGCTGCTGATTACATCTCTCAGCAAAATAGAGAAAATAATAAAGAACCTTTAAAGATGAAGGCAGTATTGGAAAGCATGATCAAGGCCCATGAAATTCAAGGAGTTTTAGCAATAAAAAATAGCTTTAACCGAGTAGGCTTAGATCATGTTCTTCTCGTTAAACTTGCATCGACATCTGTCATAGCAAAATTATTTGGACTCTCGAAAGAGCAATCTTTAGATGCTATTTCACAAGTTTTCGTTGATGGTCAAAGTTTAAGAACTTATCGACATGCACCTAACGCTGGTCCAAGGAAATCTTGGGCTGCTGGAGATGCTACCAGTAGAGCAATGCAGCTAGTTTTATTTACTTTAAGAGGTCAAATTGGTTATCCGAGCGCAATAACTGCAAAAACATGGGGCTTTCAGGATGTCTTATTTAAAGGTAAAGATTTGATTGTCGAACAAGACTTTAATTCTTATGTGATGGAAAATATTTTATTTAAAATATCTTTCCCAGCTGAATTTCATGCCCAAACTGCAGTTGAAGCAGCCGTGAGACTTCATCCGGAAATTAAAGACAGATTGGATGAAATTCAGCAAATTAAAATCACAACTCATGAGTCAGCAATCAGGATTATCAGTAAAGAGGGTGAATTGAATAATCCAGCCGATAGAGATCATTGCCTCCAATATATGACTGCCATTGGATTGTTGAAGGGAGATCTAGTTGCTGAGGATTATGAAGATGATGTTGCAAGCGATCCTAGAATTGATGAGTTGAGACAGAAAATGCTGATTGAAGAGGATAAAAGATACTCAGCTGAGTATCATGAACCCGATAAAAGATCTATTTCTAATGCATTGCAAATCATTTTTAAAGACGGAAGTTCAACAGAAAAGATTGAGGTTGAATATCCAATTGGTCATAAATTCAGGCGAGAAGAGGGTATTCCAATTCTCTTAGAAAAATTCAAAAGAAACCTACTTACTCAGTTTGATGAAGAAAAAACAAATCAGATTTTTGAGTTATGTCAGGATAAAGACAAGCTTCTGGATACTCCTGTAGACGAATTCATGGGGATGTTGGCTAAATAATTCTTTCGCAATCAATCTCTAAATATTTGCAAAGTTCTTTAATTGATTCAATATGATCAACAACCTTTATGGTAGTCATCCCTAAAGCTTTTGCTGGTTTGAGATTAATTCCCAGATCGTCAAGAAAAATTACCTCTGCAGGGTCACAACCCGTCATGGTAAGAGCAATTTCATAAAATTTATCTTCTGGTTTTCTGACTCCAACTTCTCTTGATTCAATGATGTAATCAAAAAGTCCAAGGATCTTCTGCCTCTCTTGATTGTTATTATCTAGGGCTGACTTATCTTCGTTTGCATTAAAATTATTAGTCAAACAAGCCAACAAAAACGACTCTTCCTTAAGTACTTCAAGCATGTTTACCATTTCAGGAACAACACTTCCTTGCAACAGCTCAAGAATTTTGGATCCCTCAATCTTAAAGCCTAGATTCTCACTTTCTAAGGCGAATAATTTATCAAAATCTTCCAAAGATATTTTTGAGGACTCTAGTTTTGCCCATGCATTTTCGTAAGGATTTGTTGAATTGACCTTCCTGATAAAATCTTTTGGCAAATTATTTTCTTTCTCAAAGCTAGAAAAAGCTTGGAAAGGACTTGAAGTTATTACTCCACCAAAATCCCAAAATACAGCCTTAAATTTTTTGTCTATCATTTCTGTTTTTAAAGGGTATAAGCGTATAATCGTGCAGTTTATTTTAAGCAATGAGTGGAAATAGTATAGGTAAATCTTTCACCATAACTACTTTTGGTGAAAGTCATGGAAAAGCACTGGGGTGCATCATAGATGGATGCCCTCCAGGGATTACTATTTCTGAACAAGATATTCAAGTTGAACTAGATAAAAGAAGGCCAGGCTCGAATGCATTTACAACGCAAAGAAGTGAAAAAGACAAGGTTCAAATACTCTCAGGTATTTTTGAAGGGAAAACTACAGGCACCCCTATTGGAATGATTATTTTCAATGAGGATCAGAAAAGTGAAGACTACGATAATTTGAAAGATGTTTTTCGTCCATCTCATGCTGACTACACTTATTTAAAGAAATATGGATTGAGGGATCACCGAGGAAGCGGTAGAGCTTCTGCAAGAGAAACCGTGATGAGAGTTGCTGCTGGAGCCATTGCAAAAAAATATTTGAAAGATCATCTAGCAGTTGAAATAACTGGTTATGTTGAACAAGTAGGAGAAATAATTGCAGATCAAATTGATCTTAAAGAGATCAATAACAATGCTTTCTTTTTTCCTGACGTAACAAAATTGAAATCTTTAGAAGATCTTATTAGCTCTTTGAGAGAAGCAGGAGATTCTGTCGGTGCAAAAATAAAAATTAATGTGAATAACGTTCCAGCAGGTTTGGGAGAACCTGTATTTGATAAGTTGGATGCTGATTTAGCTCATGGTTTGATGAGTATTAATGCAGTTAAAGGAGTTGAATTAGGGCTAGGATTTGATGTTGTTTCAAAAAAAGGAAGCGAACATAGAGATGAGATAGATCGAGATGGATTTGCTTCTAACAATGCAGGCGGAATTTTGGGTGGTATTTCTTCAGGCCAGCCGATAGATATTGCAATTGCTTTAAAACCTACATCGAGTATCAGGACAGAAGGTAAAACTGTCGATAAATCTGGAAAAGAAACAACTGTTCAATCAATTGGTCGTCACGACCCATGTGTTGGCCTGAGAGCTGTCCCAATAGCTGAGTCCATGGTTGCAATAATTTTATTGGATCATTATCTGAGAAATCGCGCTCAAAATAATGATGTAGAAAACTCATCTTATACGATTCCTACAAGTGAATAATCCTAATCCTAAAACCTTATACGATAAGTTGTGGGATACTCATTTTGTCGGTAGTAGATCTGATAACGGTGATTTGCTCTACATTGATCTTCACATGGTTCATGAAGTTACTTCGCCGCAAGCGTTTGAAGGGTTGAAGATTAAAGGCATTGGTCCAAGAAGAGTAGATTCTATTGTTGCGACAGTTGATCACAATGTGCCCACAACAGATAGATCTCAAGGATTAGGAGGAATAAAAGATACCATTAGCAGAGATCAAATTCAGGCACTGCAGATCAATTGTCATGATTTTGGTATAGATTTAATCGACCTAAATGATTTGAATCAAGGGATTGTTCATGTGGTCGGCCCAGAGCAAGGTTTTACGCAACCAGGCATGACAATAGTTTGTGGTGATTCACATACTTCAACTCATGGTGCATTTGGATGTCTTGCAATGGGAATCGGAACAAGCGAAGTTGAACATGTTCTTGCAACACAATGCTTAGTCATGAACAAACAAAAAAACATGAGAATCTCTATCAATGGGCCTTTGAAAAAAAATGTTTTTGCTAAAGATTTAACAATGTTTTTAATTGGAAAGATTGGTACAGCAGGAGGAACAGGTCACGTTATTGAATATGATGGATCTGCAATAGAGAGTCTCTCTATGGAAGGACGCATGACAGTTTGTAATATGGCTATAGAAGCAGGTGCAAGAGCTGGGATGATCGCTCCAGATCAAAAAACATTTGATTATCTCAAAAGTAAGCCTCATTCCCCGAAAGGCGATGAATATGAAACAGCTCTTAAATACTGGAAAACATTTCATTCTGATGAAAACTCCAATTTTGATACTGTTCATAATTTTTTTGCTGAAGAAATTGAACCGCAAGTTACTTGGGGAACTTCACCTGAGATGGTGATAGGTGTAAATGATCGAATACCATTAAAGGAGGATTACATCTCACAAACTGAAAGAAATAACTTTGAGGCAGCTTTAGACTACATGGGCTTAAGTGCCGGAGACTCTCTAGAGAATTACTCTCTCGATCAAATTTTCATAGGCTCATGTACTAATTCAAGAATTGAAGATTTAAGGAAAGCAGCAGAAATTTTAGATGGCAATGTGATTTCTAAGAAGATAAAAAGAGCTATGATTGTTCCAGGCTCAGGATTAGTTAAAAAACAGGCCGAAGAAGAAGGTCTGCATGAAATTTTTATTTCTAGTGGATTTGAGTGGAGGGAGCCTGGATGTTCTATGTGTCTAGGAATGAATCCAGATCAATTAGGAGAAAAAGAAAGATGTGCTTCTACTTCTAATAGAAATTTTGAGGGCAGGCAGGGTCACTTAGGTAGAACTCATCTTGTAAGCCCAGCTATGGCAGCAGCTGCAGCTTTAGCTGGAAATTTTATTGATATCTCGTCATGAATAAATCTATTTCAAATATTTTTTCTGGAGAGGCAGTGTTCTTAGATAAAGCCAATGTGGATACAGATCAAATAATCCCTAAGCAATTTTTAAAATCTATAAAGCGAACTGGGTTTGGTCCAAATTTATTCGATGCATGGAGATATCTTGATAAAGGTGATTTGAATTCAGATAACTCAAAAAGAAAATTAAATCCTGATTTCATTCTTAATCATGATCTTTACAAATCCTGCAATATTTTAATAACCAGAGAAAATTTTGGTTGCGGATCAAGTAGGGAACATGCTGTTTGGGCTTTAACTGATTACGGCTTTACAACTATCATTGCTCCATCTTTTGCTGATATTTTTAAAAATAATTCCTATAAGAATGGTCTCTTACTCATTGAAATAGATAAAGAAAAAATTGATGAAATATTTACACAAATAACTGAAAAAAAAATAATTAACATTGAGGTAGATGTTCATAATCAATTTATTTACCTAGAGGAAAAGCAAATCCCGTTTGAATTGGATGATTTTAAGAAAAAGTTTCTTTTAGATGGAATTGATGAAGTAGGTTTTACACTCCAACATCAGAATAAAATAGAGGATTTTGAGAAAAACTATAAAAAAACTGTACCTTGGTTGTTTAAATGAAAGAAATTGATTTACTTCTTTTAAGCGGTGATGGCGTAGGTCCAGAAGTAATGGAAAGTGCGATTTCTTTGCTTGAAAAAATCCAATCAAGTTTCAAGATTAACTTCAATTTGATCGAAGGTCTTATCGGTGGAGCTTCAATTGATGCTCATGGACTACCAGTATCAGATGAAACTTTGAATCAAGCATCTCAAGCAGACTCAATCTTATTTGGTGCAGTAGGAGGTCCTAAATGGGATTCACTTCCTCCTAATGAAAAACCTGAAAAAGGGTTGTTAGAACTAAGATCTTCATTAGGCCTGTTTGCAAATCTAAGGCCTGCAATTTTATTTGATAGTTCCTTGGAAGCATCATCCTTAAAGCCCGGTATCATAAAAGATCTTGATATGCTTATCGTAAGAGAGCTCACAGGTGGTATATATTTTGGTGAGCCTAGAGAAAAAAAATCATCTTCTGCTTTTAATACAATGATTTATGAAAGGCATGAAGTTGAAAGAATTGCCAGAGTTGCTTTTGATTCTGCATCCTTAAGAAATAAAAAAGTTTGTTCAGTTGATAAATCAAACGTTCTTGAAGTGTCTGAATTTTGGAGGGAAGTTGTAATAGATGTGTCAAAAGATTATCCAGATATAGAACTAAGTCATATGCTTGTCGACAACGCTGCCATGCAGCTTGTGAAAAACCCTAAACAATTTGATGTCATTCTTTCAAGCAACTTATTTGGGGATATCCTCTCTGATATTTCTGCAATGCTTACTGGATCTATCGGAATGCTTCCTTCTGCTTCCTTGGATAACAGAAATAAAGGGCTGTATGAACCAGTTCATGGCAGTGCTCCTGATATCGCAGGACAAGGAACAGTAAACCCAATCGCAATGATTCTGTCAGTTGGGATGATGTTTAGGTATTCACTTAATCAATTAGAGATATCAGAAAAGATTAAAAGCGCAGTCTCAAAAACTCTTGATGATGGATACGCTACTAAAGATATTGCTGATAAGAATAGTAAAATTTGTTCAACTAAAGAATTAACAAAAATAATTATCGATCATGTCTAATATTAAGTTAGCAATAGTAGGCGCCACAGGTGCGGTTGGGCGAGAATTTTTGAGAATTCTTGCAGAACAGCAGTTTCCCGCTGAAAATCTTTTTTTGGTTGCTTCATCTAAATCTGCAGGTAAGGCAATTAAATATTTTGAAAAAATTATAGAAATTGAAGATCTTCAACTTTTCGATTTTAGTAAAGCTAGCGTTGCATTTTTTTCAGCTGGATCATCAGTTGCTGAATCTCACGCATCTCAAGCTATCGAGAAAGGTTGCACTGTCATAGATAATTCATCTTTTTTTAGAAACAGAGACGATCTTGAACTCATTGTTCCTGAAGTAAATGGATCTAGATTGGAGGATCTTAATTTGCCTGCAATAATTGCTAATCCAAATTGTTCCACTGCTCAAATGGTAGTTGCTCTAAAGCCTTTTCATGATCTGTTTAATATAAAAAGAGTAGACGTTGCTACTTATCAATCAGTATCAGGAACAGGACAATCAGCCTCAGAAGAACTAAAAGAACAATCTCGAAAAATTCTCGATGGTGAAGAACATTCTAATAATGTTTACCCAGTGCAAATAGCTTTCAATGCATTGCCTCTTGCTGGCGACATCTTAGAAAATAATTATTCAGAAGAAGAAATGAAACTTACGACTGAGACAAAGAAGATATTTTCTGATGACATTGAGGTATCAGCAACATGCGTAAGAGTTCCAGTTCAAAGAGGTCATGGAGAGGTCATACACTTGGAAACAGAAAAAGAAATTAATTTAGAAGAAGTTAAAGATTCAATTAATAATCAGAATGGACTCATACTATGTGATTCTGATGAAGATTTTTTCCCAACCCCAGTTACTCATGCTGAAAAATCTAATGAAGTATTTATAGGTAGATTAAGAAAGGATTTATGGAAGGACAATAGGGCTAATTTTTGGATTGTCTCTGATAATTTAAGAAAAGGAGCAGCTTGGAATAGTTACCAAATTCTTTCTTTACTCATTAAAAATAAGTCGCATGAATTGCTCAATGATGAATATGCAGAAGTTGGTGATCCTATTGATGCAAGATTAAATTTAGCTGTTAGTTATATCGAAATGGGAAAAGCATACGATGCAAAAGCTATCATTTATGAGGTTTTTGATTTAAGTCCTAATTTTGAACAAAAAAATAAAGCCGATACTCTTCTTCAAAAGATAAATGATCAAGGAAGTTAAGAAGTACGCGCTTGGGTTAGAGTACATAGGTACAAATTTAAAAGGCTGGCAAAGACAAAAAAAGGGTCAAATAACCGTTCAAGATATCGTTGAAAAATCACTATCAAAATTTCTTGATCAGAAAATATTAACAATTTGCTCAGGGAGAACTGATTCCGGTGTCCATGCATTGAATCAAACTGTGCATTTTGAGACAAGCAAAAGTAGAACTAATGAATCTTTCCTCAAGGGGCTTAATTCTTTAATGGGGACTCAAGTTAAAGCAATTTGGATAAAAAAAGTTGATAAAGATTTTAGTGCAAGATTTTCAGCTATTAAAAGAAGATATAGGTACGTCATTGAAGAAAGATCATCTGGTTCCGTTTTTTCGAGTAATTATTCTTTATCTGTTCAAAAGAGAATTAATGTTAGTAAGTTAAAAAAAGCTTCTAAATTTTTAATCGGAGAAAATAATTTTAGTTCATTTCGTTCATCTTCATGTCAATCTCAAAGTCCTTTTAGAAATATTGAATCAATTAAAATTTTAAGGAAGGGAGAATTTATTTTTTTTGATATTACTGGGAATGCATTTTTACATAATATGATAAGAATTATTATGGGTACCCTTATTATGATATCCGATGATAATTTAAATCCAGATATTATGAAAGAAATCCTAGCTGCTAAAGACAGAAACTTAGCAGGTAAAACAATTTCGTCTAAAGGATTATTTTATTTTGGACCCGAATATCCTAAAGAAATGAAAATACCTTGTATCAATTTTGAACATAGTTCATTTATATTTTGAAAACATGAGCATCTATACAAAAATTTGCGGAATAAATGACACAGAATCCGGGTTGCTTTGTTCAAATTTAGGAGCCGATGCGCTAGGGTTTATTAGATATGAAAAGTCACCCAGGTTTGTTGAATTGGATGTCCCACTTAAAATTCAGGAAAGATTAGATAAGGAAATAGATATAGTTTTTGTATTTGTTAATCCTAGCGAGAAAGATGTTAAAACGGTTATTGAAAGATTTCCTGATTCAATAATTCAATTTCATGGAGAGGAACCGGCTGAGTTTTGTGATTCATTTGATAGAAAATACATTAAAGCATTTCATTCTTATAATTTAAGGTATTGGAAAAAGTATATGGATTTGTATCCTAATGCTCATGCCTTTTTAATTGATTCGGGTAACTCAGTTCAAAAGGGTGGAACAGGGATTGCATTTGATTGGAAGCTTATTCCAAAAACTGAAAAAGAAAAAATAATCGTTGCAGGAGGCATTAATTCTAGTAACGTTTCTGATTTACTAAGCAAAAAACATAATATTTTTGGAATTGATGTAAATTCTGGACTAGAGTCCAAGGAAGCAATAAAAGATATAAAAAAAATTAAGACTTTTTTTAAGGTTTTGAAAAAAAATGGTTAATAAAACTAACAATTATAATTATCCTGACAAAAACGGTCGATTTGGATCATTTGGAGGTAGGTACGTTTCTGAAACCTTAATTTCTGCATTAGAAGAACTAGAATCTTTATATAAAAAGATTAAAAACGATAAAAAATTTCAAGAAGAGTTAACTAATGACTTACAAACCTTTGTGGGAAGGCCTTCGCCTTTATATTTTGCAAAGAGATGGACCGATAAACTTAATGGAGCCAAAGTCTTCCTTAAGAGGGAAGATTTAAATCATACCGGGGCTCACAAAATTAATAATACTGTTGGCCAGGTTCTTTTAGCAAAGAAAATGGGCAAGAAAAGGATTATTGCAGAGACTGGAGCAGGACAACATGGCGTTGCAACTGCAGCTGTGTGCGCGCGTCATGGACTAGAATGCATAATCTTTATGGGATCTGAAGATATCGAAAGACAGGCCCAGAATGTCTATAGAATGAAATTAATGGGAGCTGAAGTTTGTCCGGTTTCTTCAGGAACATCGACATTAAAAGATGCAATGAATGAAGCCATGAGAGATTGGGTTTCCTACATAGACGACACTCATTACATTATTGGAAGTGTAGCTGGCCCTCATCCATATCCTATGATTGTTAGGGATTTTAATTCGATTGTTGGAACAGAACTAAAAAAACAATCAAAAATCCTTTTTGGAAAGTATCCAGATAAAATAGTCGCTTGCGTTGGAGGGGGTTCTAATGCCATGGGAATTTTTTACCCTTTTATTAAGGACAAAGAAGTAGACTTAATTGGAGTCGAGGCTGCAGGATCTGGTTTAAGTTCAGGCAAGCATGCTGCACCCTTAAGCGATGGATCCCCTGGGGTGCTGCATGGAATGAAAACTTATTTAATGCAAAACTCAGATGGTCAAATTTTGGGAACTCATTCAGTTTCAGCTGGGCTAGATTATCCTGGGGTAGGTCCTGAACATTCTTTCTTGAAAGATATGGGCAGAGTGCATTATGAAGCAGCTACAGATAAAGAGGCTCTTAAAGCTTTTCACGATTTAAGTCGAATTGAAGGAATAATGCCGGCGTTAGAGACCTCACATGCCTTAGCCTGGGTATCCAAGAATGCTAAAAAATTAAAAAAATCAGACATTGTGGTTGTCAATTTATCTGGCAGAGGAGATAAAGATATGCAATCAGTGGCGAAAGCTGATGGAATTAATTTCTGATCTAAAATGGGAAGAATCAAAGACTCTTTTGAAAGGGTAAAAAATCAAGAGTCAAAGACATTAATAACCTACTATGTAGCTGGCGATAATACTTTAAATTTCTCAAAAAAAGTTTTTCTCAAACTATTATCTTACGCAGATATTATCGAAATAGGAGTTCCTTTTTCGGATCCTATGGCTGAAGGATCTGTAATTCAGCGCTCTCATGAGAGAGCATTAAGCTCCGATATTTCCTTTAAAAAAATATTATCTTTAGTTAAGGATTTGAGAATCCATAATCAAGATAAGCCCATTGTACTCATGGGTTACATGAATAATTTTCTTTCTCAAGGAGAGAGTCTTTTCAAAAAAATAAAAAAGGCTGGAGTTGATGGTTTGATAATTGTGGACCTACCCTACGAAGAAAGCGAATTTTTTTATAATAAACTTAAAGATATTGATTTGGATTTAATCAGGCTAATTTCTCCCACAACTCCCAAAAAAACAATTGAAAAAATAGTGAAATTTTCTAGTGGTTTTCTCTATTATGTCTCTTTTAGGGGAGTAACGGGCGCTAAACTTTCAAATTTTAAAGAAGTGCAAGATAAGGTTAAATACATCAAATCAAAAACAAAAATTCCGGTTGTGGTAGGATTCGGAATAAAAGAAGGTGAGATAGCACAAAAAATGTCAAAAATATCTGATGGTGTAGTTATTGGAAGTAGATTAATAGATATTATTCAACAAAATAATTTTAGATTGAATACCTCGCTGAACCTTCTAGAAAAATCTTTAAAGAAATTTAGAAGAGATGTTAGAAAAAGATGAAAAAATGGTTTGATAAAATTCTTCCTTCTTTTATTAGACAAAATCCTGAAGAGAGACCTAGTCCGATTCCTCAAGGACTATGGCAGAGTTGTCCAAATTGTAATGAAATAATTTATGGACCAGATTTAGAAGAAAATTTTTATGTTTGTTCAAACTGTGATCATCATATAAGAATAGGTGCAAGACACAGATTGAGCTATTTTTTTGATAATAACGAATATCAAGAAATTTCAGAAAGTATTGAAACTAAGGATTGGTTAGATTTTAAAGATACTAAAAAGTACAAAGATAGAATTTCAGAATCCAAAAATAAAATAAACGAGAAAGAAGCCATTATTTCTGCATACGGTAAAGTGAAAGATAGAGAAATGGTAGCGGCAGCGTTTGAGTTTAGATTTATGGGAGGATCAATGGGTTCAGTGGTAGGTCAAAAATTTACTGACTCAGTTTATTGTGCAGTTGAGAAGAAGTTACCTTTTGTTTGTTTTTCTACCAGTGGAGGAGCAAGAATGCAGGAATCACTCGTTTCTCTGTTTCAGATGGCAAAAACAGCAGCGGCCCTCAATGACCTCAAGCAAGCAAGATTGCCTTTCATATCAGTCTTAACCGACCCAATTTACGGTGGTGTTGCAGCAAGTCTAGCCATGTTGGGAGACGTCAATATAGCTGAACCGAAAGCTCAGGTTGGATTTACGGGACCAAGAGTTATTGAGCAAACTGTTAGAGTAAAACTACCTGAAGGTTTTCAGAAAAGTGAATTTCTTTTAAAGCATGGAATGATCGATATGATTGTTTCTAGATCTGAAATGAAAGAAAAAATATTTAACTTAGTATCAAAATTATCCCCAAAGATTGACGAAGCTTGAAGCTTGGATAAGCAAATTCCTATTTTCTGAAGATAACTCTGAAAAGGGTCTTAGAAATCCTCAGAAGGTTTACGATCTTCTCAGAATTCAACCCAAGGGAAAGATTATTCTTATATCTGGCACCAATGGAAAAGGAACCATAGGCGAAATATTAACTCAATTTGGTTTACAAAAAGGTTTAAAAGTTGGTACTTTTTCTTCACCTCACTTAATACGAATCAATGAAAGAATAAAAATAAATGGGGAGCCGATAAAAGATGATTTATTTTTGAACTCCTTAGAAAGCGTGAAAAGAGTAAAAGGAGATATCCCTTTAAATTTTTTTCAATATCTAGCTTTGGCCATGATGAAAATTTTTAATGATGAGGACGTTGATCTTTGGATTATAGAAATAGGCATTGGAGGAAGGTTAGATCCAACCAACGTTTTAAAAGCAGATTTGTCCATCATCTCAAATATTCAACTTGATCACGAAGAAATTTTAGGAAAAGGAATAGAAAATATTGCTAAAGAAAAAGCAGGAATCATTAAAAAAAACAGACCCTTTATTTTGGGGCAATCTCATATGCCAAATTCACTAAAAAAAGAAATTAAGATTAAAAATTCTCAGGTATTTAGCTATGAGAAAGATTTCAAAATAATGAAATCAAAAAAAAGTATTCAATACATTGATCATACTTATCAATTAAAAATATCTAACACTGAGATTTTAGATCCATCATCTGTCGCAGTTTCAATAAAATCTTTTGATTGCTTAGAAATTGATATTACAGAGAAACAAATTCAAAAAGGACTAGATTCATTTTCTTTAAAGGGAAGGTGTGAAGTTATTTCAAAAGATCCGTTTATATTGATTGATGTATGCCATAACCTGTCTGCTCTTGAAAAATTAAAAAAAAGAATCCTAGATGGTATGGAAGGAAAAAAAACTGCCGCAATTTATGCATCATCAAAGGATAGCCATGATCTCATATCTCCGCTTAAAGAAATGGTTGATTGTTGGTATTTTCCTAGGTGTAAAGAAAATAGATTAGTTAATCCAGAGAAGTTTATATCTTTTGTTGATGATAAAAAAATTGGTTCCTATGGAAAAAGCCTAGAAATCACTTACGAGAATATAAAAAGTAAAAGTGAATTCGACGCGATAATTGTTTATGGATCTTTCTATTTAGTCGGGGAGTTTCTAGAATCAAATTTTGTATAGTGTAAAATCAATTATGGATATTCTTGATGGAAATATTTCTTTGAATTGGATTGATTTCTTGTTAGTTGGAATATTTATTTTTTCTCTTGCTGTTGGGACTTTCAAGGGTTTTATAAAAGAAATATTTTCCATCATTGAATGGGTTGGTTCAGCTTTTCTAGCATATTCTTTTAGATTAAATTTATCTTTATTATTGCCTTTAAATAGCCTTAATGATTTCTCTAAAGAAATTTTAAGTTCAATTATTATTTTTATATGTGCTTTCATCATTTTCAGACTTATTGGAAATATTATCTCAAAAGGTATGAAGCTTATTGGTTTTTCTTTTTTTGATAAGTTTTTGGGATCTGCCTTTGGGGCTTTGAGAGCCTTAGCTGTTATAGTATTTATTTTTTTAATCGCGAAAGAAGAGTTAGCAAATAAACCATGGTGGGAAAGCAGTTATTTTTCTCATCATATTATTGAATTATCAAAATTAATTGAAGAATACGATGTACCTGAAAAAATTAAAGAAGTGAAATTTCCATTAAAAGAAAACCTTGATTCATTAAATAAAAAGATTCAATAGAAATATGTGCGGCGTAGTTGGAATTGTCTCAAAAAATGAAGTTGCTTCAGATCTTTATGAGGCTCTAACGGTTATTCAACATCGAGGACAAGATGCGGCCGGCATAGCTACTTCAGAAGAAAAAAGAGTAAATTCAAGAAAACAACTAGGCCTTGTAAGGGAGGTCTTTAGAGAGCATCACATACAATCTCTTTTAGGGAAAATTGGCATTGCTCATGTTAGATATCCTACTTCCGGCGGCGCCTCAAGAGAATTAGCGCAACCTATGTATGTAAATTCGCCATATGGGATAAGCATTGTCCATAATGGGAATCTAGTTAATACAGATTCATTGTGCGCAGAGCTTGCAGAGACAGACAGAAGGCACTTAAATACAAATTCAGACTCCGAAGTTATCCTTAATATTTTTGCCCATGAACTTCAGCAAATCGGAAGTATACAGCCCACAAAGGAAGAAATTTTTGAAGCTGTTGGAAGAATGCAATCAAGATTATCCGGAGCATACTCAATAATAATGATGATCAATGATGTGGGGTTAGTTGCTGTAAGAGATCCTCATGGAATAAGACCTTTAATAATTGGAAAAAGAGATGAGGATCTTATGGGGGCAGAATATATGATTGCATCTGAAAGCGCAGCTATTGATGCTCTTGATTTCAAGGTTATCGATGATGTTGGAGCGGGAGAAGCAATATTCATTTCAAAAGAAGGAAAAATGAGTAGATCAAAATCCCATAAAACAGCAAATCATAGCCCTTGTATTTTTGAATATGTTTACTTAGCTAGACCAGATTCTGTTATTGATAAAGTTTCAGTTCACAAGGCAAGACAGAGAATGGGAATATATCTTGGCGAAAAAATACTTAGTTTGCATCCAAAGCATGACATAGATGTAGTTATACCTATCCCCGAAAGTAGCACGACTTCAGCAAACGAAGTAGCAAAAAAGCTCGGATTACCTTATAGAGAAGGCTTTGTTAAAAATAGATACATTGGGAGAACCTTTATCATGCCAAAGCAGGAAATGCGAAAAAAATCCGTAAAGAGGAAATTAAATCCAATAACCATGGAATTTGAAGGTAAAAATGTTCTTCTAGTAGATGATTCAATTGTTAGAGGTACAACTAGCAAACAAATAGTAGAAATGGCTAGAGATGCGGGAGCAAAAAAAGTCTTTTTTGCATCTGCCGCTCCACCAATTAGATTTCAAAACGTTTATGGAATTGATATGGCAGCAACTGCTGAGTTAATAGCTCATCAAAAAGATGAAAGTCAAATAGCAGAATATATAGGAGCAGACTGGTTAGTTTATCAAGATCTAAAAGATTTAATTAGAAGTGCAAAAGAGGGAAATAAAGATATAGAGAACTTTGAAACCTCTATTTTTGATGGTGAATATTTAGATAATCAAGTATCTGATGGCTATCTAGAAAACTTAGAGGTTATGAGATCTGATTCAAATAAAATTTAGTTTGTTTCAATGGTAACTGCAGGGAGTTTTGCATTATCGGCTGCATCCTTATAGCTTTTTATCTCATTGAAATTCATGTATCTAAAAATATCAGCAGACATCGTATTGATCTCAGACATAAAGCTCTGATATTCATCATTGGATGGAAGTTTTCCTAAGATTGATGCAATAGCAGCCAGTTCTGCTGAAGCAAGATAAACATCGGCGCCGTCTCCAAGCCTATTTGGAAAGTTTCTTGTTGAGGTTGAAACGACAGTTGAATTTGGTTCAACTCTGGCTTGATTACCCATACAAAGAGAGCATCCAGGAATCTCTGTTCTTACACCAGCTTTTTCAAAAATATCATAAAAGCCTTCTTGTTCTAATTGAAACTTATCCATTCTTGTTGGTGGAGATATCCATAATCTAGTTGGTAAGGAAGTAGCATCTTTCAAGAGTTTTCCAGCAGCCCTAAAATGACCAATGTTCGTCATACAAGAACCAATGAAGACCTCATCAATTTTATCCTCTCCAATATCAGAAAGCGTTTTTATGTCGTCTGGATCATTTGGACAGGCTAAAAGAGGTTCCCTTATTTCGTTTAGATCAATTTCAATAGTAGCTGCATATTTGGCATTTTGATCTGGTTTAAGTAGAAAAGGATTTTCGATCCACTGTTCCATTTTTTGAGCTCTTCTTTCCAAAGTTCTTGCATCTCCGTATCCCTCTGAGATAAGCCATCTAAGTAAAACTATATTCGATTTAAGATATTCTAAAATTGGTTCTTCTTCTAAAAGAACAGTACATCCAGATGCAGACCTTTCAGCAGAAGCATCAGATAATTCAAAAGCTTGTTCAATTTTTAAATTTGGTAATCCTTCTATTTCGAGACACCTTCCAGAGAAAATATTTTTCTTACCCTCTTTCTCGACTGTAAGTAAGCCTCTTTGGATTGCTGCATAAGGAATAGCATTTACAAGATCTCTAAGAGTTATTCCAGGTTGCATTTCTCCGGAAAATCTTACCAAAACCGATTCGGGCATATCTAAAGGAATTACTCCAAGTGCTGCACCAAAAGCGACAAGACCAGATCCAGCTGGAAAACTTATCCCAATTGGAAATCTTGTATGAGAATCTCCCCCAGTTCCAACCGTATCGGGTAGCAACATTCTATTCAACCAAGAGTGAATAATGCCATCACCTGGCTTCAAAGCTACTCCTCCACGCGTTTTGATGAACTCAGGTAAGGTATGTTGCGTTTCTACGTCTACAGGCTTTGGATAAGCTGCAGTATGACAGAACGATTGCATCACTAAATCTGAAGTGAATCCCAGGCAAGCTAATTCCTTAAGTTCATCTCTTGTCATTGGTCCAGTTGTATCTTGAGATCCTACTGTAGTCATAATCGGCTCACAATAAGTGCCAGGTCTAATTCCTTCAACACCGCAAGCTTTACCAACAATTTTTTGCGCTAGAGTGTAACCATCAGTTGATTCGTCAGTTTTTCCAGGTCTCACAAAGACATCTGAAGCAGGTAGATTTAAAAAATCTCTTGCTTTATCGGTTAGGCTTCTACCAATTATTAAAGGTATTCTGCCTCCAGCTCTTACTTCATCAAGAAAAGTTTCTGACTTAAGTTCAAATGAGGAAATATTTTCTGAGCTCTCATTTTCTACTTTGCCTTCATGAGGGTATATTGTTATGACATCTCCTGTTTCCATTTTTTCTACATCTGCTTCAAATACAAGAGTCCCAGCATCCTCCATTGTGTTAAAGAATATTGGAGCAATTTTACCGCCTATACATATACCACCTGTTCTTTTATTTGGGATGAAAGGAATATCCTCTCCCATATGCCATAAAACAGAGTTTGTTGCAGACTTTCTTGATGAGCCAGTACCAACAACATCACCTACAAGACAAACTGGATGACCTTTATCCTTTAATTTTTGTATTTCTCCTAGAGGATCGTTTGATAATCCTTGTCTCTGCATTTTATACATCGCTAAAGCATGTAATGGAATATCAGGTCTTGACCAAGCATCTGGAGCAGGAGAAAGATCATCGGTGTTAGTCTCTCCGGGCACTTTAAAAACTGTTGTGGTAATAGATTGAGGCACTTCTGGTTTAGATGTAAACCACTCCGCTTCTGCCCATGAATCTAAAACTTTTTTTGCATTTTGAGAGCTTTTTGATTTTTCTGCTATGTCATTAAATGCATCGAAAACTAATAAAGTTTGTGACAATGCTTTCACAGCCTCATCTCCACATTCATCATCATCAAGAAGACTAATTAATGGTTCGACATTATAGCCACCCAGCATTGTTCCAAGGTAAAAAGTAGCTTTTATAGGATCAATCAAGTCACACTTTATCTTTTTAGACGCAATATCGTTAAGAAAAGCAGCTTTTATGTAGGCAGCATCATCAACTCCAGCTGGAACTCTATTTATTAAAAGGTTCAAGAGGATTTCTCCTTGGTCTGAATTTTCTTTTATTAATTCAACAAGGTCAGCAGTTTGTTCAGCATCAAGTGGTTCTGGCGGGATGCCAAGCTCAGCTCTCTCTTTTTCAATTTTTTTGTATGCTTCTAACATAAACCCCTAAAAAAATTGCTAGTATACTCCTTATGCAGAAGAAGACTAGAACCCCATGCGTAGGAATATGCTCAACAACTTATGGGGATGAAGTCTGCAGAGGTTGTAAAAGATTTTATTTTGAGGTGATTGATTGGAATAAATTTAACGATGATGAAAAGGATTCTGTGTGGATGAGATTAGAATCGTTAAAGACTCAAATAATTTATTCTAAAATAAGAAAAATCAATTCAGAAAAGCTACACAGCAAAATCTCTGAACTAGATTTAAAAATCAAGACAGATCTAAATGAATACTGCCAAATTTTTGACTTAATCAAACTTGTTAGTGAGAGTTTTGATGATCTAACTGAATTTGGAGTAACTTTTTTTGACGAGAATATTAATTTAGAGATTTTAAAAAAAGATCTTGAGGAGGAACTTTTAGCTCTTTCGAAGGCTCATTATTCAAAATATTTTAAAGATCCACTTCATCAGAAAAAAGCTTAGAAAGTTTTTAATGAAATCTCTCCATTGACAACTGTTGCAAAGCTTACTTCATTTTCCCAATCGCTTAAGACAACTCTTTGAAGATTATTTTCATTATGAAAGAAAGGTCGGTGAGTATGACCATGGATCATTTTTTTTATTTTAAATTTTTTACTTACCTCTATAACTGCCTCTTGATTTACATCCATTATTTCACTCACTTTATTACCAGTTTCATCATTACTCATATCTCTTAGACCAGATGCTATATTTATTCTCTCTTGGAGAGATTTTGACAAAAAATCTCTTGTCCAGTTTTCGTTTCTTACAAGCCTTCTGAATTCCTGATATTTGACATCATCTGTACATAGGGTGTCGCCGTGCAAAAGTAGTATTTTTGAATCTCCATCTTGATAAATGTGATGGTCAGACAGAAGTATTCCATTTATATAAGAACAGAAATCTTTGCCAATAAGAAAGTCTCTATTTCCATGCATGAGAGAAATTTTTATTCCTCTCTCGGATACCTTTTTGAGAATTTCAATTACTTCTAGATTAAATTTAGATTTGTCATCATCGCCAATCCAAGTTTCAAACAAATCACCCAAAATAAATAAATCATCGAAGCCATCAACTTTAGATGCAATAAAGGTTTCAAATTTATTGAATAAATTAGTATCTGATTCATTTAAATGTAAATCAGAAATTAAAACTGCACTCATAAATGAGTTATTTTTTTATTGAAGCACTTAAAATTTTAATATCTTCCCTTGGTACATCTTGATAAGGTCCAAAGCTTCCTGTTTGAACATCTGCCATCTCATCTACAACCTCTTGACCTTTTATAACTTTTCCAAAGACTGCATACCCCCAGCCCATAGGAGTTTCAGAAGAAAAGTCGAGACTGACATTATCTTGAAGATTTATAAAAAATTGTGAAGTAGCGGAGTGAGGATCATTAGTTCTTGCCATTGACAATGTATACTTATCATTTTTTAAACCATTATTGGCTTCATTCTGAATAGGCTCTTGAGTTTCCTTCTGATCCATTCCAGAAATATGCCCTCCACCTTGTACAACAAAGCCTGGAATTATTCTATGAAAGATAGTCTCTTCAAAAAAACCACTCTCAACATATGAAACAAAGTTTTTAGCTGTTATGGGAGCTTCATTCTCATAAAGTTCAATTTCTAAAGTACCCATAGTTGTTACCAGAACTACAATAATATTATTCATAATTTCCTCTTTAGATATCATTCTAATCTATAATTGATCTTCTCTGAAATGAAGATATTTGATTCAAAAAGCTCTAAAAAGATAAATTTTGATCCTTTAAAAGAAGGAAAAGTGTCTCTATATGTTTGTGGGATGACTGTTTATGACTCTTGTCATATTGGGCACCTTAGAACTTTTTTATCCTTTGATTTCATAGTCAAATCATTTAAAGCTCTGAACTATGACATCCATTATGTTAGAAACATAACTGACGTAGATGACAAAATAATTGCTAAAGCAAAATTAGAAAAGACCTCTCCATCTGTTATTTCTGAAAGATATATTGAAGAAATGCATGATGACTTTTTATCTATGGCCATGCAATCACCGGATAAAGAGCCGAAAGTTACTGAACATATGGAATCGATAATTTCTTTTATAGAAGATCTTATCTCTAAGAAATTTGCTTATTCGACTAAAAATGGTGATGTTTTCTTCAACGTAGAGTCTTTTGATAAATATGGAGAACTATCAAATAGAAAACTCAAAGAGATGATTTCTGGTTCAAGAATTGAAGTAGATGATAGCAAAAAGAATCCTGCTGACTTCGCGCTTTGGAAAAATTCTTCTGATGAATACTCTTGGGAATCACCATGGGGAGAAGGAAGACCTGGTTGGCATATTGAGTGCTCAGCCATGAGTAGAGATTACCTAGGAAAAAACTTTGATATTCATGGAGGAGGTTTAGATCTGAAATTTCCTCATCATGAGAATGAAAATGCTCAATCTAAATGTAATCATGATGGTTTGTTTGCAAATTATTGGTTGCATACTGGGCCTTTAACAATTGATGAGGAAAAAATGTCTAAATCTCTTGGAAATTTCATCACCATTAAAGATATCTTGAAAAAATATCATCCAGAGGTTATCAGATTTTATCTTTTTTCTACTCATTACAGGAATCCCTTAAATTTTTCTTTTGGTGGGCTTGATGAGAGTAAAAAAATACTAGACAAATTTTATGATGCCTTAAGAAAGGTAGATACATCAAATGTCAAGAATGTTTCTCTTGCCGAAGGAGTTATCCAAAGTCTAAAAGATGATTTCAACTCTCCTAAATTGATTTCTTTTTTGCACAAAACACTGGATAAGCTGAATAAATCTCTAATAAAAAACAAAAAAGAATCTCAATCAATGGCTAATATTCTAATTTCATCAGGCGAAGTTATGGGACTATTTCAGTCTAAACCAGAAGAATATTTTAAATTTATTTCATCTGAAGAGCTCATTTCAGAAAAAGAAATAGAAGATCTTATAGCTCAAAGAAACTTAGCAAGAACTGAAAAAGACTTTTCAAAATCAGACAAAATTAGGGATGATCTAAAAGCCAAGGGAATTTCTCTAGAGGATTTAGGCGATAAGACTTCTTGGAAAAGAGTGAACTTAGAGGAATAAGTTAATTAAATAAATTAAATATCCAGAAATAAACATTACACCAAAGCCATAAAAAAGAATTTTGGAAATACCATCTTTTTGTCTGCCAACTATAAGAGCAAGAATGAATATCGCGCTAAAAATACTCATAATCAAAAAGTCTCTTGAGAAAATAGCACTATCAAAAATTTCGTTACTTCCAAATGCAATGATAGGAAAAACTACCACTATGTTTAAAAAATTAGATCCTAGTACATTTCCGATAACGATGAGAGATTTATCTTGTCTAATTGCAGCTACCGTTGCCGCGAGCTCAGGAAGACTTGTGCCTACGGCTATAATGCTTAATCCAATTATTACCTCAGACAATCCAAAGTAAATCGCTATCGATTCAGCTCCAGTAACAGTAAGTTCTGAACCAATTATTAATACTAAAAGGCTAAAAAAAGTAAGGAAAATTACTTTCATTAACCTTGAATCTTGGTTATTTACTTCTATATCAGCTTCTTCAGATCTTAATAAATTCAATACAAATAAAATTATTAGACAAATACATAAAATTCCATCTCCTATGCTTAGCCTTAAATCAAAAAGACAATAACCAGCTATAAGAGTGCATAAAATGAATAGAAAAATATTTCTTAAATCAAGAGGAATGGCTTTGGAGGCTAAAGCAAAACAACTTAATCCAAATATAAGACCTATATTGCTTATATTTGATCCAATTGAATTTCCCAATGCAATTTCAGGAGTTTCATTGAGCACAGAGGAAATGCTTACAAAAATTTCGGGTGCTGATGTTCCAAGAGCAATTAATGTTAAACCAATTATTAAATCACTAATTCCGATTTTTCTGGCCAATATAGATGAATTTGATATGAACTTGTCAGCACCCCATATAAGACCTACTAGTCCAATTGAGAGCAAGATAAATGATAATAATATTGACATTAGCCAAATAATTTAATTTTTCTATTATAAGCGCAATAGTCACAGCTATCTGACTGCTTTGGGAGTTCGTCATTATCCAAGCAACTCTTTATTTCCTCTAAAGCAGGATTTACCCAAGAATCATCAGCTTTGTAAGGCAATATCTTTACCTCGAAATTCAAGCAATTATCAAAAACCTTGGAATCTTTTATACCGTTGCAGTAAACAAAATATGACATGTCATCTACATCAAAGCCATTTTGTCTAAATAACCATTGATAAATTTCAATTTGTCTTTTATAAGAAATTTGCCAAGGAGCATCTATCGTTACATCTCCTTTTTTTGAGGTCGCTTTGTAGTCAGCAATTATCAATTTGTCATTTTTGGTATTAATCCATACGTCATCAACAAGTCCATAAATATAGAGATTCAGCTCTTTTAAATTGATGCCAATCCCTTGATTTCTAGTTCTCCAAATTTCAATATCAGGATGATCGTAAGGTTTAGCATCTATTGAAGACTCTAAAAGATATGGATGATTATTTTTTGTACCTCTGTAAGAATCAAATTCATCTTTTAAAAGTTGATCAACAGCGTTATTTAAGTTGAACGGAAAAGAATCTGGTTTTTTTACTCCTAATCTTTCTTCTAAGTAAAAACATCTTTTACATTTTGAAAAATTTTCTATTCTGCTACGACTTAATTTATAAGGATTATCAGAACTAGGATCGTATAATGGCATAAAATTCTGGCTCCGCGAGCAGGGCTCGAACCTGCGACCCAGTGATTAACAGTCACTTGCTCTACCAACTGAGCTATCGCGGAAAAGAGGGTATTATAAGCAAAAACAACTAATATGAGTAAACCATTTGAAATAGTTTCAGCATTTAAGCCTTCCGGAGATCAGCCTGCAGCTATTAAAAAAGTTGTTGAAGGAATTAATTCAGGACTATTGAATCAAACACTCAAAGGAGTAACTGGTTCAGGAAAAACTTTCGCTATGGCGAATGTTATTCAAAATCTTCAACGACCGGCTATTGTCATGGCTCATAATAAGACTCTAGCTGCTCAACTATACGGAGAGTTTAAAGAATTTTTTCCAAACAACGCAGTTGAATATTTTGTTTCATATTATGATTATTATCAGCCTGAAGCGTACGTTCCAGTTTCAGATACCTTCATAGAAAAAGATGCTTCTATAAATGAACACATTGAACAAATGCGACTTTCAGCAACAAAGGCTGTAATGGAGAGAAGGGACGTTGTGATTGTCGCTACTGTCTCAGCTATCTATGGATTGGGCGATCCAAAATCATATTTGCAAATGGTTCTTCATTTGGATGTAGGCGATGAAATAGATCAAAGAATTATTCTTAGAAGACTTGCTGAGCTCCAATATTCCAGAAATGAAGTAGATTTCAAAAGAGCTACTTTTAGAGTAAGAGGCGATGTAATTGATATTTTTCCAGCAGATTCAGACAAGGAAGCGGTGAGAATTGAACTTTTTGATAGTGAAATTGAAGCTATCAAGTTTTTTGATCCCCTTACTGGAGAAATCTTTAGGGAAGTGCCTAGAGTAACAGTTTTCCCAAAAACTCATTATGTAACATCAAAAGAAGTCATAGCGAATGCTATCAATAAGATTAAAAGTGAAATGAAAGAAAGGGTGAGCTATCTTGAAGATAATAATAAGCTTGTGGAAGCCCAAAGAATTGAGCAAAGAACAAAATATGACTTGGAGATGATGAGGGAATTAGGTTTTTGCAGCGGAATTGAAAATTACTCCAGATACCTTTCTGGAAGAGAGGAAGGTGAGGCTCCTCCTACGTTATACGAATATTTGCCAGAGGACGCACTGGTATTTATTGATGAATCTCACGTGACCTTGCCTCAACTTACAGGAATGTATAGAGGAGACAGATCGAGAAAAGAAACATTAGTTGAGTATGGTTTTAGACTACCAAGCGCTTTAGATAATCGTCCATTAAGATTCGATGAGTGGGAGAGTTTATCTGGTCAAAGAATATTTGTTTCAGCTACTCCAGGAAATTATGAAAATGATAATTCAGGGCAAACAGTTGACCTTATTGTAAGGCCAACAGGATTGCTTGACCCCACGGTTGAAATTAAACCTGCAGAAAACCAAGTAGATGATCTGCTTGACCAGATTCATCGAAGAATTAAGAAGAAGGAAAGAGTTTTAGTAACCGTTTTGACAAAGAGAATGGCTGAGGATTTAAGTAGCTACTTGTATGAACAGGACATTGATGTTCGATATCTGCATTCTGATATTGATACAGTTGAGAGAGTTGAGATATTACGTGACCTCAGACTTGGAAAGTTTGATGTTCTGGTTGGTATAAATTTGTTGAGAGAGGGTCTTGATCTTCCGGAGGTATCTTTAGTAGCTGTTTTGGATGCTGATAAAGAAGGCTTTTTAAGATCTGAAACTTCATTAATCCAAACTATTGGAAGAGCAGCTAGACATAAAAGTGGACATGCAATTTTATATGCAGATCAAATGACTGGCTCAATAGAGAGGACAATAAAAGAAACAGAACACAGACGAAGCCTTCAAGAAAAATATAATAAAGAAAACAATATCAAGCCAGAAAGTATCCTTAAAAGTGTCAGTGATATCATGGAGGGAGCAAGAAATATTCCAGGTAAAAAATTCATTGAGGAAGCACAAGAATTAATTGAAGAAGACTATTCTTCACCCAAAGAACTGGCCAGAAGAATTGATGAACTAGAATCTTTAATGTTAGAACATGCAAA
>CACNYO010000002.1 GCA_902624765.1 uncultured SAR86 cluster bacterium
CACTTTTTCTTTCTATTGAGTCTCTTAATTTTAGTATCTTATCTTCGGCTTTAGTAATCGCATCGTCACTGCTAAAACTATCTGTAGAAAAAGCAGTTGATGAAATCTCATCAGCAGTTTCGATAAGTTTTCTCAAGCTAGATGTTTGTTTAACAATATCAACATAATTAGAAAAGTTTGAAGTTCCTGGAGTTTCCTCAAACAAATCTTTAATATAAGAGGAAAAATTCAAATTTGAATTCTTTGTAATATCTTCATCTGAAGATACAGCTTCTATAAGAGTTAGTGTGTCTAATTGAGTACCCTGATCAGAAAGCTTTTTAATAGCTCTGTAAATTATTTTATTTTCTACCTGAGTAAAATCTTTTTCCTCAATTTGAGTTGCGAGATCATCCCATAAATTAGGCTCTAAAAGAAGACAGCCCAAAGCTGCTTTTTCTGCTTTTATTGATGAAGGTAAGGAATTTTTATCGAAGTTCTTCACGTTCTCTATTCTCCCATTCGAATAAATAGAAAACAATGAAAATTATTCTTCTGGGGAAACTTTAATATTTATTTTTGCTATTACTTCAGGATGCAATTCTATGTCGATCTCAAAATCACCAAGATCTTTAATCGGACCTTCTGGAAGTCTAATAGCTTGTTTATCTATATCAAAGCCAGCAGTAGTAACTTTCTCAATGATTTCATTTGTCCCTACGGAACCATAGAGAGTATTTTCTTCAGTAACAGCTGATACAATTTCAAAGCTATGTCCGTTCAGTTGCTCGTAAACATTTTGTGCAGAAGCTTTCTTTGATTCTTCAGCAGCTAGGATTTGAGCTTTCTCTGACTCATATTTCTCCATGTTTTCTTTATTAGCTGGAATAGCTTTTTTGCCAGGTAAAAGAAAATTTCTTCCGTATCCTGATTTAACTGTTACGAGATCGCCAGGTGATCCAAGGCCGGTAATTCTCTCTAATAAAATAACTTTCATTCTTTAAGAATAATGGCTGTCAGTGTAAGGAAGAAGAGCAAGCTGTCTTGCTCTCTTGATAGCAGTTTCTAATTGCCTTTGATACTTTGCAGATGTTCCTGTAAGTCTTGCAGGAAGTATTTTGCCAGTTTCATTTATAAAATCTTTTAATAGGTTTACATCTTTGTAATCAATCTGCTTAGTGCCTGCTGCAGTAAATCTGCATTTTCTGGATTGTTTTACCAAAGGTTCTAGACCAGTATTTTTTTTTCTCGTATCTTTCTTTCTTCTCATGTTATATCTTCGTCATCTTTTGATTTTTTATCAGTTTCTTCTTTTACTTCATCGCTATCATTGTTTTCGTTTTTAGTGTCTATTCCATCTGATGCATCTTTTGGTTGATCGGCTTCTTTTTTCACTTCAGATGTATTAACAGAAGTGGATTCATCAATGGTCTTCTCAGCCTCTTCAGTAGCATTATCATTTTTAATAGAAGCTTCATATTCCTCTAGTTGAGTTTCTCCATCTTCTTGAGTCTGCTTAAAGAGTGTAGAAGGTTCTGTCTCAATCTCATCTTTTCTAACAATTAGGTGTCTTAGAATTGCGTCGTTATATTTAAAAGATTCTTTGAGGCTGTCAATTTGATCGGAATCACAAGTAACATTTAAACAAAAGTAATTTGCTTTGTAACAATCTTGGATGGGATAAGCTAACTTCCGAGAACCTATATTCTCAGATCTATCGATAGTTCCATTTGAAGATTTTATTTGGTCGCAATATTTATTTAATATTGCTTCAGAATCAGATTTTTGATCAGGGTGAACTAGAAAAACAATTTCGTAATGATTCATATTTTTTCTTATGGTTTAAAGCTAAAATAATTGTATTTCAGCAAGAAAGATTGCGATTCTAGATAAATTAAGCTTCTTTGGCAAGAGCATCAAACATGATACTCTCTAGTAATTCAAGGTAGCTTATTCCAGAAAGATCAGATGATTTTGGAACTAAACTAGTCTCCGTCATGCCAGGAACCGAATTAAGTTCTATGAAGAAATAATCTTCACCATCATAAATGATATCAATTCGACCCCAATTTTCGGCTCCAACAATTTCATATGCTTTAATTACAAGATTGTTCAGAGTCTCTAACTTTTCTGATCCAATTAAATACTCTAAATACTTTGTCTTACTAGAAACATATTTGGCTTCAAAGTCATAAAACTCGCCTTCTGGAATAATATGAATGGGCCTAAGGCATCTTTTGTTGATTATTGGAACGGTTATTTCTTTACCGGGTATAAACCTTTCTATTAAGACCGAATCATCATATCTTTTAGCTAGATTAATTTTTTTTTGAAAATTATCTTTCCCTTCAAAATTGTTGTAAAAGGATATGCCGTTAGATGATCCCTCTAAATTTGGCTTGATTACCCACTTTTCAAATAATGATAAATTATCAATCTCAAAGTTTTCCTTATAAATAAAATATTCAGGTGTCTTAATATTGTTTTTCTTCCAAATTTCCTTGGTCTTTATTTTGTTCATGGTGATTTTGGAGGACTGCGAACTTGATCCAGTAAAAATAATGTCATTCTCTTCAAAGAACTTTTGAATTTCTCCATCTTCCCCTCCTCTGCCATGAAGCAAAATAAAGACAAGATCGAACTCAGAATATAGCTCCTTATTGAATGCCTCAACTGCTGTTTTAACATCAATTTTAGAAACTCTATAACCGTTTTCTTTCAAACATTTATATACAGATTCCCCGCTTTTTAATGAAATGAGCCTTTCCTCTGACCAACCGCCACATAATACTGCAATATTTTTATCTATCATTGATTTGATATCTTTCTTGCAAGCTCAGAAGTCGTTCCTGCTCCCTGAGTTATAATGACCTCATTTCCAATGGTCATACTTTCAAGTTTTTTAATTACCTCAGTATGATTTTGACAAAATACTACGTCTGAGCCATTCTCCTTAAGTGCGTGAAATAGATCTTTGCCTTCATATCCTTTGATTACCTTCTCGCTCGCTGGATAAACATCAAGCAATATAAGATTTTCCACCTCTAAAAGAGTTTTTATAAATTCATCAAAAAGATCTTTTGTTCGCGTGTATCTATGCGGTTGAAAAACAACAATCTTTTTTTTGTTTTTCCATATTTCAGACGCTGTATCATGAGAATATTTAATCTCTTTAGGATGATGTCCATAATCATCAACAAGGGTAATCTTTTTTGAAAAAATATCATTAGAAATAATTTCAAAACGTCTTTCAATTGAGGAGCAAGTTTTGAGTGATTTTTTTATCAAAGATACATCAATATTTTCTTGAATAGCTGCGATAATTGCTGATGTTGCATTCATAACATTGTGTTCGCCATGCATGGACATAGAAAAGCTATATTCTTTTTTAACAAAATTATCTTTTATCTTAAAATTTGCCCCTCTGATGTTTTGTTTTATGTCTTTGATTTGATAATCGTTACTTTTATCTTTTCCAAAAGAGAATGAGTTCCTTGGTATATTTTTGATAATACTTTTTAATGATTGATCGTCACCATTGGCAATTAAGTAACCTTGAAAAGGTAACGAAAGACAAAATTTTTTAAAAGACTTTTTTAGATTATTAAAGTTATTTTCATAGGTACCCAGATGATCGTTATCTATATTTGTAACCAAAGCCTTTAAAGGCCTAAGATTTAGGAAAGATCCATCACTTTCATCAGCTTCCGCAATGATATGCTCACCGAGACCTAATTTTGCATTTGACTCAAAAGATTTTACTTTGCCGCCTATGATGTATGTTGGATCCAGACCTGCCTCAGTGAAAATATGAGCCATTATGCATGTTACGGTAGTTTTTCCATGGCTACCTGCAACAGCGATACTATTTTTAAGCATCATAAGATTAGCCAACATTTCAGCTCGAGGAATAACTGGTATACCTAAAGAAATTGCTTTTTTAAGCTCAACATTTTTTTTTGATATTGCCGATGAAATCACTACAAGGTCTTTTTTTAGGACATTATTTTCTTTGTGACCTTTAAAAATTTTTACCCCTAGATTTTTTAGTCTTTTTGTAACAAGTGTATCTTCTAGATCACTTCCTGAGACAGTGTAGTCTTGGTTATGAAGTATCTCTGCAATTCCGCTCATACCTGCCCCACCGATACCAATTAGATGAATATTTTTTATGCTGGACATTAAGTATTTAAATTATCAATGATAATTTTTGATGAGTTAGCAAATGAATTCTTATTAAGTTGCTCATAATAACTTTTTATGGAAGCATTATCTAAAATTGATTCTCTCAAGCTCAATATCATATTATTGATATCGGAATCTTGTTCAAAAACCTTTCCAAATCCTCTTTCTTCAAAAAAATTTGCATTTAAAACTTGGTGATTATCAATTGAATTAGGTATTGGAATTATGAAAGCCGATCTTCTTACAGCCATTAATTCTGATACTGTCAGCGCACCTCCCCTACAAATGACAATATCGCACCATTCATATGCCTCTCTCATATCTTTAATGAATTCACATATTGTGAACTGATTATTTACATTATTTTGAAAATAAGCTTTCTCAGTGAATTTTTTATGTTTCGATCCGCATTGATGACGAATTTTTAACTCGTCTTTATTGATTTCTCTTAAAACTTTTGGCACTAAATTATTAAGAAATTCTGAGCCTTGGCTGCCTCCAATAATTAGAAGATTGTTGAGCTGATCAATATTTTTTGGTTCTAAGTCTAAAAGTTCATCTCTTATAGGATTGCCACTATTAATTAAAAAATTAGATTTAGTTTTTTTGAAATAATTTGATGCCTGATTAAAGCCCAAAAATACTTTATCAATGTAGTTCAAATTTGTAAGAATTCTTATTGCAGATCCAGGAATTGAATTTTGTTCTTGGGCGTAGATTGTTCTGAAAGGGAAAAATAAAGCAATCATTGAAGTGTATCCCCCAAAAACAATCATTTGATCGCTCTGGCTAGAGAAAAGCCTGTATTTGAAAAAAAATTTTAACCCAGCGAGAAATAGTTTAAATGCTGAATAAAGTTTATAAACTAAGCCTTTTCCTCTGAAACCTACTAAATCATACTGAATAAATTTAATGCCAAGCCTATTACATATATTTTGCTCTGGTCCTCTGGACGTTCCAATCCAGACTAAAGAGAGATTTTTTTTTAATAGATCTTTCGCAATTTGTTCTGCAGGAAATACATGACCTCCTGTTCCTCCAGCAACAATGAAGAATTTTTTAGAAATTTTTCCTCCTAGAAATCGCCTTGTGTCTATCCGATTCATTTAATTCAAAATATATTCTTTGAATCAATGAAATCAAAATAAAGGTCAAAAATAAATTCGAACCACCGTAACTCAAGAAAGGCAACGTCAGCCCTTTTGTAGGGAGCAGTCCAATAGATACACCGATATTTATAAAAACATGTAACCCAATCAAAGTACCAATGCCATATGCAACAAATGAATTAAACATTTGATTCATCTGTCTTGCTAATCGTCCTATCATAAAACATCTTATGACTAAAACTAGAAAAATAAAAATTAAAACTAATCCAAAGAAAGTACCAAATTCCTCCAAAATAATTGAAAAAACAAAGTCAGTTTGAGCATCTGGTAGTAAGTTTAGTTTCAACCAACTTTCTCCATAACCAGTACCGAACCAGTCACCTCTTCCAATAGCAGAAAAAGATCTGGTCAGTTGATATCCTCCATCTTGAGCATCTTCCCAGGGATTCATAAATGTAAGTATCCTTTGAAATCTCCAAGGGACAAAAAAAATCATCAAGATAAATGTACAAAGGCCTATCATTGAGATTCCAATAAAGTGAATAATCGGAGCGCCAGCAATAAACATTATTGTAAGAGTGACCAAAAAAATAATTGCTGAAGAACCTAAATCTGGTTGCAATAAAATCAGAGAAATTAGTGAAACCATTATAAAAATTGGCTTCCAAAATCCTTTCCAATTTGATTTAAATTCTTCTTTTTTCCGGATACAAAAAGATGCAACATAGATCAATAATGATAACTTGGCTAATTCAGCAGGCTGAAAACTAAAACCAAAGAACCTTATCCACCTCTTTGCTCCGTTTATTTCTGGCGCAAGATTCGGTACTAAAAGTATCAACAAAAGAAATAGTGATAAAAAAATAAGGTATAAATCAATATTTCTCCATGTACTCATCTCAAACCTAAATATAAAGAAGAAAAGAACGAAACCCACCATTAAATTAAATATGTGCCTGCTGGTTAACTCATTAAATGAAATGCTCGAAACCATCAAGATTCCAAAAAAAGCTAAGAAAATAGATATTGTTATTGTAGTAAAGTCGAAATTATCAAAATTGATATTCCGATCGTGACTACCAAATAAAATTCTATTTACAAAGTTTTGCTTATTAGCCAACATGCTTATTGATCAATTCTTTAAACTTAGAACCTCTTTCTTCATAATTTTTAAATTCATCAAAACTTGAACAGCCGGGAGAAAATAAGATCAAATCATTTTTGGCAGAATATTTAATAGCCTCTTTCACAGCTAGAGCCATACTCTCAAGCACGATTGGATTTAACTCTTCTATTTCATTTGAAATCTTTTCTCTGTCCGCACCATAAACAAAAACTTTCTTAGTGTTTTTCTTAAGAAACTCATTAAGTGGTCTAAAACTTAGATCTTTTTTTAAACCTCCCATAATTAAAATAATTTTTTCATCTTTATATTTATTTACAGCAGCATTAAGTGAATGTGGATTGGTAGATTTTGAGTCATTTATGATGGTGAGGTGTTTATTTAGAGAAATATTTTCAAGGCGATGGGGAAGCGGGTTAAAAGTAAGTATTTTCTCCTCAATGAACCTTTTTTTGATACCTAGGTGCAAAAGAATGCTTTTTACAGCTTCTTGATTATAGATTTCATGATCTGTGATTTCAGGCATAATGAAATCTAAATCTAATCCTGTACCTTCAGGTCCAATTTTAAAGTTTGAGTTCTCAAATATTCTTTTTTTTATTTTTGTGTATTGTTCATAAGAATCGTGAACATCTAAATGATCAGGAGATATATTTAATAATACTGAAACCAAACTTGATAAAGACTTTGTCCTTTCTATTTGAAAAGAAGATACTTCAATTACAAAATAATCCAGTTGCTCTTGAATATGATTAAGCACAGGAAAACCATTATTTCCAATACTTTTAACCTTAAATCCAAGGGATTTCATAACGTGTTGAAGCAAAGATACAACGGATGTTTTCCCATTTGTTCCTGTAATAAGAATTGATTTTTTAGAATGGACTTTCAAAAAAATATCTAAATCTGAAAGGATTTTAATCTTATGGGTGTTTAACTTTTTTACTATTTTGTGACTGATCTCAAATCCAGGACTTATATAACACGATCGAATCTCATCAAAAGCTATTTCCTTGTGATTAGAAATAATTACAGGATTTTTACTTTTTTTATGTAATTCTTTTTTGAATGGAGGATCATCTCTTGTATCAAAAAAAAGTGGCTCTTGTTCAAATTTTCTTAGGTAATTAAAAAGAGATAAGCCTGTTTGACCAAGTCCTAATATTAGTGATCGAGAAGTTTTATTTGACACTTGGCTACCTTAGTCTGAGGGTAGCAAATCCAATAAGAATTAGAATTAATGTAATTATCCAGAATCTCACAATAATCTTTGGTTCTGCCCATCCTGACAATTCAAAATGATGATGCAAAGGAGCCATTTTGAAAACCCTTTTACCAGTTAATTTGTATGAGGTAACCTGAATCATGACAGATAAAGTCTCGGCAACAAAAACTCCTGCCATTATCGCGAATACTATTTCTTGCCTTATCATAACCGCAATTGCTCCGAGTGCTGCCCCCAATGAAAGAGAGCCAACATCACCCATAAAGACTTGAGCAGGATAAGTGTTGAACCATAGAAATCCAATTCCAGAACCAACAATAGCTCCACAAAATACAAGCATTTCACCTGATAGTGGTAAATATGGAATATTGAGATAATCTGAAATGATTATGTTCCCAGACGCATATCCAAGAACTCCCAAAGCAGCTGCGATCATTACTGAAGGCATTATTGCAAGACCATCCAAGCCATCTGTAAGATTCACCGCGCTACTGGAGCCAACAATTACAAAATAAGAGAAGAAAATAAAAAATAAACCTAATGGCAGAGAAAAATCTTTAAAAAAAGGAATTATTAAGCTCGTCTCAAGAGGATTAGTGGAAAATGTATAAAAGATTACTATGCCGATAAAAGCTGATAGAGACTGCCAAAAAAACTTCTGTCTACTTGTAAGTCCATTGCTTGACTGAGTTTTGAGTTTAGTTAAATCATCTATCCAGCCGATTACCCCAAATGAAACTGTCATAAATAATACCAACCAAAGGTACTTATTTGATAAGTCCCCCCAACAAAAAACTGAGAATACTACAGCTGCTAAGATCAACAGCCCCCCCATTGTTGGAGTTCCTTCTTTAACAAGATGTCTTTCTGGTCCTTCTTTCCTAATATATTGATTAAACCTCTCCATTTTCAAAAAATTAATAAACCAATTTCCAAAAGATAGGCAAAAAATCAATGAAGTTAGAGTAGCTAAAATTGCTCTAAAAGTAAGATAATTGAAAATTCTTAAGGGGCCGAAGCTTTCAGCTAAAATTTCTAAAATAGGTAAAAACATTATTTAAAAATATTCATGCAGTCTTCTATTTTAACCGATCTAGATGCCTTGAATAATATGGCAGTATCATTACTCAATAAAGATCCGATTTTTTCTTCTGCGTTATCAATATTTATTTTGACTACATTCTCCATCGAGAGTTCAAATTTGGAGTTAAATAAAAAAACGTTATCAAATCTCTCGCAAGCTTCACCTATTATTTTTTTCATTTCTTCCTGAAAGTCTTTACCTAGCTCTTTCATATCACCAATGACACAAATTTTAATTTCTTTATCAGTAGACTCTAAGACTCTAAATGCCTCTTTAAATGAATCAGGATTTGCATTGTAAGTATCATCAATTATCAAAACTCCCTTGGAATTGTAGCTTTGTTCTGTCCTGGATGGGATGACAATATTTTTTGATAAATTATATATTTGATCAAAAGAGATATTTTCTATACCAAGACTTATTAAAATAGCTTCTACACACTTACTGTTTGATTTTTTTGCATCTAATCCATCACAAGAAAAGGATCTGATCCTTTTGTTATGACACTTGTCATGAAAATCACTGATGTGAGCATCATTATCTGGGAAGATGCAAGTTCCTTGAGGTAAAACATTTTTAAAAATGTCTGATTTCTCTTGTGCAACTCCCTCAAGATTTATTAATTTTTCTAGGTGAGCTTTTCCAATTGATGTAATAACTCCTACTTCGGGCTGCAATATTGACGACAATTCATTTATTTCACCAAAGTTATTCGTTCCTATCTCAAAAATTCCAAATTTATGATGTTTTTTTAATTCTAAGAGGCTAAAGCATAATCCGTAGAAATTATTCCAGTTTCCTGGTGATACATAAATTTGAGATGGATCAAATTTGTCAGATAAAAGAGAGCTCAATAGAAATTTAGTCGAAGTTTTACCATTACTTCCAGTGATACCTATCACTTTACCTTCAAACTTTTTTCTTTGATATTTAGCTAGAAAAGATAAACAATCATGAGTTGAATTAACGCCTAAAATTCTCTTATCTTGAGGATGATTTTTTTCAGAAACAACAAAAGAAGCTCCCTTATCTAATGCTTCATCAATAAAATCATGTCCGTTAAAATTAGGTCCCTTTAAAGCAAGGAAACAATCGCCTTTTGAAATCTTTCTAGAGTCTGTAACTATTCTTGTGGATACAAATTCTTGCTTAGGTTTCTCAAGATTTAATTTAGCGGCTAATATCTGGTTTGAAAATTCAAATAGCATTCTTAAAACTCATAACTTCTTCAAAATCACTAAAATTCTTTCTTAATCCATTCTCAAATTCTTGATAATTTTCATTTCCCTTGCCAGCAATTAATAAAGCGGAACCAGGTTTACTATTAAGAAGTGATTCAAGCGATTTAAAAATAGCTTCCTTTCTATCAAAAATTACATTTATATTCTTTGATGAACACTCTGATAATATATCTTCAACAATTATTTCAGGGTTTTCATTTCTAGGATTGTCGTTAGTTATGAAAACCTGATCAGATAAATTTTCTGCTATTTTTCCCATCTTTGACCTTTTAGATCTATCCCTATCACCACCACATCCGAATAGACAAATTAAATTTCCAGAATGTGTATTTCTTAAAGAATTTAAACTTGCATTCAGTGCATCAGGAGTATGTGCAAAATCAATAAAAACATCTCTTCCATCAAAATCTATTTTTTGGTTTCTTCCTTCAGGGAGGCTGAGGTCAAAAATATCAATTCTTGATAAATCAATGTCTTGATTTGCAATCTTAAACAAAAGAAGAGCACAAACTAGGTTTGAAAAATAATGATCTCCTTGGAAGTTAACATTGATTTTTTTCGGCAAAATATCCTCAGAATCCAATAAAAATTGATCTGATGAGCTTTTGTGTATAAATACATTGGCATCTTTGTTATGAAATGAATATGAATAACAGTTTTTGAATTTCTGTTTAAGTTTTAAACCCAAATAGCTATCTTCATTAAATACATATCCTTTTGAAGATAAGTCATTAGAGTCAAAAAAAGATTCTTTTATGTTTGAGTACTCCTCCATATTGCCGTGGTAATCAAGATGATCTTCAGAAAAACTTGTTAATCCTTTAAATTTGATTTCGATATCTCCGATCCTTTTTTGATGTATTGCATGAGATGAAACCTCAAGCAAAGAATTCTCAATATTGTGTTCATTTGATATTTCTAAAAACCTATAGAGTTCAAAGATATCAGGAGTTGTCATTTTTGAAGATTGTAACTCGAGGCCTGAACCTCCATTTTCAATAGAATTAAAAAAAGACACCTTCATATTTAACTGTTCATGTAATTGTTTCAGAAAATGAATTGTACTGGTCTTCCCATTTGTCCCAGTTATGCCAAATATCTTTTTAACTCGATTAAACTCATAGGCCCTATTTGCTAAATCTACAAGTTTTTCTTCTAACCTAGGTACATGAATTATGTTTCTATTATCATTGGCATGATGTATGCCAGTAAGAACGGCTACTGCTCCGTTATTAAAGGCATGATCTATATATTTATTTCCATCTTTTTCTGAAGAATTTTTCAATGCAACAAAAATATCTCCTGGATCTATGTCATTTGAATTGATACATATTTTTTCAAATTTAATATCACTTTTTAATTTACTGTCGTCTAATAAATTCTTTAGATTTTTCATGACGAAGCAAAAATTGATTTAAAAACATTTGAAAAAATCGGGGCTGCAACATCTGAGCCTCCTGAGACATCATTTTTTGGTTCCTGGACCGTTATCGCTAGCAAATATCTCTTACTATTTTTTTCTATAAATCCTACAAACAAAGCATTTATAGAATCTTCATCGTATCCTTGATCTTTAGATATGAAGCTTGTCCCTGTTTTTCCACCAACAACTCCACCTTCTACCCTAGCAAGTTTTCCAGTCCCATTATTAACAGTATGAATTAAAATGTTTTTTATCTTATTGGTAGTTTCTTTTTTAAGAATTCTTTTGCTTGTTTCATTGCTTTCTGATGAAATAATTTTTAGGTTTGCCTCCACGCCATCATTTAGAATCCCTGCATAAGCTTTTGCAATATGAAGCAAAGTTGTCTGTAGACCATATCCGTAACATAAACTAACTAAACCTCTTAAGGAAATATTCTGTTCTCCGGGCAAAAATCCTTCTCTATGATTTAAGAACATCTCACTAAAGTACTCTCCGATTCCAAAGGAACGCATTCCTGATATTACTCTTGATTTGTTCATTTGAGAGCATATTTTTACAGTTCCTACATTACTTGATTTAGCTATAACTTCGCTCACTGAAAGAATTCCATAATTTCTAAAATCCTCTGTTCTGTAATCCTCGAATTCAACCCATCCAGGATTAGTATCTATCAAGGTATCTTCGTTAATTAATTCATCATCTAGAGCTAAAGAAATACTGAGAGGTTTAAAAACGGAACCAGGTTCCATAAGAGAAACCGATGCCTTATTTGTCACTAAGGAAATATCTGATAAAGATTTTCTATCGTTTGGATTAAAACTAGGATAATTAGTTATTGCTAGAATTTCTTCAGAATCTAGATCAATCATTATTGCGGAGGCATTACTCGCATTGTTTGCGATTACAGCTCTTTTCAATTCATCAAAAACAATGAATTGATAATCTGAATTAATAGATAACTTAATTAAGTCGCCATCCTTCTCCGGAATAATAACTTCTTCAATAACTTTTCCGTTACCATCTCTTTTTAGATCTATTCTTCCATCTGAGCTATCAAGGCTTTTTTGAAAGCTGAGCTCTATACCTTGAAGGCCATCATTATTTGTATCAGTGATCCCAATAAGTTGAGAAAAAGCTTCTCCTTCGGGATAATTTCTGTAGAACTTTTCATCAAACACTAACCCTTGGATTTTTTCTGTTTTAAGAGCCTCTACTTTTTTTCTATCTACTTTTTTAGAAATTTGAATGAATTTAAGTTTCTGATTAGAGGATCTTTCTCTTAGCTTTTGTTCTTCGATATTTAATAAATTAGATATAAATTTTATCTCGTCTGGTTTATATGAAAAATAATTAAGGTCTATTCCAACATCATAAAAAATAATATCTTCAGCCAATACTCGATCGTTTCTATCGACTATCTTCCCTCGTGTTGACTTTATGACTTTACTTTGTGAAATACGACTATCAATTTTATCGAATGAAAAGTCTGCCTCAGTTATTTGGAAATATATTAATCTCACAAAGAGAAGCAAAAATAGTACAGGAAGAAAAAACCAGAGAACAAGTTCTCTGGTTTTTTCCGTTTGATGGCTCAAAGAAATCTAATCTATTTGTTTTTTAACGAATGATGGAATATCAAGATATTCTGAATCCATTAAATCACTAGAAGAAACTTTTTTAGCTTCCCTAGAAGAATGAGAAATTTCAGGTTTTGGAAGAATAGGTTCAACCGATTCAAATTCAAAAGTGTTTTTAAGCGGTTTTTTGGATCCACTTCCACCAAGGCCAGTTGCAACAATTGTTACCTTTATATCGGCTCCCATAGAGTCATCAAATGCCACACCATGAATGATTGTTGCATCTTGAGCAGCAAATTCTTTAACCAAGGCAAGAACTTCCTCAACTTCACCTGTTTTCATATCTGTCCCAGCGGTGATATTGACGAGAACTCCTTTTGCGTTTTCTAAATTAATATCTTCTAGCAGTGGGCTTCCAACAGCTGCAGAGGCGGCTTCTTTTGCTCTACTAGGTCCGTTTGCAATTCCAGTACCCATCATGGCTGTTCCTTTTTCTGACATTACTGTTCTGACATCTTGGAAATCAACATTCATGAGCCCGGTTTGTGTGATGATATCTGATATGCCTCTCACAGCTCCCAGTAGAACATCGTTTGCCTGTTTGAAAGCATCAAGAAGGCTATGCTCTCTGCCAAGAACTTCCAATAATTTTTGGTTAGGGATTGCGATTAGTGAGTCAACTTCATCGGTAAGTTCTTTTAAGCCGGCATCTGCAATTTGATCTCGCATTTCAAGCTCTAATGGCTTGGTGACTACTGCAACTGTCAAAGCACCTATTTCTTTAGCAGCTCTAGCAACAATTGGTGCTGCTCCAGTTCCAGTTCCGCCACCCATTCCTGCTGCAACAAAAACCATATCTGAACCCTCAAGCAAGGTTTTAATTCTTTCAAGATCATCAAGGGCAGCATCTCTTCCAACCTCAGGTTTCCCTCCTGCTCCAAGACCATTCGAAATTCCGGTTCCAAGAGTAATTTTTAATTCTGCTAAATTGGTATCAAGCGCTTGCTCATCTGTATTAGCACAAATCATTTGCACGCCTTCGATACCGCTTTCAACCATATGGTTCACTGCGTTTCCTCCAGCTCCTCCTACTCCAACTACTCTTATAAGAGCAGATGATTTAGTTTCATTTTCTACAACGGTCCAGTTCATAGTCCCTCCTTATTTAAATTAGAAATTGTTTTGAATCCATCTAAAAGCTTTGTTAAAAATGTTCTTGTCTTTCATGAACAGATAGTTCATATGATCTTCTTCTTGTGATTTCTGGCTATATAAAACCAAACCCACAGCAGTGGCATATATTGGATTCCTTAAGATATCACTTAACCCAATCAATCCTGATGGTGAGCCAATACGAACAGGAGCATTAAAAACTTCCTCAGCTAATTGAGCTACTCCTTCCATTCTGGATGTTCCGCCTGTGATTACAATTCCGGCGGGAATATTATTTTCTAAAGAAGATAAGTTAAGTTTTTGTTTTATTAAGCCAAAAATATCCAGATACCTTTGCTCAATTACACTGGCAAGAGCCATTCTTGAAAAAATTTTATTTTTTCTTCCTGCCATACCTGGAACCTCTATTGTTTCATTTTCATGAATTATCGAGCTTGAAGCACATCCATACTTCTTCTTAAGTTCTTCTGCTTGCATGCTTGGAGTTTGAAGTGCTCTAGCAATGTCTTTAGTAATATGATCACCAGATGTTGGAATATTAGCGGTATGACTTATTGCTCCATTCTGAAAAACTGCAACATCTGAAGTTCCGCCACCCATGTCAATTAAACACGTTCCCAACTCTTTTTCGTCTTCTGACAAGACTGAGTAACTTGACGCCAGTTGTTCCAAAACAAATCCTTCGACAGTAATACCGCATGCTTTCATGCAGGAGGATATGTTTTGAGCAGAGTTCCTGTTACAGGTGACTAAATGAACTTTGGTTTCCAGTCTTACGCCAGCCATTCCAAGAGGTTCTTTGATGCCATTTTGCTGATCAATAATATAGTCTCTTGGCAGAACATGAAGCAATTGAGAGTCATCTGGAATTGCATACGCTTGTGCGGCAGTGATAACTCTATCAACGTCACTTACTTTGACTTTTTTATCTTTGATTCCTACAACACCTTCAGAATTTAAGCCATTGATATGACCCCCACTTATACCTACAAAGGCTGATGTGACTTGTTTACCGGACATCAATTCTGCATCATTAACTGCAGATTCTATTGCAGATACAGTTGATTCAATATCAACTATCACGCCATTTTTTAAACCTCGAGATGTTTGACTACCTAGGCCAATAACCCGTAATTCATGATCAACATATTCAGCAATTAAACAAACAACTTTTGAGGTTCCTATGTCGATTCCTACTCTGATGTTATTTGATCCGTTGGTAGCCATATTAATCCCTAAACCCAATTGCTCCTTTGTTCTGATACCTAAGATCTAAATATGAAAAAGTATCTTTAATATTGTTAAAGTAAGAGCTCTGAAGAAATGTTTTAAGGTTTTTAAGTTGATTTTCTATTTTTGATTTATTCATGTGAAACCTAATCCCTGAATTATCCTCTAAAGTCATTAAATCAAACTCTTCAATTAAAATTCTATTGAGAACTAAGTCAGATGATTTCAAAATTTGATTAAAATCGAAAAAATATCTTAAGACAAAGTGAATATTATTTCTGTTTGCCTCAATATTGACTAACTTCAAATCTTCTTTAGTTTTAAATTTGAGGAGGCGACCAGATTGGGTCAGTATCTGGTCTTTTCCCCAAAAAACTAGAGGTTGATATTCTTTCACATGCAATTTTTTCATTGGCCAAGAGTTGACTTCTTTAGATGATTCTACAAAGTTAGGATTATCTTTTGAGAATAAAGGTTTAGGATCTTTAAAAACTTCGGATAAGAGAAAGGATGAAGCAAATATCATTACAATGAACATTAAGAATTTCACTTTTGTTCTCCTTGAATGAAAACAACTGAATCAGGTAGGATCATTCCATATTCATCAACTGTTTTTTCTTTTACTGAATTGTGAGAAGTTAAATTTAATATCTTATTCTTTAGGTAAACTGATTCTTCATCCAGCTTTGACTTGTAGTCATTTAACAAATACTTTTCTGAGACTAATTGCTTGTAACTTGCATTCTTATTCAAAACTAAGTAAGAACTAAAAAAAGCAGAAATCAAAGATCCTAAAATAAATATCAATACCATTTGATTAAACATTTTTTATCGCAATTCTCATTATTGCGCTCCTTGATCTAGGATTAGACTTAATTTCGTTTATTGTCGGTTTAATGGGCTTTCCTTGCTTTTTTATACTTAAATTTTTTGCTTCTTCTGATCTAAGAAAGTTTTTAGCTATTCTGTCTTCTATGGAATGAAAACTTATGATGATTAATTTTCCATTTTTCTTGAGAAGGCAGGCTGCTGATTTAAATCCATTGATCATCTCTTCAATTTCATTATTTATATGCATTCTTATTGCTCTAAATACATTAGTTGCTGGATGACGCTTTTGTGAACTGCTATATTTCTCGATAAATAAAGAAAGCTGTGCTGTGGTTTTAAACTTACTCTTTTTTCTCGATTCAACAATTTTTTTGGCATAAAACCTAGATTTTCGCTCCTCACCTAAATGAAATAAGACGTCACTTATTTCTTTCTCTGTTGCAGTATTTATCCATTGTTCTGCTGTCATTTCCTCTTCTTTATTCATTCTCATATCGAGAGGACCGTCTTTTTGAAAGCTAAATCCTCTATCTGGATCATCTAGCTGCATAGAAGAATTCCCAAGATCAAAAAAAATACCGTCTAATCTTGTATTTAAACTTTCAATTTCTGAAAAATTTAAGTTTTTAAAATGAAATCTTTTATCTTCAATTTTTTTTGAATACTGGGCAGTTTCTTTATCTCTATCTATTGCGATTAATCTGCCATTGTCGTTAAGGTTTTCTAAAATCTCTTTCGAATGTCCTCCCAAACCAAAAGTGCAATCTAGATAAGTGCCGGCAGGATCGTGAACTAAATTTTTAATAGTTTCGTTGATCATTACTGGCTGATGAGTAAACATAATGCTAAAAAGGGATCTCCTGTACGTTAGAAGGTAAGTCGATATCTAATTTTTCACCTTGAATTTGTTGACCTTTCTCTTTTGCAAGCCAATTTTTTTCATTCCATACTTCAAATTTCTGACCCATGCCAATCAAAGATACTTTTTCTTTAACTTTTAATTGAGCGTATTCTCTTAAGCTTTGGGGAATAAGTATTTGCATACGATCATTGACTTCAAAATCAATTAAATTTGCATATCCAAGGAAATTCCACTGAATAGATCTAATTTTTGAATCTAGGCCTGATAGGTTCTCAAAAGCTTTCGATATGGTTTTCCATAAACTGCCAGGATAAATTCTTAAGGAAGGATATTGTGGGTCCCTTGTAATAACCAAAGAACCCTCTGAAACTTCTTTTAAAGCTTCTTTATACTTTGCTGGCATTGCGATTCTGCCTTTAGAATCCAATGCCAAACTACTGTATCCATAAAGTCCTATAGCCATCAAACAAGACCCCTTTTACACACATAGATACACAAATGTGCACTTCAGCACACTTTAGCCACTTGTCTAATTACTGTCAAGAGGTTTAGTCCCAAAATATAAGGGTTTAAAGGATATTACTATGTGAGCTGACCTATAAGCCGGGTTCTGTAATTGGTAATCATTCATCTGGGATTTATGTTGCCATAAACCTCTAGCAACCTACCCTGACCTAATGCGAGAAACATTTGCAGGCCTCTATTTGGTTTTGCTCCTGATGGGGTTTGCCAACAACTTTTGTTACCAAAAGCCTGGTGCGCTCTTACCACACCTTTTCACCCTTACCTTTTATTAGAAGGCGGTTTATTTTCTGTTGCACTATCCGTTACTTCGCAGCACCCAGACGTTATCTGGCATCATTCTCTATGGAGCCCGGACTTTCCTCTATCTTTTTGACAGCGATTACCCGGTCAGCTCGAAGATCATTATAAGTATTTGGACCTATTTGTCATTCTTTGATTCTGCGAAAATTGAGTAAATCTCTTTGGAAGTTTTAGAAGAAATTTTTGACACAATCTTGGACGCTACCTTTGTTCCATTCAATTTTTGAATCTCATCAAATAGAACTTTCTCATGTTCGACTGAAATACGTTGTTTCTCTTTAGAGCCTTCAATCACTAGAACTATCTCGCCTTTTGTTAAAGTTTCATCTTTTTTTATTAAATTATAAATTTCTTTAGCTTCATCAGTTATTACCCTTTCAAATTTCTTTGTTAGCTCTTTTGCTAAAGATATTTTCCTTTTAGGGCCTAAAATTTTGACTATTAAGTTGGTTAATCTTTCTATTCTTTTTGGAGATTCAAAGAGAATGATGGTTCTCTTCTCATTTTTAAAATTTTTTAGGAAAGCTTCTAAATGACTATTTTTTTTTGGCGCGTATCCTTCAAAAACAAAGGAACTTGTTGATAAACCTGAAGAAACCAGAGCCGAAATAACTGAAGATGGACCAGGGATTGGAGTAACTTTTATTTTCTTCTCAATAGCTTTTGAAACTAAATCATATCCAGGATCAGAAATTAATGGAGTTCCTGCATCAGAAATAATGGCCAACGAGGTACCTTTTTTTAATAATTCTAAGAAATAATTAACTTTCAAAACATTTGTATGATCGTGATAAGAAAGTAATTTATTTTTTATTCCTAAGTCTTTGAGGAGGATTCCCGACTTCTTTGTATCCTCGCATAGAATTATATCAACTGAGGAAAGTACCTTCTGTGCTCTTAAAGAAATATCCAATTTATTTCCTATAGGTGTACTGACTAAATATAATGTAGACAATTTTATGAAAAATCTTTTGAAATTAATTTCTTGTTTATCTATCAGTTTATTCCTATTTCACTGTTCTATGAATATGGAAGATAAAATTTTGTTTGATAATGAGCAAATAATTGACAGTAACTTTTCTAAGTCTTTTTTAGAAAATTTCAATAAAAATAAAAACTTTTCTTCTTCTTATAATATTTTTTTATCGGATGAGATAGATGAAGTTCTAGTTTCTTCTTTTATGAAAGGGATAGAGTTTGGGTTTTTCTCAAATCAAAATTCAATAAAGTCGAAAATCTCATTCGTTACTTTTGAAGAGCAAAATAATTGCGACATAATTAAATCAAAAGGTTTTAATGTTGTTCTTGTAAGAAATTTAAATTCAAATTTCTACAAAAAATGTCAAAAAAAATTATCTAGAAATTCACTTTTTACATCTTTAGCTGCTAATGGTGAAGTTGAATTTCAAAAGATTGATGAAAAATCATTAACGATTGTTGGTAAAAATCGTGTATCAAAAAATAATGGAAGCGTTTTGTCTTTAAGAAATAGTTCTAATTACGAGCAAAAAATTGCCGATTATTTTGAAATCAATCTCAGTAATGAAAGAGTTAGATCTTTGAGGAATGTATTGAAGGAAAAATTAAATTTCTCTCCTCGAAAGAGAAAAGACGTAAATAAAATTTTTATTGATGCTTCGCCAAACGAGACGGAGAGGATTATTCCTGCTATTCGATACAACCTAATTTTTGGCGTGGAAGTGTTAACTTATCCTAAATCAATAGATGTTTGGAATTCAGAATTGGGCCTGAATGAATTAAATAAAATAGAAGGTTTTGAACATCCTATCTTATTGAACAGAATAAATGTGTTTGAAAAAGTCCTTCTTGGTTTTGATGTAAATGAAAAAATTGCTTTTTCTAAAGGTTTTGACCTTTTCTTTTTTGGAACAAAAATTAGAAATAGATCATCTAACTTTTCTGGATTGCTAGGCAAATATGAAGTCAAAGAAAATTTTGTTTTTTCTAGGCCTTTAAAATTCTCAATAGGTTTCAAAGGTGTAAAGCAAGGTTAAATCAATCAGCAAAGAAAGATTCTCTTTCACGCAAAGTTAAACTCTCTTGTATAAGTTCATTTTCTAACATCCTTTCTACATATTCATGCATATTCTTTGTTGATTTATTATTAGGAATGTCTACTCCTAGAAATTTCAGTCTGATCAAAATAGGTATGATTGTTGCATCTAAGACAGAAAATTCTTCACTTCGAAAGTATTCAGAGCCATCAAAAAGCATCATTGAATTAGTAATGTTTTTTTTGAGCTCCTTTCTTGAGGAGTTCTTTTTTGCTGTTGTAGATGATGCATCTTCTAAAATATCCACATGTGTAGTCCACTCTTCTTCAATTCTATGAAGAATTAATCTTGTTTGAGCTCTAGCCACAGGATAAACAGGAAGCAAAGGGGGGTGAGGAAATCTTTCATCTAAATATTCAACGATTAGTTGGGACTTATATAAAGCTAGCTCTCTGTCTATAAGTAAGGGAAGAAAACCTTTTGGATTGACTTCCAAAATTTCTTTTGGGAGGTTTTCAGGATCAAGAGGCTCAAGATCAGCAGTGATCCCTTTTTCTGACAACACTATTCTCACTTTGTGACTTTGATGTCCTATTTCATTATGAAATAAGACCATAGATGATCTTTTGCCTAGTAAACTTGTCATTTTATAAATCTATTTTAAGTCTTTTTTGAACTCTCTATAAACGAGATAAGCAAAAGCAGTAAAAATTAAAAGAAAAAGAATAACATAAATGCCAAGTTGTTTTCTCGTTTCAGCAGATGGATCTGAAACATAAGTGAGGAAGTTTGTTATGTCAGCAATATATCTATCGTATTCCTCCACTGATAATTCTGATTGAATATCTTCTAAGACATGTGGCATAGATACATTTACATAAACTTTATTGTTAACCCCATAAGGTCTAGAGGAATCCTCATAGAAAGTGTCAAGATAAGTATAGATCCACTCAGGAGATCTCAATCTTGCTTCTAATGTCAAATCTGGAGGTTTGGCACCCAAAAGCTCAATAGCTTTGGATTCCTGAAGGCTTATGTGCATCAAGTCACCTATTTTAGAACCATCAAATATCAAATTTTGCTCATAAATATCGAGGGGAATTGCAAGATCTTCAGCAACCCTTTTATATCGAGAGTACTTGAGAGAGTGGCATCCGTAACAATAGTTCATATATGCGGATAGGCCTCTTTGAAGTGATTCTTTATCCTTTGTATCAGGACTGAATTCATAACATTCAATAGATCCACATTTATACTCTCCTGCTGTAAAAGAGAGCCCTGAGAAAAATGCAAATGATAGAAAGACTAAAAGTCTCATGCGTCGGCTACTCTCTCTGGAACGGGCTTGCATTTCTCTAGCCTGGTATAAATAGGCATCAAAAGAAAATAAGAGAAATAACCAACAGTAAAGATTTTTGAAAGAAGTGCTTTTATTTCTGTTGGTGGCACCATGCCAAGATAGCAGAGAGCAAAAAAACTTACTACGAAGATTCCTAGGAAGATCTTACTTAAAATCCCTTTATATTTAATCGATTTTACTGGGCTTCTATCTAACCATGGAAGAACAGCAAAGATGGCAACTGCTGCCATCATGGTGGCAAATCCAAGAAACTTCGCAGTAAGTCCGAACAGTGGAAAATCTACTGCTCTCAACATGGCGTAAAAGGGTGTGTAGTACCAGGATGGCACAATATGAGCAGGAGTGGATAAGGGATTAGCTGGCTCATAATTAACATACTCAATGATATAACCTCCTCCTGTTGGAAAAAAGAAAACAACCGAACAGAAAATTATTAGAAACACACCAAGTGCAAAAATATCGTGGCTTATGTCATAAGGAAAAAATGGTTTTGTATCTAAGGGGACTCCATCTTCGTCAAGGTGTTTTTTCACATCAATTCCATCGGGATTATTTGAACCAATTTCATGAAGGGCAAGAATGTGGAAGAAAACAATTGCAATAAGTAAAATTGGAAGGAGTACAACATGAAATGCAAAAAGTCTTGAGAGAGTAATTCCGGATACCAAGTAATCGCCTCTAATCCATGTTGCCAAATCTTCTCCAACGACAGGGATCGAACTGAATAATGAAATGATGACTTGAGCAGCCCAAAAAGACATTTGTCCCCAAGGCAAAACATATCCAGTAAAACCCTCTGCCATAAGAATTAAGTAAGTAAACCATCCTCCTAGCCAAATTAATTCCCTTGGTTTTTGATATGACCCGTACATCATACCTCTAAACATGTGCAGGTAAATTAATGCAAAAAATGCTGAAGCCCCTGCAGCATGCATGTATCGGATTAACCATCCATATTCCACATCTCTCATAATGTATTCAACTGAAGAGAAAGCTTCTTCAGCTGAGTTTGTATAATTCATCATTAACCACAAACCAGTAACGATTTGCATGGCTAGAACAACAATAAGAAGAAATCCAAAAAGGTACCAAATATTTAAATTAGTTGGTGCAGGATATTTGGATAGATGCCTCTCGAATACTTCAGTTAAGGGAAATCTAAAATCTACCCATCCGAGAAATTTTTTAGCTCTTGTTTCAGTTGTCATTAACTCGCTCCATCAGATCCGATTACTAAAGTAGAATCAGACTCAAAATAATGAGGTGGGACTTCAAGGTTAGTTGGCGCAGGTACATTGGCATAAACTCTTCCTGCTAGATCAAACTTTGATCCATGACATGGACAAAAGAATCCACCCTGCCAATTTGGATCAAAATCTTGAGTGGAAGCATCTGGATAAAACTTTGGGGCACACCCTAAATGAGTACAAACACCCTTTAAAACTGCAATCCCTTTTTTTCTAGACCTAGTATCGTTTTGCGCATAATCAGGTTGTTGTTGTTGTGCAGAATTAGGGTCTGCTAACTTGGATTTGTCGGAAGATAATACATTTTGAGCTTCATTTGAAACTTTGTAGACAAATACCGGCATTCCTCTCCATTCCACCGTCATCAATTCTCCCTGCGCAAGATTGCTTATATTTACTTTAACGGGAGCCCCTGCAGCCTCAGCTCTGGCACTTGGCTTAAATGCACTTAAAAATGGAATTGCTGCAAACACTACACCTACGAATCCTAGCAAGGAAGTTATTGAAGTTAGCAGTTGTCGTCGTATTGGATTCGGAGGAGATTTTGGCTGCATAGAGTTTATCTTTTGCTGAACTGCGGAGCTTTTCTAGCTTTCCTTAAACCTACCTTTTTTCTTTCAACTTTTCTTGAATCTCTTGTAAGAAAACCGGCTTCTTTCAGGACAGGCTTTAGAGATTCATCAAACTTTACAAGAGCCCTTGAAAGGCCATGTCTTATTGCTCCTGCTTGGCCAAAATAACCGCCCCCAGAAACATAAATTTTTAAATCAAATTTGCCTACCATATCAACAAGTTCAATTGGTTGTTTGACTAATATTCTAGCTACTTCTCTTCCGAAATATTCTTCTAATGGTAGATCGTTAACTAATATGGAACCCTCACCAGAACTTAGATAGACTCTTGCTGTAGAGGTTTTCCTTCTGCCGGTCGAGTAATGCTTATTTTCGCTCATTTTCAAATTTCTTGTTTCACGGGGTTTTGAGCACTGTGAGGATGAGTTTCGCCTTTGTAAACTTTTAGTTTTTTAATTACAGATTTTGAAAGTTTATTTTTCGGTAACATACCTTTAACTGCTGAGGTAATAATTCTATCTGGATAAGAGGTTATCAAATCATTGAAGTTTTTAGACTTTATTCCACCAGGATAACCTGAATGTCTATAGTACGTTTTTTGTTCGTTTTTATTTCCAGTAACTTTTATTTTTTCAGCATTAATTACAACGACGTAGTCACCAACATCATTATGAGGAGTATACTCAGGCTTATTTTTTCCCATTAAAATCTTAGCGATATAAGTACTTAATCGTCCTAAAGTCTTATCAGATGCGTCTACCAATAACCAACTCTTTTCTAAGGAATCTAATTTGTATGATTTTGTATTCATAATTAACACACAGAGCGCGTGAATGATACATTAGAGAGGTTATAATTTACAACTCTGAAAATTAAAAAATGCGCTATTTCATAACCTTATCTATATGGATATTATTAGGAACCTTAGCAGGTTATGGATTTCTAAACTTTATAGGATTAGACGAGAAAAATGATTATTCCACTAAAGTTTTTAACTTCGAAAAATCTGCATCATCTGTTGTGAATATTTGGAGCCTGCGTCGCTGGAGAGAATGGCAAGAAAAAACTCCTTCATTTGGACTTAGAAGATGGAAACAAGTCATCAAAACCGGTTTTTTCCCAGATGGATCTGGGGTTATTTTTGATCGTGATGGTCATATAATCACCAATCTGCATGTCTTAAACAATTCAATTAAATTGAAACAAAAACTTCTGATTGAGCTTTATGATGGGTCAAATCACGAAGTGGAAATTTTAGGTATAGATAGGGACAATGATTTGGCAGTATTAAAATTAGTTGAGAAAACTGCTGAGATCACTCCAATCCAGCGAAAAAGGAGAATAGATGATATCAACATTGGTGAGACTGTTTATGCTATCGGCAACCCGCAAGGACTTGGCCAATCAGTTAGTATGGGAATAATTTCAGCAATCGGAAGAAAGTTTATCGATAAAGAAGGCTCATTCATACAAACAGATGCTTCAATTAATCCAGGTAATTCAGGCGGAGCATTAGTTGATTCAAGAGGAAATTTATTGGGCATCATAAATTTCATAGAATCAACAACAGGCGGAAACCAAGGTTTAAATTTCGCAATTCCAATTGATGTTGTATCAGATAGTTATTCCGAAATGCTAAAGAAAACAAAAAGATGACTAATTATTTCTTTCTTTGAGTGCATTAGCATGCTCCAAAAGACCTTCGTTCTCAGCAATATTAATGGAATTATCAAGAAGAGCTTTGTATCCATTTTTTTTATATGAGTTTTTTGAAGCAACCATGAAAGAAGTTTTTACATAAAAGTCATTCAATGAGACCTGTGAACTAAATCTTCCTTGGCCTCCTGTAGGTATTACATGAGATGGTCCCGCACAATAATCCCCCATTACAGCTGATGACTCTGTTCCGATAAATACGGCACCAGCTCGAATTTCTGGTAACTGATTAAGATTAATATTATCAATTAGAATTTCTAAATGTTCAGGGATGATGCAATTTGAAATTGAAATAGCATCCTTCAATGAAGAAGCATCAATTGTGCAACAATTTTTTAAAGCACTATTTATAATTTTTGTTCTCTTTGATTTAGATAGATTTCTTTTCAATGATTCATTAAAAAGATTCAAATCAAAACCTGGTAAATGTATTAAAAAGCATCTTGAGTCCTCACCATGCTCAGCTTGTGCTAAAAAATCCTTCACTGCATATTCAACGGATGAATTTTCATCCACAATAATTGCAACTTCTGATGGGCCATTAAGCGAATCAATTCCTACCTCGCCATAAAGCTGTCTTTTTGCCTCAGATACATAGCTATTTCCTGGCCCAAATATTTTATCGACACTTTTGATACTTTGAGTCCCATATGCAACAGCGGCTAATGTGTGTGCCCCACCAGCATTTATCACCCTTTTTGCTCCAACTAGATGAGAAGCAGCAAACATAAGATTCAAGTCATTTATTTTCCCAGGGAACATGACTGTTATATCTTCAACTCTTGCTAACTTAGCTAATACACCTGTCATCAGAACCGAGGAAGGATACTGTGCTTTACCTCCAGGAGCGTAAAGACCTACTTTCTCAATTGGTCTCATAAAGTAACCGTATTTTTCTACCGAGTCATCTTCAAACTCATCAAATAATTGAATATCTTTATTATGAAATTTTTCTATTCTTTCAGCCATGTAAACTAAGGTATCCCTATTGCTGACATTCAAAGAATTAAACTTATCTTCGAGAAAATTTTGATCAAACAAAACTTCTTTAATTGATGTTAGCTCTTTCTCTTCATATTTATTTATGCATGAAAGTAAAGATTCATCTCCATTGTCTTTGACTTCCCGAATTATTTTTCTTACAGAGTCCTCAATACCGTCTGATTTACGAAGGTTTTTTTCTTTCATTAAGTAATTTTCCAAAGATGAACTTTCGAGATTTTTAATCATTTTGAATCCTTTGGAGAAATTTTTTAATTTCTTTATTTTTTGTTCTAAATTTTGATTTATTTACAATAAGTCTGGTTGATATCTCCTTTAAAACTTTAATTTCTCTCAATCCATTTTCTTTTAGGGTGTTACCTGTATTCACAAGATCAACAATGTAATCAGATATTCCTAGGATAGGAGCTATTTCGATAGACCCCTTTAACTCGATTATTTCTGCATCTATAAAATTTTCTGATAAATATTTATTTGTTTCTTTGGGGAATTTTGAAGCTATTGTAGAGCCAGCCAATTCGCCTACTTTCTTTTCCTTGGAAGCTAAAGACAATCTACATTTTCCAATGTCCAAATCTAAAACTTCAAAAAAATTTTCCTCTTCCGTCTCCAAAAGAACATCTTTTCCAACAATTCCTATATCTACTGCTCCGTAACTTACAAACTTTGGAATATCCCAACCTCGAAGAATTGAAAATTGAATATTTTTTTCTGATGAACCAAAAATTAACTTTCTTTTATCCTCTTTTAAATCAATTCCTGAGAACTTCAGCAATTGTCTTATTTCCTTATAGATTCTACCTTTAGGTAACCCAATCAATATCATGCTGAGATCCTTTCTATTTTTGCTCCCAAAAGCTTAAGTTTTTCTTCAATTCTCTCGTAGCCTCTATCAATATGGTAGATCCTATCAACTAGAGTTTCACCTGTGGCAACAAGACCTGCCAGTACCAGACTAGCTGAAGCTCTTAAATCTGTTGCCATTACAGGAGCTGCTTTTAATCTTCTACCTTTTCCTTTTATGAAAGCTGTATTACCTCTCAGTTCTATATCTCCTCCCATTCTGATAAGTTCATTTACGTGCATGAATCTATTTTCAAAAACAGTTTCAGTCACAGTTGCAGAGCCATTTGAAATAGAATTAAGTGCTATGAATTGTGCTTGCATATCTGTAGGAAATGAAGGAAAAGGCGCTGTGCTTAAAGAAGTTGATTTTGGCACGTCCTCTTTCATTCTTAAGTTAATTTCATTGTCTCCACAAGTTATGTCTGCACCAGCTTCTTCAAGTTTCGTTATAACTGCTCCTAAAGAATTTGGTTGACAATTTCTTACGGTAATTTCTCCTCCTGTCATTGTTGTGGCAACAAGATATGTAGCGGTCTCGATTCTATCGGGCATAATAGAGAAAGAAGTTCCATGAAGTTGTTTTACCCCTTGAATAATGAGCTCATCAGAACCAATTCCGGAAATTTGTGCCCCGCAATCATTTAAAAAATTTGCCAAATCAGAAACCTCTGGCTCCCTTGCGCAATTTTTTAAAGTTGTTGTTCCATCTGCCAAACAAGCGGCCATAAGAGCATTTTCAGTTGCGGTTACGCTTACTATCTCAAAGTAAAATTCACAACCCTTCAACCTGCCATTAGACTTTGCCTCTATGTATCCATCTTTAATAAAAATTTGTGCACCCATTTTTTTCATAATATCGATATGAAGGTTAACTGGTCGGCTCCCAATGGCGCATCCGCCTGGAAGAGCTACTTTAGCGTATCCATTTTTTGCTAAAAGCGGTCCCAAAACTAATACAGATGCCCTCATTGTTTTTACTAATTCATATCTTGCTCCAACATCATTCAAACCGGAAGGATCTAATTCTACTTCCATGTCCTCAGATAAGGTCATATCAACACCCATAGATCCAAGTAATTCGAGCATTGTTGTAACATCATTCAAATGAGGAATATTTTTTATGATTATAGTGTCATCAATGAGTATAGAAGCAGCTAAGATTGGCAATGCAGAATTTTTTGCTCCAGATGATGTTATGAAGCCATTAAGCTGAAAACCGCCCTCGACAACCAATTTATCCATTTAAGAATTCTGCCTGATATCTGAAATTTCCCAACTATCTATTACTTTATCTAAGTCTCGTCCGAATGCTTCTCTAGCATTTTGTAAAAGTATTTCATTTTCTCCATCAAGAGCAGTAGATAAAACAGAAGAAGAAACTTCAAGATTATTTTCTTTAGCTAGTGATGAGAATTGAGTCTTAAAAATAGAAACAATGTTAACCCCACTAAAAATTATATTGATAACCCCCCACTTATCATTCTTTCTTATCATTTGATAAGTAAGTTCATAAGAATCTTCGCCTGAAGTAATTCTTACTCTCACAATTGCAGCATTAGGCCTATCTTTTGGATGAGCATGACCAATCACTTCGATCTTTTGATCCTCCAAATTGCTTAAAGCACCAGAGTAAGTTTTAAAGAAAGTCTCTTTAAATTTATCATTAAATCTTTTTCTTTGTTCTTTAGATGCAATAGTGAAATACTTTTTACCCATAACCCGTTTTGATATTTCGCTAACAGAAATAAGCCCTGAAAATTCCTTTTCAATAAGATCAATGCGGTTGTTTTTTCTTAACATATCAGCGTTTTCTTTTAAGAATTCGAATATTTTTTCGTGCTGACTGTTGACATAACCTTCTAATTCATCGTCAGCAAATGCAGGATGATTAAAAAAGATTAAAGCAATTAATATAAAATTAAATTTTGAAGCAAATTTCTTTATCATGGGATGTAAGTTTACTATATGTTCTTAACTGAAATTTAAAAATAATGACTGCAGATAACTATTACATTCATGCTAAAAAAACTTTTAAAGATGAGATCTCATCAATAAATACCTCTTTAGATAATTTGTCTAAAAAGGATTTCAATTTAATTTGTAATCATATAAAAAATCTCAAAGGTAAATTGGTTTTAATGGGTGTAGGAAAGTCAGGCCATATTGCTGCAAAAATTTCATCTACTTTATCAAGTACTGGTACGCCCTCTTTTTTTATAAATCCATCAGAAGCTAGTCATGGTGATCTAGGAGCTATTTCTAGGAATGATGGAATTTTAATAATTTCTAATTCTGGTGAAACAGATGAGATAGTTTTGATACTAAGCGGTCTTGAGAAAAAGACAAAAAACATCTTTTCTATTACTGGAAATAAAGAATCCTCTATAGCCAGTAAATCTATAATCCATTTAGAAGCAAAAGTTGATAAAGAGGCTTGCCCAAATAATTTAGCGCCAACAACAAGCACATCATTTATGCTCATGCTGGGAGATGCTATATCAATTGCATTATTGAAAAATAATAAGTTCAGCCCAAAAGAATTTGCAGATAATCATCCTGGCGGAAAATTAGGTAAAAGATTTCTCCTTACAAGTGATTTAATGATTGATATAAAAAAAATACCAACTGTAAGAGAAAATACTTCTATCTTAGAGGCAATTAAAGTTATAACAAAGTTTGGCTTAGGCTTTTGTTTGGTAAAAAATACACAGGAAGACATTAATGCAATATTCACTGATGGAGACTTGAGAAGAACTCTCAATAAAAAAATTGATATCAGAAATGTATCAATATCAAAGGTAATGACAAAATCATATAAAAGTATTCCACACAATAAGAATGCCTATTTAGCAAGAGAGATTATGTCCAAAAATAAGATTTACAGCTTGGTCGTAAAAAATCAAAAAAAAGTTGTAGGCGTCATTAGAATGCATGAGCTTAATGGATCCAGAGTTTTTTGATGGGTTGGCGTTTAATAGTTTATTGTGTTCTCGCCATATCGCTGACAGTCTCATTTCTTTTTGTAACCATTGAAAATGAATCGTTTTCTTCAAAACAAAGCAATTCTTCAATATTCAATGCTAAAGAAATAGAAATCAAGTCTTCTTCAAAGAATAAAGAAATTTTTTATACTATTGAAAGCGAAATGATTAATGCTCTTTCTAATTCAAAAAACTTGTCAATCTTCAAACCTAATATTGAAATAAATAATAAAAATAGCTATTCATTAAAGTTATCTGCAAATAGAGGTGATTTTTTCTTTGAAAGAAATCAATTTGATTTATCAGAGAAGATCAATGTGGATATCTATAAAGATAAAGAAAAGATTAAACTTTTTGCAGAAAATGTTTTTATAGACATTGATAAGGAATATTTGAGTTCAAAAAATTTGAAAGTAAATCACAAAGATATTACCTTTCTGGGCAGGGAAGTTTCCTTATCAGATAATTTAATATCCATATATGGCACTCCAATAAGCTTTGCAAAAAATGATAATTTTGAAGGCTACTCCAATGAAATTAAAATAGACCTAAAGAAGAATCTTTTATATCTTTCTGGTGCATCAAATATCTTGATTGATGGCAAAAATATTTCTGGCGAAAATATTATCTTTGACTATAAAAACAATAGTATTTTAAATTCTGAAAATTTGAGAATCAAAAGTGGAAACTCTTGAACTTAAAAATATAAAAAAAAGCTTCAAGAAAAAAGAAATTTTGCATGGAATTAATCTTCAAATAAGGTGCTCTGAAATATTTGGTCTTCTAGGGCCTAATGGAGCTGGAAAAACAACTTTATTTTCTTTAATTTCTGGATTAGAAATCACTTCTTCAGGAAAAATTTTTCTTGATGAATTCGACATTACTTTTAAAGATATTTCCTACAGAGCTTCAAAAGGAATAATTTATTTACCGCAAGAACCATCAGTTTTTAGAAAACTATCAGTAGAGGATAATATCAAGGCTGCTCTTCAGACTAAGTTCAACAATAATGAAATAGTGAAAAAATATAAAAGTCTGATGAATGAATTTGATCTTTTTGATTTAGAGAAACAATTATCTGAAAACCTTTCAGGCGGTCAAAGAAGAAAACTGGAAATAGCAAGAGCTTTTGCCCTTGAACCTAAATTCATTTTATTAGACGAGCCTTTTGCTGGAATTGATCCTTTAACAATAAATGAAATAAAAAAAATTATTTCTAAACTAAGTTCCAAAAATGTTGGTGTCATAATAAGCGATCACAACGCACAAGCAACACTAGATATTTGTGACAATGTTGCAGTCATAAACGATGGAAGAATAATTGCATCGGGAAGTCCTTCAAATATAAAAGATAATAATACTGTTCAACAAATATATTTAGGAAATTGAGATTTGATACCGCAACTTGCGTAGGATTAATATCAGCGAATGTGAGAGATATTCTGAGTTTTACTTTTTTAGGAATTTCTTTTTTTATGCATGAGTATATTTTCTTCTTATAAGTCTTAATAACCCAAACAAAATAGGCCAGACGAGAGCTGAAATTAAGCTATTAAATATAATTGCTAGGATCACAAAAAAACTAAATTCTTGAAAAAAAACATAAAGGATTAATAGATAAAGAATTACGATGGTTGCTATTAGTATGGATTGTTGTATTTGAAACATCGCCCTTATCCTATGAAAATATCTTTGAGTTAAATAAGAAATAAATAAAAATAAAATTACATGAGTTCCTAAAAAATATCCCAAATTTAAATCTAATAGAATCCCTGAAATGAAAGACCAAGAAAGGCCAATATTTTTTGGTAAAGCAATATTCCAATAGATAAGAATCATCAAAGTAATTGGAATAGAAGATCCATAAATTTCATAGGAAAAAAAATTTAAAAATGATTGAAAAAAAACTCCTAAAATAAGTGAAATACCGATTGTTAATTGAGTAGAGAGAGTTTTATTGGGATTTTTTGAAGAAAAATATGCCATTAGGGTAAGGTTAACAAAATTTGATCGCCAGAACTGAATTCTGCGGTACCTAAGACTTCTATCTCTAAAAATTCATTATTTGTTGTTTCTGAAATTTTATTAACTATCCCAACATTAATACCTTTGGGATATTTTTTTCCGAGACCGGAGGTTACAAGTTTGTCGCCAGGAATAATATCTTCATTTTTCTTCAATCCTTTAATCAAAAAATTTTGAGGTACGTCAGTACCAACCAAAATCATATTTGAATTTGTACGTCTATTTTTAATAGGTATTTGAGAATCTTCAGCAAAGATTGGTTTAATTTCTACCTTTGAACCAGCTGATAGCTCAACTGAGCCTATTAAACCTGTCCAATTAAAAGCAATCATTTGATCTGCTTTTTGATTCCTATCAATGCCCACAGTCATTGAAGGTTTGGGAGCATAATTTATTTCTTCAATTTCACCGTAGATATAATTTTTTTTACTTGTTTGTTCTAGAAATCCTAGTAACTTTTTAAGTTCTACATTTTCTTGTAAAACTTTTTCATAATTAACTAGATTGAATTTTTGAGAATCAATATCTTTTTTCAAACGAAGTATTTCGTTTTGTAGAATTTCCCTGTCTTTAAAATAATCAGATAAAGAGATCCAACCTCCTCTTATAAATTGGGGGATGTAAATAATGGGTTCTGTGGCAAATCCAACGTAAATCTTAATTTTTTCGCCCATATTAAATCGAACATCAACTGCAAGAATAAGGATAGCTAATAATATGGAAGGCACAACTCGTGAAAGTCTCATGGAGCCGGTTGTGAAAATGGCTTTTTGAGCAATTACAGCTTGCTTATGCTCCTTGACCATAAAAGACTATATTAATCAGTAGATAAAAGGTCAATGTCGTATTTGTCCATAATTTCAAGTGCAACACCACCACCTCTTGCAACGCAAGTAAGAGGATCATCTGCCGGGATAACTGGTATCCCGGTTTGTTCTGAAATCATTACGTCAAGATCTCTTAGAAGAGCTCCTCCACCGGTAAGAACAATTCCTCTCTCAGAAATATCTGAACTCAGTTCAGGTGGTGACTGCTCAAGACCATTCTTAATTGCTTGCAAAATAGAGGATAGTGGACCAGACATTGCTTCATATACTTCTAAGCTAGAAATAGAGAGAGTATTAGGAACTCCCTCTGCTAAATTACGTCCTCGAATTTCCATCTCTTGAAGCTCACTCTCAGGAGTGGCGCAACCAATAGTCTCTTTTATCCTTTCAGCAGTTGATTCACCAATGAGAATTCCGTACTTTCTTCTAAGATAAGAAATTATTGATTCATTAAGTCTATCTCCTCCAGTTTTCAAGGAATTTGAATAGACAACCCCATTGAGGGCAAGAATTGCTACTTCAGTGGTACCTCCTCCTATGTCAACCACCATAGATCCAAAAGCCTCTTCGACAGGCAGTCCTGCTCCAATTGCAGCTGCCATAGGCTCTTCTATTAATCTTACTTCTCTTGCTCCAGCTCCAAGCACAGACTCTCTAATTGCTCTGCGCTCTACTTGTGTTGACTGACAAGGAACACATACGAGGATTCTTGGGCTAGGTCTCATGAAATTGTCGCCATGGACTTGTTGTATAAAATGTTGAAGCATCTTCTCTGTAACTTGGAAGTCTGCTATGACTCCATCCTTTAAAGGCCTTATAGCTTCAATATTTCCTGGAACTCTTCCTAACATTCTTTTTGCTTCGGTTCCAACTGCTACCACTGTTCGAGCCCCTTCCGTTTTTCTGATGGCAACTACACTAGGTTCATTAAGGACAATCCCTTTATCTCGAACATAAACAAGAGTATTTGCTGTTCCAAGATCAATTGATAAATCATTGGAGTATAATCCTCTAAAATATTTTAGTACCATTGCTTTCTCGTTTTATAAGCGAATCGTATCAATGCTGTGTCGATGGAGCAAGAAATAGCAGTAAAATAAAATTTAAAAAATGACAATAGACGACAAAACTTTAGAAAATCTTTCAAAATTATCTAAGATTAAAATCGACGAAAATCTCAGAAATAAACTCAGAGAAGATCTCAATTTAACTATTAATATGATTGATGAAATTAATAAAATTGATTGTGATCAAATTGAAGAATTAAGTCATCCGATAAAAGATAACTTTAATTTGAGAGAGGATAAGGTTTTCAAAGAAATTGATAGAGAAAGTCTTCAAAAAACTTCAAATAAAACTGAAGACGGATTTTACCTTGTACCAAAAGTTATTGAGTAAATGGATTTAGAAACTTTAACTCTTCAAGAGCAGATAAGCGGCTTAAGAGATAAGAAATTTTCTTCAGTAGAATTAGTGGAAAATTATATTTCTGTCATAGGGAATAATGAAGATCTCAACGTCTTCGTCTCTAATGATTTTGAGAGAGCAATTGCGAAAGCAAAGAAATCTGATAGCTCTAATAATATTCAGCAAGACATGCCTTTGAATGGAATACCAATGGTACATAAAGACATTTTTTGTACCGAAGGAGTCAAAACATCTTGTGGATCAAAAATGTTGGATAATTTTTATCCTCCCTACTCTGCAACAGTTGTTGAGAGGTTAGAACAGGCTGGGTCAATTTGCTTAGGAAAGGCAAATATGGATGAATTTGCTATGGGATCTTCTAACGAAACAAGCTTTTATGGCGCCGTAAAAAATCCACTAAACAAACAAAAATCTCCTGGAGGCTCTTCAGGTGGATCTGCAGCGGCTGTTGCAGCGAACTTTAGTAGCTTTTCAACTGGAACAGATACGGGAGGATCCATAAGACAGCCAGCTTCTTTTTGTGGTTTGGTGGGAATAAAGCCAACTTATGGAAGAGTATCTAGATATGGGATGATTGCTTTTGCATCAAGTCTTGATCAAGGAGGAATACTTGCTAAAAATATTAAAGATACTGCAATCGCTCTTCAATATATATCTGGGTATGACCCTAAAGATGCTACTTCAATAAAAACAAAAGTTCCCAATTTTTCTGAAGATTGTGAATCAGATAAATTTGAGCATGTCGTTGGTTTGGCTACTAATTTAATTAATTCTTTTGGAGATGAAAATTTATCAAAGAATTATAGTAAGGCCATAAAAAGGCTAGCAAAATTAAAAATTAAGACGAAAGAGATTGAATTACCAAATTTAGAACTATCCTTACCTGTTTATTATGTAATTGCTCCTGCCGAATGTTCAGCTAATTTATCTAGATATGATGGGATAAGATTTGGATATAGGGCTGAAAATGTGGACAATCTCGAAGATTTGTATTTTAAGTCCAGAGGAGAAGGTTTTGGAAACGAAACAAAAAAAAGGATACTTATAGGAACTTATTGCTTATCCTCAGGATTTTACGACGCTTACTATAAAAAGGCGCAAAAAATTAGAAACCTAATTTCAAGTGATTTTGTTAATGCATTTAAAGATGTTACTTCGATAATGTTGCCTACAACATCTGGAGAAGCTTTTGATTTAGGTTCAATAACTGACCCTATAGAAATGTACAAACAAGATATTTTTACTATACCTGCAAACCTTGGTGGATTGCCTGCTATATCAATTCCATTTGGAGAAAAAGATAATATGCCTCTTGGAATTCAATTCATAGGAAATATTTTGGAAGAGTCATCGCTTCTGAATATTTCCAACAAATTTCAGCTAGATTAAAAATGAAGGATAATTGGGAAAGTGTAATTGGACTAGAAATTCATGTTCAGCTGAATTCAGAATCTAAAATATTTTCAAATGCTCCTACTAAATTTGGATCTGATCAAAATCTACAAGCTTGCGAAGTCGATCTTGGCATGCCAGGTACTCTTCCTGTTTTGAATGAAAAAGCTATTGAAAAGGCTATAAAATTCGGAGTTGCTATTAACGCAGAAATTGCCAAAAAAGTTGGATTTGCTAGAAAAAACTATTTTTATCCTGATCTGCCAAAAGGTTATCAAATTAGCCAACTTGATGATCCTATAGTTGGCAAGGGATCAATAGAAATTCAATTAGGAGATCAGGAAATAAAAACAATAGGCATAACTAGAGCTCACCTTGAAGAAGATGCAGGTAAATCGATACATGATTTATTTGAAAATGAAACAGCGATTGATCTTAATAGAGCAGGAACACCTTTATTGGAAATTGTCTCTGAGCCAGATATGTCTAGTTCTGAAGAGGCGGTTGCTTACTTAAAAAAGATTCATTCTATAGTTTGTGCTTTGGAAATTTCTGATGGAAATATGTCTCAAGGTTCAATGAGATGCGATGCGAATGTATCTGTAAGAAAAAAAGGCGATAAAAAATTAGGAACAAGAACTGAACTTAAAAATATTAACTCTTTCAAATTTGTCGAAAAAGCGATTAATTTTGAAATAAAACGCCAAATTTCTTGTTTGGAAAAAGGAGAAGAAGTAGTTCAGGAGACTAGGTTATATGATTCGGCAAATAATACGACTAGGTCAATGAGATCGAAAGAAGAAGCAAATGATTATAGATATTTCCCTGAACCAGACATAATCCCTATTCAAATAACATCCGATCAAATCTTAAATATAAAAAAGGAATTACCAGAACTACCTGATGAAAAAAAAGAGAGATATATAAATGAATTAGGTCTATCTGAATATGATTCGAGAAACCTTACATATGATTTACAACTTGCAGATTTCTTTGAGAAGGCTTTGATTAATTTTGACGATCCTAAGCTTTTAGCCAATTGGATACTAGGGGACTTTTCAGCCATATTAAATAAATTTGATGTGGAAGCTAATAACTCAAAAGTTGATTCGGTCAAATTCGCTGAACTACTGTCTTATCTCAAAGAAGAAAAAATCTCTGGGCAAGCTGCAAAAAAGGTTCTGGAAAATATATGGGAAAATCCAGATGTGTCAGTGTCCAAAAGCATCCAAGACCTTGGTTTAGAGCAAATATCAAATGATACTGAAATTGAACAGATAATCGAAAAAGTTATTAATGATAACCCTACTCAAAAAGAGCAATTTCTTTCTGGAAAAGATCGTTTATTTGGATTTTTTGTAGGTCAGGTAATGAAGGAATCCAAAGGTAAGGCTAATCCTAAGCTTGTAAATGAGATTCTAAAAAAGAAATTAGTCTAGGTAACATACATAGTAAGAGCTTCGGCTACATATGCTGGTTTTTCTTGCCCTTCTATTTCCATTTTTATCTCATTTTTAACCAAATACCTTCCATCCCCTTTATCGTCTACAGATAACAGGGTAGCTTTTGTTCGAACCTTTGAACCAACATTTACAGGCGTAAGAAATCTAACCTTGTCTAAACCATAATTAAAAGCCATTTTCATATTATCAGGAGCTACTTGAGGAGCAGGCATTCCAGCCATCAAAGATAATGAAAGGAAACCATGAGCAATGGTGGAACCAAATAATGGAGTTGCCTTTTCTGCATCGACATGAATGAATTGATGATCTAATGTTACATCAGCAAATTGATTTATTCTGTCTTGATCAATTTCCAGCCAATCTGATGTGCCCATATCTTTCCCAATATAATCTTTTAAAGTATCTGCTGGTACTAATCCCGCCATTTCAATCTCCTTTTTTAATTAAATGATTTTTATAATCTTCTCTTAAACCTGTTTTTAATAATTTTCCTGTTGCGCCGTGAGGTAAATCTTCAATGAAGATCACATCATCAGGCAACCACCACTTTGCAACTTTATCAGAAAGATACTCTAAAACAGATTCTTTTGTACATTCGTCAGAATTTTTAACGATAAACAGAAGAGGTCTTTCATCCCATTTTTTATGAGCAACTCCAACGACACAAGCTTCCAATACTCCAGGACATCCAAGAGCAGTATTCTCTAGATCAATGGAACTAATCCATTCACCTCCAGACTTAATTACATCCTTGCTCCTATCTACTATTCTCATGTATCCATCTGGCGAAATTGTTGATACATCTCCAGTATCAAACCAACCATTTTCTAAAGCACTTTCTGTTGACTTGTAATATCTTTCAATTATCGCTGGACCTTTAACCATTAACCTGCCAAAAGTTTTCCCATCGTTAGGCAAAGTATCTCCTTCATCATTAACAATTTTAATTTGGCATCCATATATTGCTTTACCCTGACTAGTTTGAAGCTCATAACGATCATCCAAATCCATCAAATCCATCTCTGCTGTATCTTGATTTAATGTACCTAAAGGACTCATTTCGGTCATTCCCCAACCATGCAAAAGAAAAACATTATGTTTTTCTTGGAAGTCTTTTATCATCGACTTTGGAGCAGCAGATCCACCAACTAATACTGAATTTACATTTTTTAAAGTAATGTCTTTTTCATCTAGATAATTAAGCAACCCAAGCCATACCGTAGGAACACCAAGCAAATTATTAACTCCTTCATCTTTAATCAATTCGTAAATAGACTCTCCGTCAGTAAAAGGTCCAGGAAATACTAATTTACATCCAAGCATGCTTGCTGCATAAGGAACCCCCCCAGGCATTAACATGAAACATAGGAACAACCGGGAGAACAACACTTTTTGAGTTTAAATTCATCGCATTACCTGCGCTCGAATACCATGCATGAAGTATTGTAGATCTATGAGAATATAAAACTCCTTTGGGGTCTCCTGTTGTGCCAGATGTATAACATAAAGAAGATGCTGTGTTTTCATCGAAAGTTGGCCACACAAATTCTTCACTTTCTTCTTTAATTAACTCTTCGTAACAGATCAAATTTTCTAACTTTGAATCTTTGGGGAGGTTTTCTTTATCGCATAAAACAATAAAGCCTTTCACATTTTTTAAATTTTTAGCAACTGCCTCGATTATTGGTATAAAAGGAAGATCAACAAAAAGATACTTGTCTTCAGCATGATTAACAATGAAATCTATCTGCTCTGGAAAAAGCCTAGGGTTTAAAGTATGCAATACTGCTCCAATCCCAGAGATTCCAAAATAAAGTTCAAAATGTCGGTAGCCATTGACAGCCATTGTGCCGAGAACATCGCCTTCTTTAACTCCTAAGTTAACTAAGGCATTGGCAAGCTGCTTTGATCTTTTTGCAGCATCTAAAATAGAATATCTATGAATGTCTCCTTCAACTCTCTTGCTTACTATTTCAGTTTTAGAATTATTTTGAATTGCATGCTCAAGAATTCCTGAGATGAGCAAAGGTTCAGTCATCATATTACCCAGCATAATTACCTCTTTTGATTAATATTTATTGAAAGTCTGACTTACTAATGGAGAATATCTTCGATGCAAGTAAGTTTCAATAGTCTGCTTAGATTTAAAATTTTTTATTAGCTCTATGTCATTTAAGGCTTGCACTAAATAAGGTTTCCATTCCAAAAACAAATTGTCATCTGTAGTCTCAAAAACTGCTTTCTTAATATCTTTTGAATTTCTAATCATTTTATTGATTTCAGATTTATTGATATTTTTAAATGGACTATCAAATAAAGGAAGCAGTTCACTGGGTAAATTTATCTTTTTTTTCTTATCAAAAACTTTACCTATTAAAAATTCATCAGTGTTTATGAGGCCGGTACCATTAATAACGTGTCCATAAGGATTACCTCTAAAAAAATCCCTACCCGTAATATCGCCTAAAAAAAGCCTTGTAGGACAATAATCGTTTGCATAAAAATTATCCCAAATAACCACAGGATTCTTTATTACTTGACCTAGCTCTTTGAGGTGGTCTTGAGAAATAAAATCGCTAATTACTTTTGGACCCGTCCAAAGAAAAAATAAATCATTATTTATGGTTTCTGATACTCCTTCGAGATACTTATCATTTTGAATTCCTTTTTTAGAAAAGCTTTGGCAATAAATTGATGGACAAAACCATCCCTTACTAAAACCCAACTTAGTAGTCACATCTGAAATTAGTTCGCCGTGAAATTTACCTAAATCCTTGTCATCAGATTCTATTCCAATGTTATTTATATCAATATCATCAAACAATAAACCCACCTCAGAAAACCCTTTATCAATGGCAAAATTAAACTTTGACAACAGAAGGTTGAAATCTTTCTTAGATTTTCTATTAAAGTCTGCTCCTGGAGATAGCGTATAAACTTGAGTAATATTTTTGGGAATGCTACGTGCTTCAAGAGATTTATCTTTTATTCGCCATTTTTGCCTAATGTAAGAATCTTCTTTTGGCGCATAGATGTAATGGGTAATATTGCTATTCTTAAAACTATAATCGGTTTTTTTTGGCTTTCTGTTATAAAAACCTTCTATGAATCCTCTGATTTTCATCATTAAAGCTCACCACAAATTTTACATTGCTTGTTTTTTTTAAAAGTTATTTTCCTGCTTAAATTATCTTTGAAATCATGATCTTGGAAAATTTGGCAGTTCTTGGATATCTTGGTAATGGTTTTTATTGTTTCTGAAGCTAACATTGAACCAATTATTCCTACTATTGGAGAAAATATTGCTGATTCTGTACAGCTTAAGTCTTCAGAAGATGTATCTTCAAATAAGCATTCATAACATGCGCTATCATTTTGAAAATCAAATTTCATAAGCTGCCCTTTCCACTGAATGCATGAACCAGAAATTAAGGGTATTTTATTTTTATAACAGTAGTTATTTGTATACCTTCTGGTTTCAAAATTATCAGAACAATCTATAACAATTTTGCTCTTTGTTATTTCATCAGGAACATTATTTTTTTCAAAACTTTGTCTGAATTTTTTTATATTCACATCAGGATTAAGTCTCAATAAAGATGTAACTGCAGCATCGACTTTGAAAGCATTCAAGTCCTCCTCGCGAAATAAAATTTGCCTTTGTAAATTACTTAGATCAACTTGGTCAGGATCAAAAAGGTTTAAGCTTCCAATTCCGCTTGCAACCAAATACTGCGAGCAGGCGCACCCCAAACCGCCTACTCCAATAATCGTGACAGTAGAATTTTTTAGTAGCCTTTGTCCCTCTACTCCTATATCTGCAAGCATGATGTTTCTGCTGTATTTCATCATCTCCTTTTCACTAAAGTTCACTTGGTTAGACACGCTACTCTCCATTTTCCATTCAAATCTTTTAAAAAAGAAACATCACTGTAGTCATTTTGATTTGCCATCTTATTAATAGAATCCTTCTGATCAAATCCATGTTCTAAAAGCAACTTCCCATTTTCTTTTAAGAAAATAACACTATTTTTTATTATTGTACTAATGTCAGCCAGTCCCTTTTTCTCAGAAAAAAGTGCTGATGGTGGCTCAAACCAAATTCCATCCTCATCTCCATCTAAATCATTACGATAAATATATGGTGGATTTGAAATTATCAAATCCATCGGCTCAAAAAGCCATCTTTTATGCCAATCATGCTGAATTAAAACAGAGTTTTTTAGATTTAGAGCTTTCATGTTTTCTCTCGCAACAGACAAAGCTTCAAAACTTTTATCTGTTAAGGTGCAAGTCCAAAAAGGTTTTTCTTTAGCTATAGACATACCTATAGCTCCAGATCCTGTTCCAAGCTCAAGAAGTGAACAATTCTCTAAATCAAAAGAGATGGCTGTTTCTACTAATAATTCTGACTCTGGTCTTGGGATTAACGTACTTTCGTTAACCTGAAATTCATCATCCCAAAAAGGTTTTATTCCTGTTATGTATGCCAAAGGAAAACCTTCTTCTCTCTTCTTTATAAGATCGGTAAAGGCTTTATTTGTTTTATCTTGAATTTCTATATCAGACTTTTTATAAAGATCAACTCTTTCAATTTTGAGTATGTGACACAAAATCAATTCTTTATCTAATGTCGGCAGGTTAGAAATTGAAAATAACTTTCGAAGATTCGTCACGAGAATGTTTTTTCAAGGTTTGATAATAATCTAGCTTGATTTTCTTCTAATAACGTTGAGATCATGATTTCCATTTCACCATCTAGGAAACCATCCAAATTATGAACCGAAAATTCAATTCTATGATCAGTGATTCTGCTTTGAGGAAAATTATAAGTCCTAATTTTCTCAGATCGATCTCCTGATCCAACCATATTTTTTCTTTTTTCAGCTTGCTCTTGAGTTACTTCTTCTTCTGCCATTGCTTTGAGCTTTGCACCGAGCAAAGTAAGTGCTTTTGCTTTATTCTTATGTTGAGACCTATCATCCTGACACTCAACGACTATTCCGGTTGGAATATGAGTTAGCCTCACCGCTGAATCTGTCTTATTAACATGCTGTCCTCCCGCACCAGAGGCACGAAAAGTGTCAGTTCTAATTTCAGACTTATCTATTTCAACTTCTTCAACATCTTCTATTTCTGCAAGAACAGCTACCGAGCATGCCGAGGTATGAATTCTTCCCTGTGATTCAGTTGAAGGAACTCTTTGAACACGATGTATTCCTGATTCAAATTTTAATTTTTTGTAAACATTCTCTCCAATAATTTTAATTACTACTTCTTTAAATCCACCTTGCTCGCTTTCTCTTGACGAAATAAGCTCACTTTTCCATTTATTTCTTTCTGCTAGCCTTAGATACATTCTATAAAGATCTCCAACAAAAAGTGCTGCCTCATCGCCACCTGTTCCGGCTCTAACTTCAACAAAAACATTCTTATCATCATTCTTATCGACTGGAATAAGGAGATTCTTCAGCTCCTTTTCAATCTCAGATATTCTTTCGTTATTTTCTTTAATTTCCTCTTTTGCTAATTCCGCTAAATCTATATCAGATTCATTAAGAACTTCTTCAGCACTTGAAATATTGCTTTCACACTTAATGTACTCTTCGAATTTTTCTACAATAGGCTTTAAATTAGAATATTCTTTTGATAGAGATGCATACTGCTTTTGATCATTGATTACATCCGGCATACTCAATTTAGTCTGAATATCAGAGAAATTATCCTTAATCTCAGTTAATCTTGTTTTTATTGAATCTAACATTAATAAAATTTTTAAAAGATGAATAAAAATTCAATCCTTAGGTCAATTCTACTTATTTTTATTTTAGTATCCTATCTTTCATCTTGCGCAACTGTTAAAGAAGACTTAATTTCTTCAAAAAATGATAGAAATTTTTTAACTGCAAGTTTTTTATTTACAACTAGCGAATCTTTTATTAACGGAAAAGTCAGTTTTTTAAAACAAAAAGAAAAAATAACAATAAATTTTAAAAATGGTAGGTTCTATCCAAAATTCAGTCTTGTGTTCAAAAATAAAGATACATATCAATTACTAGTCAATAATTCTTTCAGAAACAAAGTAGAAGAAATAATAGAAAGGAATGATAATTTAATTTCTACACTTTATTTTATTGTGGATTGGTACTATGAAGATTGTTTATTTGGAAACTGCAAACTCCTAAAAGTAATAGAAGATTCTATCCTTGTTGAAAAAATATCCGATGGTCAAGAAGATATGGATAGATTAATTGCTACTAATCCATTTTATAAACTTCAGATTCAGATTAATAAATGAAAGTTTCCTGTCCAGCGAAGTTAAACATAGGCCTGAAAATAAATTCAAAAAGACCTGATGGCTATCATGATCTTGAAACCGAGTTCAGATTGATATCTTTGTATGATTATCTTGAAATAGAAGAAAGTGATAATTTCCAACTTAGAATCAATAATGATGATATTGAAACTGGGGATAATCTAATCACAAAAGCTTATTATTTAATGAAAAGCTTTTGTAATGAAAAATCTGAATTCTCTTTTAAAGTTCAAAAAAATATACCTATAGGTGCTGGCTTAGGTGGCGGAAGTTCTAATTGTGCTTCTACATTGATTGTTCTTAATAGACTTTTTAAATTGAATTTATCGGAAGGTCAGTTATTAGAAATTGGACTTAGTCTTGGAAGCGATGTTCCTTTTTTCATAAAAGGAAAAAATTCTATTGCCAAAGGAAGAGGTGAGTTACTTAAAACTATTGCAAGTGAGGCAAATTATTACTTGATCATCTATCCAGATATAAAAATATCCACAGCTGATGCTTTCAAGTTTTATGATGAAAATAAAACCGATTTTCCAACAGATTTAAAAAATGATTTTGAGTATTATGCAAGAAAAGTATATCCAGAAATAAATGAAATTTTTAACCTGATGTCTCAATATGGAAACGTAGAATTATCTGGAACTGGATCTTCAATGTATTTAAATTTTAAATCTTCAGAAGAGGCGTATACAATTGCAACGAAAGTTCCGACTAACTGTAAGTTTTTTGTAACAAGAAGTTTAGATAAGTCTCCGATATATGATGAACTTAAAAAATAATGGGGTGTGGCCAAGCGGTAAGGCAGCGGCTTTTGATGCCGCCATGCGTAGGTTCGAATCCTACCACCCCAGCCAGAGAAAATGTTAAAGCCTGCTAAAAATCTTATTTTATTTTCAGGAAATGCTAACAATGTATTAGCTGGAAAGATTGCTAAAAAACTTGGCAAAAATTTAGGAAAAGCTGAGGTAGAGAGATTCAGCGACGGCGAGTCAGATGTAAGGATAAACGTAAATGTTAGAGGGAAGGATGTATTCATAATCCAATCAACTTGTTCTCCTGCAAATGAAAATCTTATGGAGTTATCGATTATGATAGATGCTTTAAGGAGAGCATCTGCATCCAGAATTACTGCAGTGATTCCTTATTTTGGTTATGCCAGACAGGATCGAAGAGTTAGATCTGAAAGAGTGCCTATTTCAGCAAAACTAGTTGCGGAAATTCTTCAAATTGCTGGAGCAAATAGAATCATGACTCTGGATTTACACTCAGACCAAATACAGGGTTTCTTCAATATCCCTGTGGATAATATCTATGTTACGAAAGCATTCTTAAATCATATAAACAGATCAAAATATCATAACCAAATTGTAATTTCTCCTGATGTAGGCGGTGTTGTTAGAGCAAGAGCACTAGCAAAATACATGGGAGATACAGATTTAGCTATCATTGATAAAAGAAGAGAAAAGGCGAATGAATCTGAAGTCATGAATGTTATTGGGAACGTAAAGAACAAAACATGCATTATTATCGATGACATAATTGATACAGCGGGAACTCTGTGTAATGCTGCAGATGCATTAAAAAAACAAGGTGCTCAGAAAGTTTATGCTTATATTTCTCACCCAGTTCTTTCTGGTTCTGCAATTAAAAAAATATCCAAATCAAAGCTAGACTCATTGATTGTAACTGATACAATTCCGCTCTCAAAAGAGGCTGAAAATTGCAAGAAAATAAAGATTGTCTCTATGGATTCTACATTAGCAGGCGCTATAACAAGAGTGAATAGAGAAGAATCAATCAGTGAAATGTTTTTATAAAAATGAGCGAAAAAATATCAATATCTGGTGAATCCAGACAAGAGACAGGAAAAGCAAATTCAAGAGGCTTAAGATCTTCTGAAATAGTCCCCGGGGTCATATATGGAGAAGAAAAATCTTCAAATATAAAAGTCTTGGAGAAAGATCTTAAGAAAATCCTAGAAAATCCAAGTATTTTTTCCCAAGTTATAGATTTGAATATTGATGGATCTCCCTTTGAGGTTCTATTGAAAGATATTCAAAGAAATCCGAGAAATGATAGGCCTTCACACGTTGACTTCTTAGTTGTTTCAAAAGATACCAAAGTAACTGTTAATGTCCCTTTAAAGTTTATCAATGAGGATATTTGTGTTGGCGTCAAACAACAAGGTGGTATGATCTCTCACCTTAGAAACGAAGTAGAAGTTTTATGCTCTGCAGCCTCTCTTCCAGAATTCATTGAAATCGATACTCAAAATATAGAATTGAATCAATCTGTAATGATGTCAGAAATTTCATTGCCAGAAGGTGTTGAGCTAACAAGCGTATTGAATGATCTCCAAGATCAACCTGTCCTCTCTTGTGCTGTCACGAGAGCTTCTCTTGAAATTGATGATGATCCTGTGATTGGAGAAGATGGTGAAGAAGTTACAGACGATGCTGAAGCTCCTGCCGATTCATCTCAAACAGACGAATCTCAAGAAGAAGAATCTAGCGACAACTAATTTATGGAAACTTTTTTAGTGGTTGGGTTAGGAAATCCTGGCTCAAGATACGCTAATACTAGGCATAACGCTGGAACTGATTTCGTTCATATGCTTTGTGAAAAGTATGATGTTGAGTTAAAAGAAAAGAAAAAATACAAAGCCTTTATAGGAAAATTTCTATTGAAGGATTTAGAAGTCATTCTTTCTATCCCTTCCCTATTTATGAATCAAAGTGGAAAAAGCGTTGCTCCTACTGTGAAGGGAGAGAATATTAAATTAAAAAACCTTCTTGTCGTTCATGATGACCTAGATCTTCCTCCCGGAGTATCAAAATTAAAATTCTCTGGAGGTGATGGAGGTCACAATGGCTTAAAAGATATTATGCAGAGCTTGTCTGGTAAAAAAGATTTTAAGAGGTTAAGAATTGGTATAGGTCATCCAGGCGATCCAAAAAAAGTTAATTCTTTTGTCGTAAAAAAAGGATCTTCTAGCGAAAGAAAAAATAAACTTATAGCGATGCATAATGCTTTGGAAGTTTTTGAACTTGTTGTTTTTGATTATTGGGAAAAAGCTTTGACAAAATTACATTCAAAAAAATAATGGGACTTAAATGTGGGATTGTGGGATTACCTAACGTAGGAAAATCTACCTTATTCAATGCGTTAACATCATCCGGCATACAAGCTGAAAATTTTCCATTCTGCACAATTGATCCTAATGTCGGAATAGTAAATCTTCCTGACAGCAGACTAAATAAAATAGCTGAAATTGTTGATCCTGAGGAAATAATTCAATCAACTGTTGAGTTTGTTGATATCGCAGGTCTTGTTGAGGGAGCTTCCAAGGGAGAGGGTTTAGGTAATAAGTTTCTTGCCAATATCAGAGAAACAGATGCGATTATTCACGTGGTTAGATGCTTTGAAGATGAAAGCATAATTCATGTCAAAGATAAAATATCTCCTTTAGATGATATAAAAACGATAGAACTTGAACTTATCCTTGCTGACATGGAAGTTCTTGAGAACGCCATTGAAAATGTTAAGAGGAAAGCTAAAAGTGGCGACAAAAAGCTTCTCTTTACCTTAGAAGTTTATGAAAAAACATTGGAATTTCTCAACAAAGAAGAAAATTTAAGAAATATAAACTTTGAAAATAATGATTTAGCTGAACTTAAAGGCTTAAATCTTATTTCAATCAAACCTGTTATATATGTTGCAAACATAGATGATAGCCTAGAAGAAAATGAATTTTATTTATCCGTTAAAGAATTCGCCTATGAAAATAATTCTCAAGTCATTGGTCTATGCAATCAGCTAGAAGCTGAAATAGCTGAACTTGGAGATGACAAAGATGATCTTTTGAGAGATATAGGTTTGGAAGAACCTGGTTTAAACGTCATGATCAGGGCAGCATTTGATAGCTTAGGTCTTCAAACCTTTTTTACGGCTGGAAAAAAAGAAGTTAGAGCTTGGGAAATAAAAAAAGGATCTCTAGCTCCTCAAGCTGCAGGAACGATTCATACAGACTTTGAAAAAGGTTTTATCAGAGCTGAAACCATTTCCTATGCAGACTATATTGAGTTTAATGGTGAGCTAGGAGCTAAAGAGGCAGGAAAATTAAGATCCGAAGGTTCTGAATACATCATTGAAGATGGAGACATAGTTCACTTCAGATTCAATGTATAGCTTGTTGCTTGACTTTTAATGATCAGACTAAGAGAATTCTCTTTCTTTGGCTATGTAGCTCAGCTGGTTAGAGCGCTGCACTCATAACGCAGAGGTCGGTAGTTCAAGTCTACCCATAGCCACCAGATTTATCCTTCGGTAGTTTCTTCCGGTGAATTTACTGCTTTGATGCTAAGTTTTACCCTACCTCTGTCATCAATACCAATGACTTTAACATCGACTTCTTCTCCTTCAACAAGGTAGTCAGAAACTTTCTCAACCCTTTCTTCCATGATTTCTGAGACATGGACTAGGCCTTCTTTTCCACCATCTATTGAAACGAAAGCTCCGAACTCGACAATTTTAACTACAGTTCCGGTGTAAATGTGACCGACTTCAGGATCTGCAACAATTTGATTAATAAGGTCTATTGCTGTTTGCCTTGATTCAGGTGAATCACCAAATATTTTAATCTCTCCATCATCATTAATATCCACATTTGCACCAGATTTTTCTGTAATACTTTTAATTACCGAGCCGCCTTTTCCAATCACTTCTCTAATTTTATCTTTTGCAATAGTCATATTTACAGCTTGAGGGGCATTTGGAGAAAGTTCTTTTCTTGGTGAGTCCAATACAGAGTCCATTTTTTCAAGGATATGAGTCCTTGCTGTCTGTGCTTTCTCTAGAGCTACCTCCATTATCTCTTCTGATATTCCTTTAACTTTAATATCCATCTGAAGAGCTGTTACTCCATCTGAAGTTCCTGCCACCTTGAAATCCATATCTCCCAGATGATCTTCATCTCCTAAAATATCTGTTATGACGCAGAAATCATCGCCATCAAGAACAAGTCCCATAGCTACTCCTGCCACAGCTTTCTTAATAGGAATTCCTGCATCCATCATTGATAGACTTGAAGAACAAACTGTTGCCATGGAACTAGAGCCATTCGATTCAGTTATTTCAGATACAACTCTTATGGTGTAGGGAAACTCTTCTTGCGATGGCAAAACTGCTTCTAAAGCTCTTCGTGCTAATTTTCCATGACCGATTTCTCTTCTTTTCGGTGCTCCTATAAAACCTGCCTCACCAACAGAAAATGGAGGAAAGTTATAATGAAGCATAAAGGGATCATTTGTTGTACCTTCTAAAGCATCAATCAATTGAGCATCTCTGGACCCACCTAGTGTTGCAACACCTATAGATTGAGTCTCACCTCTGGTGAACAAACAAGAACCGTGAGATTTATTTAAAAATCCAACTTCTATATCTATTGGTCTGACTGTATCAAGGTCTCTTCCATCTATTCTTGAATCGCCGTTAAGGAGCCTAGATCTTACTATTTCTGATTCTACTGATTTGAAATATCCAGAAACAGCGTTTTCATCTTCTAAATCTTCATCATTAAGACTCTCTTTCATTTTATCTCGAGCAAGAGATACTGATTCCTGTCTTTTAGCCTTTTCTGGAATTGAATAAGCACTCACTAGGTCATCTCTTACAATATTTAATATTTTTTCTTTTAATTCAGAATTATCTTCTTTTATAGAATATTCAATTTCAGGAATAGAGATTTTTGAAGCGAGCTCTTCAATTAAAGTAATTGTTTTTTGCATTTCTTGATGAGCAAATAAAACAGCCCCGAGCATTTGATCTTCTGAAAGTTCTTTTGCCTCAGATTCAACCATCAAAATAGCATCTTTCGTTCCAGCAACAACCATATCCAACAATGATTTTTCAAGTGATTCATTATCAGGATTGAGCACATATGATCCATCAACAAATCCGACTCTTGCAGCAGAAATTGGACCCTCAAAAGGAAGACCGGATATCGCTAACGCAGCAGATGCTCCAATAAGAGAAATAATCTCTGGACTTTCATTCTTATCAGCAGACAAAACTGTGCATATTACCTGTACTTCTTGAAAATAACCCTTCGGAAATAAAGGTCTTAAAGGTCTATCAATAAGTCTTGAGACAAGTGTTTCTTTTTCAGTTGGTCTACCCTCTCTTCGAAAAAAACTGCCTGGAATCTTTCCTGCAGCATAATATTTTTCTGTGTAATTTACTGTTAGTGGAAAAAAAGATTGGCCTTCTGGCTCTCTACCAGCAACAACAGTTACAAGAACTTGATTTTCGCCAGAAGAAGCAATGATAGATGCTGTGGCTTGTCGTGCTATTTTTCCTGTTTCTAACTTTATTTCTCTTCCAGCTACATTTGTTGTAACTGACGCATAAGTCTCTTCAAACATTTAATTTCCTTTATAAATCTGAATCTAAATTACTTTCTTAGATTCAGCGCTTCTAGAACAGAAGAATAAGCCTCGGGATCTTTTCCTTTGAGATAATCTAATAACTTTCTCCTAGAATTCACCATTCTTATAAGTCCCTGACGGGAGTGATGATCCTTCGCATGATCTTTAAAATGCTTTTGTAACGATTCAATATTCGCAGTTAATAAAGCTATTTGAACCTGAGGTGAACCAGTATCTCCATCGGATGCGGCAAATTTGCTTACAATTTCACTTTTCTGTTCTGTTGTTAAACTCAATGAGTCCTCCTAGTTTTTAAGATAAAGATAGAAAATTTTCTAGGAATCGTTTAGGTTTAAGTAAACCTTCATTATATTCTACCAATCCAATGAATCCCCTTTTGGAATCCCTAAGCCTTAAAATAGTCGAAGAATCGTATTTCAAGTTAGATTCGACGAATTGGCCGTTTCTTAATTTATCTACTATATCTGGCGCGCATTGTATCTCATTAAAGCAATTTAGTGCATCATTTGGTGAAATTATTTTATCGATAGGTAATCTGTCTTGAGGAAGTTTGATTGCATTTTTCACATTGAAATTCCCAGATCTGGTTCTTCTAAGCTCTTTCAAATACGCAGGACAATTAAATAGTTCACCGATATCTTCTGCTAAGGATCTTACGTAAGTTCCAGAGCTACAAGAGACTTCAATATTAACTTCATTTCCAATTATGGATAAAAGTTTTATTGAAGATATAAAAATTTCTCTTTCATCTTTGTCTATTTTTATGCCTTTTCTTGCATATTCGTATAGAGATTTTCCTTTATGTTTTAAGGCTGAGAATGCTGGAGGTTTTTGTTTGGATTTGCCCAGGAACTTTTGAATTGTATTTTCTACATCTTTTGAAGAGAAATCTAAAAATGAAAATTCTTTTGAATGAATTATTTCTCCCTCAGAATCACCAGTGCTAGTTTTTTTTCCAAAGTATATGCATGCTTGATAAGTTTTTTCAGACGAGCTCAGATATGAAGCAAATCTGGTCATTTGATTAAGACAAACTACCAATATTCCAGTAGCCATTGGATCAAGTGTTCCACAATGTCCAATTTTTAGTTCCGGTTCTAATTTAGATAGTCTTCTTATATGAGAAGCGGACGACTCAGCTTTTGGCTTATCAATTTGAAGTACACCGTTAATCATAAATGCTTAGCTCATCATAAATAAAAATCAGACTTGGAACTCTTTTCAAAGATAAATTTCTTGCCAGACTTGATCTTAAAAAGCCTGAAGCCTTTTTAAAACCTTTTTCTAAGTCTGCTTGATCGGAAGAAGATATCAAATTTCTGTATAAGATTTTGGCTATCTTCATATTGTCAGACATCTCTACTTTAGTAATGACAATATTCTCTAGTCGGGGATCTTTTACCTGCGTTTGAACTAGATTTGAAATTTCCCTGAATATTAGATCTGCGATTCTGTCAGATCTCTTAAATGAGTATTTATTTGTCAAGATTCAAGTTTTCTGGCTATTTCTTCTCTTTCGTATACTTCAATGACATCGCCAACTTTTGCATCAGTATAGTTAGTAATTCCTATTCCACATTCAGTGCCGCTTTTTACTTCTGAAGCCTCATCTTTAAATCTTCTTAGAGAGTCTAATTTTCCTTCATGAATTACAATATTATCTCTTAGAACTCTTACGAGTTTATTTGCCATGATGCTTCCATCAGTAACCATTGAACCTGCTATCAGGCCAAATTTGGGCGATTTAAATAATTCTTTTACTTCTGCGATACCCAACTGTCTTTCTTTTATTTCTGGCTCTAAAGATCCTTCTATCAAAGCTTTAATTGAATCCAGCAAATCGTATATTATTCCGAAATACTTTATCTCTATACCTTCGCTTTCTGCCAAGTTGAGTGCAGTGGTATCAGCTCTCACGTTGTAGCCAAAAATGGTTGCCTCCGATGCAATTGCTAAGTTGACATCATTTTCGGTGATAGAGCCCACTCCATCGAGTACAATCTTTAAATTAACCTCATCTATCTTCATATTGAGAACTGAACCAGATAGAGCTTCCAATGTTCCGTTAGAGTCTGATTTAAGAATAAAATTTATTGAAGGTTTAGTTCCATCAGCATTTGCAAATATATTTTCAGAATTTAGAGAACCCATTCTAGAAAGTCTTTTTTCTCTTTCTTTTGTAGCTCTTTCTTCTGATAGATTTTTTGCTGTTTTTTCATCTTTTAATACATAAAACTGATCCCCAGCTGATGGAGGATATTCCAAACCTGATATAGATACTGGCGAGGAAGGTTGGGCAGTTTTAATTGGTTTATCATTAAAATCTTTTAGAGCCCTAATTTTTCTGGTTTGATCCCCTACAAGAATAAAGTCACCTGTATTTAGGCTACCTTGTTGAATTAATAATGTAGCAACTGCACCTTCACCTCTTTTTACGCCAGATTCTAAAACTACTCCAGTTGCAGGCCCTTCAAAAGATGCTTTCAAGTCCATAATTTCTGCTACTAAGAAAATTGTCTCTAATAATTCAGGGACTCCTTCTCCAGATTGAGCTGATACGGGAACCATTTGAATATCACCACCCCAATCTTCTGCAACAAGTTCTTCCTTGGCTAAATCCCCTTTTATTTTGTCTACATCAGCCTCTGGTTTATCGATTTTATTTATTGCAACCACAATTTGCACACCAGCAGCTTTAGCATGATTTATGGCTTCAACTGTTTGAGGTTGAACTCCGTCATCAGCAGCAACCACAAGAACAACAATATCTGTAGAATTTGCACCTCTTGCTCTCATTTTTGAGAATGCTGCGTGTCCTGGTGTATCAATAAATGTGAGATTCTTGTCTTCAATTGATACTTGATAAGCACCTATGCTTTGAGTGATGCCTCCCTCCTCTTTATCTGCGACGGAGGAATTTCTTATGTAATCAAGAAGTGAAGTTTTTCCATGATCAACATGTCCCAGTACAGAGACAATTGCATCTCTTGCAATTTGCTCTCCCTCTTGAGCAAATCCCTCAAGCATTTTTTCCTCAGCTTCATTTTCTTGAATCGGATTGCCTATATGACCCAGTTCAGTGGTTATAAGAACTGCGGTTTCTTGATCAAGAGATTGATTCACAGTAGCCATAATTCCGTTATTCATAAGAGCTTTAATGAGGTCAGAAGACTTTACGGAAAGTCCTTTGGCGAGTTCAGCTACAGAAATAGTTTCAGGGATTGATATTTCTTTCTGAATAAATTCTGCAGGCTTCTCAAATTTTTGGACTGATGCAAGTTGAGATTCTAAAAACTTTTCACCTTCTTGTTCTTTTTTATCGAGTTTTGAATCTTTGGCGGGACTTTTGAGATTTTTTCTCTGAGTTTTAGTTGATTTTTTTGGAGAAGTGCTCCCTTTGCTCTGTTCTGCTTGCTCCTGTTTTGACTTCCTTATTACCTTTGTAGAAGAATCTTTGATTCTTTTTTCTCTTTCTTCATCTTGAGCCTTCTTATCACTAGACGCCTGGACTCTCCTTTTTTCGGCAGCCTCAAAATCAATTGTTCCAGATAGATCTCCTGATGAACTTTTTTCCTTAGCAGCTTGATTCTCGGACTTAAATCTAGTTATTGAAATTTGTCCTTCATCTTTCTTAGTCTCGGTCTTTGTTTTCTTAGCAATAGAAATAGTTTTCTTGGAACCTTTCTTAGTGCTCTTTATGTGTTCAAGAATTTTTTTTCTATCTTCTGTAGAAATATTGTCGTTGGCAGATGATTGAGATAGACCTGCTTGATTTATTGCTTCTAACAATGAATCTACTTCGTATCCTATGACTTTTGCTAAATCACTTACATCCATATTTTTTATTCCTCAAACCAATCAGATCTTGCATCCATAATAATTTTTGCAGCTAATTCTTCATCTATTTTGGTCATTTCTACTAATTCATCAACAGATAGATCAGCTAACTCATCTTTGCTAGATAAATTATCTGAAAGAACTTTTGCAATTTCTTCGTTGACATCCTCTAATGAATTAAAGTCAAATGCTTCTTCCATATCTGAAAGAGCAATTTCAATCAGTGCATCAGAAGCTCTTTCAATTAACATTTCGGCAATTTCTTCTGTAATCTCCTCTATTTCGCAAAGCTTAGATATTTCAGCTTCTGCAATAGAGTTCACTGATTCAAAACCATTAGAAATTAGAATTTCTGAAGTAGAAGTATCAATATCTAAGTATTTTTCAAGAGTATTTGAAGCTTGATCAGACCCAGAAGATTCTTTATCTTCATTTTCTCCTCGAATCTGAATGTCCCATCCAATAAGTTCTGAGGATAATCTAATATTTTGACCATTTCTTCCTATTGCTTGAGCCAAGCTTTCATCTTTGACCTGCACTTCCATTTTATCTGCATCTTCGTCTAAAACTATTGAAGTAACTTCAGCTGGTGACAAAGTGTTTATAAGTAATTTTGCCGGATCATCCTCCCAGACAATAATATCAATTCTCTCATTACCTAATTCGTTTGAAACTGCTTGAACTCTCGCTCCTCTCATTCCCACACATGCTCCAACAGGATCAATTCTTGTGTCGTTTGTTTTAACTGCAATCTTAGACCTTCCCCCAGGTTCTCTGGCCACAGCTCTTATCTGAACTACTTCTTCAGCTATCTCAGGAACCTCAAGCTTAAATAATTCAACTAGCATCTCTTTTGACCCTCGAGATAAAGTTAATTGTGATCCTCTATTTTCACGAACAGTTTCTTCAAGAATAGCCCTGACCCTATCTCCGATGCGATATATCTCTCCTTGAATTAAATCTGATCTAGGAAGAATTGCATCAGCTCCTTCTCCAAGATCAACTATTATTGTTTCTCTAGTAACTTTCTTTACAGTCCCAGTAACAAGTTGACCTAAGTAAGATCTGAATTTTTTAATTATCTCAAGCCTTTCTGCATCCCTTACTTTTTGAACAATTACTTGTTTTGCTATTTGAGCAGCAATTCTTCCAAACTCAACATTTTCAATCTTTTCTTTGACTAAATCGCCAATAGAAAGGTTTTTTTCCTCTGCATCATCACTATCTATAAGAATATGCATTTCAGGAGTTTCATAGTCATCAACTTCGACTACCTCCCAACATCTGAAAGTTTCATAATCTCCTGTCTGGTGATCTATATCCACTCGAATATCTACCTCATCAGAATATTTTTTCTTAGCAGCACTAGCTAAAGCAAATTCAATTGCTTCAAAAATAGTATCTTTTGGTAATGCTTTCTCGTTAGAGACCGATTCCGCAACCATTAATATTTCATTATTCATTTGATACCTCGAAAATTGGTTCAAGTCTTGCGACTATAACTTTGTCAAAATTAATAAAGAATTCGTTTTCATCTTTCAAAAAAATACCTTCCTCATTAGCATTAAGTAGTAAAGCAGTTTTGGTTACTTTTTTATTTCCGTCATAAAATTTGACTTTAATCTCATGCCCAATAAATTCATGAAATTGCTCTAATTTAAAGAATTTCCTATCCAGCCCTGGTGAAGATACTTCTAAAGTATAATCAAATGATACAAGCTCTATGTTGGTGAGTAATTCATTCACTTGATTGCTAACTTTTTGGCAATCATCTATATCAACGCCGTTTTTTTTGTCTATAAAAATCCTTATTAATTTTGATCTTGAATTCCCTGATAATTCAATCCCCCACAGAGAAAGACCAAAAGATTCAATATCTTTTGTAATGTTTGTTTCTAACTTTTCTATCGTACTTGTCATAACCACATATAAAAGAAGCCCATAAAGGGCCCAAAAAATGGTAGCGGGGGCAGGATTTGAACCTACGACCTTCGGGTTATGAGCCCGACGAGCTACCAGACTGCTCCACCCCGCAATATTCTTAAACTGCGCGAGTATAGGTTTTTAAAGCTTGTTTTTCAAGTAAATTGGTGCCGAAGAGAGGATTCGAACCTCCACGGACGGTTGTCCACTACCCCCTCAAGATAGCGTGTCTACCAGTTCCACCACTTCGGCCCTCATTCTGGTAATTCTTGAATAATTTCTTCTTCAATCTGCTCAATATTATTTTGATCAATGAGAAAATCAAATTCATTATTTATTTCATTTTTTTGAACAATTGATATAGAAATAGTTACAACAAAAAATATCGCTACTAAAACCCAAGTAACTTTTGTCAATAAATTGGTTGAATCAATTGGGCCAAGCATTGGATTTGAAGAACCAGAACCAAATGCAGAACCAATATCGGCTCCTTTACCATGTTGCAATAAAATTATTCCAACCAACAGTATGGCTGAAATCACCTGGAATATAATCAAAAAAAGAATCATTACTCTAAACTCAGCGCGATATTAGCAAATTCTTTAGGGTCAAGAGAAGCATTTCCTACTAAAAATCCATCGATTCCATCTATTTTGGCAAGATTCTTAGCGCTATCTGAAGTAACACTGCCCCCATAAATCAATGTCAAATCTATTCCTAAATTGTCTCTAACTAAATCTTTTATAAGAAGAGAAACCTCTTCCAAATGCTCGTTTTGGACAGCTATTCCAGAACCAATAGCGTAAATGGGTTCGTAGGCTATCAGAACACTTTTTGATAAGTTTTTAAGAGGAAATAAATTTTCAGTTAATTGATGTTTTATTTTTTTTTCTGTTCTACCCTTGGAGTATTCCTCCTGATTTTCACCTATGCACAAAATAGGTATAAGCTCACACTCTATAGCTGTTTGGACTTTATTCAGGATAGTTTCATCGTCTTCGCCTTGAAGCCTACACTCCGAATGACCAACTATCGAGTAAGAAGCTCCAATGTTTTTCAGCATTTTTCCTGATATTTGACCAGTGAATGCACCCTTAGTTTCAGACGATAAATTTTGAGCGCCGATTAAAATTTTTTCGTGAGTTTTCGATGAAATTTCATAAAAATCTTCTATTTCTAGGTAATTAGGGCAAATTACTACCTTAATTTCTTTTGGGATATTATTTAGATCAAAATCTTTCAGCCATGCATCTGAATTAATAAAATTCATTTTCCAATTTGCAATCAAATGCTTCATGAAATTGATTCTACAAGTTCAGTTAATAAAACTGATTGCTCTGAAGTTGCTTCTTGAGAATTACTTTCAACCATTATTCTAATCTTGTGCTCTGTACCAGACTTTCTTATAAGTACTCTGCCATCAAAAGTTTCTAATAACCCTTCTGATTTTTTTTGAGCTTTCTGTAATTTTTTATTTTTTAAAACTTTATTTCCATCCTTAACTTTTACATTGGTAAGAATTTGAGGATATTTTTTAAACTCTGAAAGTAATTCGGGTATTGTTTTATTTAAAACCACGATAGATTGTAGAAACTGAATTGCAGCGATTATTCCATCTCCAGTATTTGATTTATCTAGGCAAAGAATATGTCCAGATTGCTCTCCTCCAAGAGTCCAATTAAGTTCGTTTAATTTTTGTAAAACATACTTATCCCCAACATCCGACCTAACCAACTCAATTCCTTCATCGTTAAAAGCTTTTTCTAACCCTTTGTTTGTCATAAGAGTACCAACTACTCCTTTAACGCCAAGATGTATTTTTGACTCAAATTTATTTTTTGCGATGACATATAAAATATCGTCTCCATCTAATTCTCGACCGTTTGAATCGACAATAATTAATCTATCTCCATCGCCATCAAGGGCAATGCCAAAATCTGCATTTTTGCTCAAAACTTCATCTTTTAAGTAATCTATGTTTGTGCTTCCGCAATCTTTATTAATATTTAAACCATCCGGACTATCAGCAATCGAATAAACTTCGGCTCCTAGCTCTTTAAAAACTTTGGGAGCAACTTCATAGGCGGCGCCATTAGCAGAGTCAATAACAAGAGTTAAACCTGAAAATGAAATATCTTCACTTAAAGTATTCTTGCAAAATTCAATGTATCTACCTTTTGCATCACTAATCCTAGCTGCCTTACCAAGATTTTCAGGATGCACGAATTCATAAGCCTCTTCAGCAAATTTTTCTATTTCTTTTTCATTCTCAATAGATAACTTTTCTCCATTTTCATCAAAAAATTTAATGCCGTTATCTTCAAATGAATTATGTGAGGCACTTATCACCACACCGGCATGTCCTTTGAAAGTAGATACCAGATATGAAATTGCAGGTGTTGGCATAGGACCTACTAATCGCACATTTACTCCAGATGAAATAATTCCAGCTTGAAGAGCAGACTCCAACATATATCCGGAAATTCTGGTGTCTTTTCCGATTACTAAAGTGTTGATTCCTCTTTTTTTGAAATGTCTCCCTGCTGCATGTCCAAGTTTTAGGACTGACTCTGGATTAACTTCATTATCAATAGATCCTCTTACGCCGTCGGTACCAAAAAATATTAGTTTTCTATCTCTCATAAATACCTAATTTTTCTAATTCCTCTCGAAGTTGTTTAACTTCGTGACTTCTTATTATATTGCTCCCGCCAAGAGCACAAATTATACCACTCAGTAAGCTAGCTGATAGTTTAGTTTTTGAGGTATCTTTAAAGAAATCTGCAAAAGATTTCTTTCTTGAAGTGCCAGTAAGTATTTTCCTGTTTTCTTTTTTAAAAAAACTTATATTAGACATCAGCAATATATTTTCGAAAGGTGTTTTCCCATAACCAAACCCAGGATCAAAAAAACATTGTTTTATATTTAAGCCTTTCGAAAGATATGATTTTTCTTTAGCTTGAAAAAAATTATCCACATCCAAAAGAATATTGGATAATTTTTTTGTTTTATTTCCATGATGAGTTGTGCATATTAAAAGTTTTTTTTCTTTGGCTAACTTTAACTTCTTTTGAGATATATTCTTTGATACATCGTTTATAAATTTCATTCCAAATTTAGAAGCTTCGTTGAGCACTTTATAATCTCTTGAATCAACAGAAATCATAATATCTTCTTCCTTAATCTGTTCTAGTATCGGGATCAATCTATCTATTTGGACTTGTGAGGGAATTTTAGTGAACCCTGGCCTTGTAGACTCAGCTCCAAAATCTAGAATATCGGCGCCTTCATTTATAAGTTTTTCAACTTTTCTAAGAGCTTTTGATAAATCTATTTTATTACTAGAAAATAGATTACCACCGTCTGAAAATGAATCAGTAGTAAGATTTATTACCCCCATTAATCTAGGAGACTCTTTTATGAGGCTCCCAGATACAGAAGGCATATTAAGTTTGATTTGCGGGTTCTTCTATAGAGGAGCTTTTTTTACCTGTATTCTTTGGAGCAGAATCATCATCTGACTCTCTTCTTGGTTTGGCCCCTGCCATAATGTCATCAATTTGTGCTGTATCAAGAGTTTCCAGCTCGACCAAGGACTCAGACATTAAATGAAGTTTATCAATATTATCCTTAAGAATTTTGGTTGCTCTTTTGTAACAATCATCGATAATTTTCTTGATTTCTTTGTCAATCTTCTCTGCAGTTTGATCAGAAATTCCCTTAGATTGCGAACTAGCCGATCTTCCTAGGAAGGGCTCGTCAGATTCTTCGTCGTATTTCATTGGTCCAATTGCAGTTGATAAACCCCATTTAGTGACCATGTTTCTTGCTAAATCTGTAGCTCTTTCAATGTCATTAGAAGCACCAGTGGTAATGCCTTTATCACCATAAATTAATTCTTCTGCTATCCTGCCACCGAATAAACCACAAATTCTGTCGAGAATTTCTTGTTTGCTGTTACTGTATTTGTCTTCTTCAGGGAGAAAGACGGTCACTCCTAAAGCTCTTCCACGAGGAATTATGGATACTTTGTAAACTGGGTCATGTTCTTCAAGCAATCTTCCAACAATTGCATGGCCGGATTCATGGTAAGCCGTTTTAATTTTATCAGCTTCATTCATAACCATAGACTTTCTTTCTGCACCCATCATGACTTTGTCTTTAGCCAATTCAAGCTCTTCCATAGTGACTTTCTTTTTTCCTGCTCGAGCAGAAAACAAAGCAGCTTCGTTAATCAAGTTAGCTAAATCAGCACCTGAAAATCCTGGGGTACCTCTTGCTATAAAGGATACTTCAACATCTTTATCTACTGGCACTTTTCGAATATGCACTTTAAGTATTTGCTCTCTGCCTTTGATATCTGGCAAAGGAACGACAACCTGTCTATCAAATCTACCGGGCCTTAAAAGAGCTGGATCTAGAACATCAGGTCTATTTGTTGCTGCAATTATGATAATTCCTTCATTAGCTTCAAAACCATCCATCTCTACAAGTAGTTGGTTTAGTGTTTGTTCTCTTTCATCATGTCCTCCTCCGAGACCCGCACCACGATGTCTTCCAACAGCGTCGATCTCATCTATAAAAACAATACATGGTGACTGTCTTTTAGCTTGCTCAAACATGTCTCTCACTCTTGAAGCACCAACTCCAACAAACATTTCGACAAAATCAGACCCTGATATTGAGAAAAAAGGAACTTTTGCTTCACCTGCTATAGCACGAGCTAATAAAGTTTTACCTGTTCCAGGAGATCCAACCATTAAAATTCCTCGAGGAATCTTTCCTCCTAATTTTTGAAATTTTGATGGATCTCTTAAGAAATCGACTAGTTCCTGTACTTCCTCTTTTGCTTCTTCAACCCCGGCTACATCTGCAAATGTAGTTTTAACTTTACCGCCTTCAAGGAGTTTAGCTTTACTTCGACCAAAGCTCATAGGGCCTCCTCTACCGCCCATTCCGCCTTGCATCTGCCTCATAAAAAACATGAAAATTGCAATAATTATTAGAATTGGAAAACTTGCAACCAACAATTGAGTCCAAATGCTTTCCTGTTGTGGCTCTTCACCTAATACTTGAACTCTATGTTCGAAAAGATCATCCATCAATTGATTGTCTTGCACATAGACCGGACGTGTTGTTTTAAATTGAGAGCCATCTTGAAGCGTACCTTCAAGTGTATATCCATCACCTTTGAACTCTACGGATGAAACTTGATCTGAATTTACAAGAGATACAAACTCAGAATAGTTCATCGAAGATGAAGTTGCTGGACCCGAAAGACTTTGAATAACAAAAAAGGTAGTACCAGCAATTGCCAACCAAAGGAAAATATTTCTTAGAAAATCTGACATAACTTATTTCAATTTATTTTGTGCAATAACATAAATTTCTTTAGATGTTTTTCTTGATGCATCTGGCTTATAAAAAGTTACGTTACTGAAGTGGTTTAATAATGATTTTTTTAGATCATTTTTTGAATTATCAAAACATTTTGCTATTAGAGAACCTCCTTTCATTAAAGAGGAGTTACAGAAATCAACGACATTATTTAATAGTTCAAGCATGTTTTCTTTATCTGTAATAGTTATACCACTTATATTGGGCGCAATATCAGAAATTACAACATTAAAATCAAGATTAATAAATTTCTTTATATCTTTATCCCTAAAATCAAATTCTATAAATTCAACCCCATTTATGGGTTTCATTGGAATGATATCTAAAGCAAATACTGTTCCTGAATTGCCTACTAATTCTTTTGCTACTTGACTCCAACCGCCTGGAGAACTGCCTAAGTCCATCACAGAGCAACCTTTTTTGAGAAGATTGAATTTGTTATTTATTTGATGAAGCTTAAAGGCTGCTCTCGATCTATACCCCCTAGACTTAGCAAGCTTATTAAAGTGCTCGCCTCCTGAATATGACATTTAAATGTGAGAAACCTCTAGGATCTCATACTCTTTGATGCCGGAGGGACTTTCGAATTTTGTAGCTTCTCCTTCTTCTTTGCCGATGAGAGATCTTGCCAAAGGGGAAGAATAAGATATTTTTCCATTTTTCACGTTTGCTTCATCCTCGCCTACAATTTGATAACTGATTTTTTCATCGTTTTGCATATCCAGAAGTGAAACCGTAGATCCAAAAATAACCCTTCCTGTGCATTCAATTTTTTTGATATCTATAATTTGAGATGCACTCAATTTTCCTTCAATTTCTCTTATCCTCGCTTCGGTAAGACCTTGCTGTTCTTTGGCAGCATGATATTCGGCATTTTCTTTGAGATCGCCAAATTCTCTTGCTTCGGCAATTTTTTTGGTAATGTTTGGTCTAACATCTGTAATAAGATACTGTAATTCCGTTCGAAGGCTTTCTTCCCCCTCGACTGTCATTGGCTCTCTGTTCAATTTTATTCAATACTTTTATGAATATCTTGAATGTTTTGGACGGACCAATCAAGTCTCTTTTCTAGGACTTCGCATATGGCTAAACCACCTTGTAAAGTTGTCGTACATGGAATTTTATTATCTAGAGCAGTTCTTCTGATTGAAGAAGAGTCTTGGATAGATTCTTTACCTTCCGTCGTATTAATTAACAAAGAAATTTCATTGTTTTTAATTAAATCAACAACATGAGGTCTTCCTTCTGCTACTTTATTTATTATTCTTGCCTTAATCCCCATGCTTTGAATCTCCCTAGCAGTTCCCTTAGTGGCTACAATTGATAGGTTCAATTGATCTAGCCTTGTTGCGAGCTCTTTAAGATGAGGTTTATCATTCTCCCTAACGCTGAGAAATACCGATCCCCCATCTGGGATAATTGTTCCGGATGAGATTTGAGATTTATCATATGCCTCAGCGAATGATGTACCTATACCCATTACTTCCCCAGTGGATTTCATTTCTGGGCCTAAAATAGGATCAACGTTTTGGAATCTATCAAAAGGAAGAACTGCTTCTTTAACCGAAAAATGATTTAAATTTGAAGGATTTTTTATTTTTTGTTGCTTAAGTGACTTTCCAATCATTGTCTTGGAAGCTATTTTTGCAAGAGGAAGTCCAATAGCCTTGGAAACAAATGGTATTGTCCTTGAAGCTCTGGGGTTAACTTCTAAGAGAAATATTTCCTCGTTGGCATATGCCATTTGAACGTTCATTAATCCAATAATATTCATTTCCTTTGCAATGACTCTTACTTGTTCCTTGATTTTCTTAATAACTTTGTCTGGGAGACTGTAAGGAGGAAGAGAACAAGCTGAATCGCCCGAATGGATTCCTGCTTGCTCAATGTGTTGCATAACTCCATAAATTTCAACTTGGCTTCCATCGGATATCGCTTCAATATCCAACTCAGTAGCAATATCTAGAAATCTATCCAAAAGTACGGGATTAGAATCAGAAGCTTGTATAGCTTCATCCAGATATTTTTCCAAATCATTATCGTTATGCACAATCTCCATGGCTCTTCCGCCAAGGACATATGAAGGTCTTACAACTATAGGGTAACCAATTTGATGTGCGATAGATTTAGCTTGAGACTTATTTGAGGCCATCCCATTTGGAGGCTGCTTTAATTTATTTTCATTAACGAATTGTTGAAACCTTTCTCTGTCTTCTGCAAGGTCTATTTTATCTGGTGAAGTTCCTAAGATTGGTACTTTATTTTTTTCAAGCTCTTGTGCTAGTTTTAATGGAGTTTGCCCCCCAAATTGAATAATAACGCCATATGGATTTTCTAATTCAATTATTGCAAGGACGTCTTCAAGAGTAATTGGTTCAAAATATAATCTATCGGAAGTATCGTAGTCAGTTGAAACAGTTTCAGGATTACAGTTAACCATTATTGTTTCATACCCTTCTTCTTTCATTGCCATTGATGCATGAACACAGCAATAATCAAATTCTATGCCCTGACCGATTCTATTTGGGCCTCCACCTAGAACGACTACTTTTTTATTTTTTGTTGGGTTTGATTCACATTCGTCTTGATATGTTGAGTACATATAAGCTGTTGTAGTTTCAAACTCTCCTGCACATGTATCAACTCTCTTAAAGACAGGTTTGATATTTAGCTTTTGTCTCAAAGATCTTATTTTTTCTTCCGACTGACCTGAAAGAGCAGCTAAACGCTGATCAGAAAATCCCATTTTTTTGAGATTAAAAAGGAAATCTCTAGAAGACAAAGTTTTTTTATTTATTTTTTTCTCTGTGGAAATAATTTCTTCAATAGTTTGAAGAAACCATCTATCAATTTTAGTTAAATCATGCACTTCATCAAGATAACTGCCTTGTCTGAAAGCTTCGCCAATAAACCAAAGTCTCTCAGGAGAAGGAGATATTAATTTTGATCTTAAAGTAGTCTTTGTTAATTCTTCCTCTATGTTGTCAAAACCAGTCTTTCCATTCTCCATACCTCTTATAGCTTTTTGTAATGACTCCGCAAAATTACTTCCTATCGCCATTACTTCACCAACAGATTTCATTTGAGAAGTTAAAGTGGAATCAGCTTGAGGGAATTTTTCAAAGTTAAATCTGGGTATTTTAGTCACCACATAATCAATAGTTGGCTCGAAAGAAGCAGGAATTTTTCCTCCACTGATATCATTACTTAATTCATCTAAGGTAAACCCAACAGCTAATTTTGCTGCGATTTTAGCTATGGGAAATCCTGTTGCTTTCGATGCAAGAGCTGAAGACCTGGAGACTCTTGGATTCATCTCGATAACCACCATTTCTCCATCTTCTGGATTTATAGCAAACTGAACATTTGAGCCGCCGGTTTCCACTCCTATTTCTCTGAGAATGGCAAAAGAAGCATTTCTCATTTCTTGATATTCCTTATCCGTTAACGTTTGGGCAGGTGCAACGGTAATGGAGTCTCCTGTGTGCACTCCCATAGGATCGAAGTTTTCTATGCTACAAATAATTATGCAGTTATCCACTTTATCCCTTACAACCTCCATTTCGTATTCTTTCCAGCCCGAAAGGTACTGGTCTATATATAGCTCAGAAGTTGGCGATAGATCCAAACCTCTTAAACATATGGATTCGAATTCTTCAGAGTTATAAGCTATTCCACCACCCATGCCGCCGAGAGTGAAATTTGGTCTGAGAATGCAAGGGAAACCAATTTCCTGTTGGATTTTTAGTGCTTCCTCTAGATTATGCGCTAATCCAGCTTTTGGAGTCTTTAAACCTATTTTTTTAATCGCTTTTGCAAATAGTTCTCTGTCTTCTGCCTTATCGATAGCTTCCTTAGTGGCTCCTATTAACTCGACATTATGTTTTTTCAAAATACCCTTTTGATCTAGATCTAAAGCGGTATTTAAGGCTGTTTGCCCTCCCATTGTCGGTAGAAGAGCTGATGGTTTTTCTTTTTCGATTATCTTTTCTAATGTCTTCCAATTAATAGGCTCTATATAGGTTGAGTCAGCAGTCTCAGGATCGGTCATTATTGTTGCAGGATTAGAATTCACCAAAATCACTCTATATCCTTCTTCTCGAAGAGCTTTGCATGCTTGAACGCCAGAGTAATCAAATTCACATGCCTGACCGATCACAATTGGACCAGCTCCAATAAGCAAAATGGAATCTAAATCATTTCTTTTTGGCATTGCTTTTTACCACTGTTAAAAATTTATCAAATAATTCTTGTATTTCTTGCGGACCGGGACTGGCTTCGGGATGTCCTTGGAAACTGAAGCATCTTTTATCGGATGTTTCTATTCCTTGAATGGTTTCATCAAACAAAGAAAGGTGTGTAATTTTTACATCCTCAGGAATTGATTTCGAATCGATGGTGAATCCATGATTTTGGCTAGTTATGAAAACTCTATTTGAATCCAAGTCTTTAACTGGATGGTTAGCGCCATGATGTCCAAACTTCATTTTGATAGTTTTCATTCCCAAAGCCAATCCTAAAAGTTGATGACCTAAACAAATGCCAAACATTGGAATTCTTTTAGTCCTAAGTTCCTTAATGCATTCAATTGCATACTTACAGGGTTCAGGATCACCAGGTCCATTAGAAAGAAATACTCCGTCGGGCTTCATCGCCGAAATCTCTGCAGAAGTTGTTTTAGCTGGAACCACGATCACCTGAAATCCTCTATCTTTGAGCATTCGTAAAATGTTGTGCTTTACCCCAAAATCGATCGCAACTATTTTTAAATTATTATCATCAAAATCCTTTCTCCAAGAGGGTTCTTTCCACTCATATATTTTTTTTGTGGAAACAACTGAGGCGAGATCTTTTCCGCCTAAAGGTACAAATTCTTCAATTAATTTAAGCGCTTTCTTTTTATGATCTTTGCCGGAAACGATGGCACCTACTTTTGCACCTTCGTTTCTTATTATTCGAGTGACTTTTCTAGTATCAATACCATAAATACCTGAAATATTTTTTGTCTTTAGAAAGTTTGATAAAACATCTTGTTTTCTCCAATTACTTGTAATTGTTGACGGGTCTCTGATGATGACGCCATTACATCCATTTGAATCCGACTCTAAATCATCATCATTAGTTCCTACGTTACCTATGTGAGGGTATGTAAAATTAATAATTTGATCGGTATAAGACGGATCAGAAATTATTTCCTGATACCCAGACATGGAAGTATTAAAAACGACTTCTCCGCAAGTATCAGCATTTTCTCCAACGGAAAAACCTTCAAAAAATCTTTCAGAATCCAGATATAAATAAGCTTTTTTTTCTGTCATTTAGGCAAAAAAAAACGCGGAACTAAAATATCAGTCTCGCGTTAAATATGTTTTCTAATGCTATTGGCATTAGAAGGACACTATAGTGAAGAGTAACTGATAAGTCTATTACTAATGATGTAAAATCCTCAAAAATGATAAAAAGTTCTGACGAAATATCCAAAATGAAGGTTGCAGGAAAGCTTGCAGCTCAAACTTTAGAAATGATTGAACAACATGTTCAACCAGGAATATCTACAGGAGAATTAGATAGGATCTGTCACGATTTCATCGTCAATCAAATTGAATGCATTCCTGCTCCTCTTAACTACAATGGTTTTCCAAAATCGATTTGTACCTCTATAAACCAAGTGGTTTGTCATGGAATACCTGATGATAACAGAGTCCTAAAAAACGGGGATATTATGAACATTGACGTAACGGTGATTAAAGATGGTTATCACGGAGATACTAGTAAAATGTACTTTGTTGGAAAAAAACAGCCTCATGCAGAAAGGCTTGTGAGTATTACTCAGGAATGTCTTTATAAAGCTATAGCGATATGTAAACCTGGCATAAATCTTGGTGACATAGGTTATGAAATTCAAAAACATGCAGAGGATAATCATTATTCTGTTGTAAGAGATTATTGCGGGCATGGTATTGGTAAGGTATTCCATGAAGATCCTCAAATTCTTCACTATGGTAATCCTGGTACTGGAATGGAATTAAAAGCAGGTATGTGTTTTACCATTGAACCTATGATTAATCTTGGAACATACAAAACTAAATTATCCAAAAACGATGGATGGACTGTGGAAACCGTTGATGGAAGATTGTCAGCTCAGTGGGAACATACGATACTGATAACCGATAATGGTTGTGAGGTTCTCACTGCAAGATCAGAAGAAGTAATATGAATCATCTTCTTTCTAAAATTGGATCATATCCTTTTGAAAAACTTAATCGTCTTCTTAAGGACATAAAGCCATCAAAAGAAGTAATCAATCTGTCCATTGGTGAGCCAAAATTAAATGCTGACTCCAAAGTCCTCGACATTTTGAATAAAGAAACAAATTCTTTTTCCAGCTACCCTCCTATGAATGCAGTTCCTGAATTATCAGAGGCGTATCGACAATATTTGAAAAGTCATTTCGGTATAGAGAATGTTACTGAGGATGAAGTTTGTCTTGTAGCTGGCACAAGAGAAGGAACATTCTCAATCATTCAGGCTCTCTTTAATAAAGAGAATGTTAAAAATAAGCCCTATGTTGTAATGCCTAATCCTTTCTATCAAATTTACGGCGGAGCAACGACTCTTGCTGGAGGAGAAGCGAAGTTTCTGGATTGTCCTGAAGAAGACAATTTTCAGCCTAATTTGGGTTCTCTTGAAAGCGAGGATTGGCAAAAGTGTCAAATTTTAGTTCTCTGCTCCCCAAATAATCCAACTGGGTCTGTCTTACCTCTTAGTAAACTTAAGGATATTTTAGATTTAGCTGATAAGTATGATTTTTATGTTGTTTCTGATGAGTGTTATGTAGATTTATATACATCAGAGGAATCCTGTCCAAGCATCCTACAGGCTTCGTCAGGAAGATCGGATAGATTGATTGCTCTTCATAGTTTATCGAAAAGATCCAATTTACCTGGCTTTAGATCGGGTTTTGCTTGCTCCGGTAAAAAAACCATTTCTGCCTACAAGAAGTTTAGGTCTTTTCATGGGGTCAGCGTTCCTTTGCCAATTCAAAAAGCGAGCGTTGAAGCTTGGCTGAATTATGATTTTGTCGCTGAAAATAGAAAGTCTTACAATGATAAATTTAGTCTGGCAGCAGATATGCTTAAAGATAAAGTAAGCAATGTAATTCCTGAAGGTGCTTTCTATCTTTGGTTGGATGTCAAAGACGGTGAGTCATATTCAAAAAAAATTCTTGAAAAAGAGGGTTTAATTGTACTTCCTGGAAGTTATTTATCTGCCGAGATCAATGGTTTTAATCCTGGAGAAAAATACGTAAGAATTGCTTTAGTGTATGATTTTGAAACCACTGAAGAGGCATTGAAAAGAATCAATAATCTTTTATAAAAAATGACGAATCAAAAATGGATTGGTTTTGGCAAAGGAACCAAAAATAAAAAAGGTGAATACATTGAAATGTATTTTTCACCTGATGATATATCTACAAGTTCTGCAGAAATTAAAGAAGGATATGAAAAAGTAGAAGTTTCAGATGATGCTCCACCCTCTTCAGTCCCTGAAGCTTATCTGAAGTTACACCTTCTTTCTCTTCGCTTGGTAAAGCCCAACGAAACTAATTTAGAAGGTATCTTTGGCATATTACATACTGTGGCATGGACTTCAGCTGGTCCAATAGATTCAAATGAATTAAAAGAATTTCTTAATGAAAAACGAAGTAAAGGCGAATATGTAAAAGTGTATTCAGTCGATAAGTTTCCTTGCTTAACAGATTACGTTGCATTGAATGATGTAAGGATTGCAGATGCCAGCAGAGTCAGATTAGGAGCTTATCTTGGGCCTGGGACAACAGTCATGCATGAGGGTTCGGTCAATTTCAATGGAGGAACCTTAGGCGAAGCAATGGTTGAAGGCAGAATTGCTCAAGGGGTGATAGTTGGGGATAAATCAGATATTGGCGGAGGTGCCTCTACTCTTGGAACTCTATCTGGAGGCAACGAAGTTATCATATCCATTGGAGAAAGTTGTTTGTTGGGTGCAAATTCTGGTTTGGGCATTCCTCTCGGGGATCGATGCACAATTGAATCAGGCCTTTATGTCACTGGTTCATCAAAGGTTCAAGTAATAGAAAATGGAAAAGTAAAAGAAACTGTCAAAGCGATGGAATTGGCGCATAAGTCCGATCTCTTGTTTATTAGAAATTCAATCACAGGCGCTATTGAATGCCGAGACAACCGAAACGTTAACGAATTAAACGAAGACCTTCACGATAATAATTAATGGTCATTAATCTTCTTCTAACTTGGCTGGCTCTTTATGTAATAGCCTACGCTACAACTTTTATTTTCAAGGGAATTGATCCCAAGAAAAGGTGGTGGCTGTCTTTGCAATTAAGTTTCTTAGGTTTTCTAGTGTCAGTAATTTGGTATAACTTTTTTTAAAATTTTACTCTTCAACTTTTCCTTTAATAAAGAAAGATAAAACAATTAAAACCACTGCTAAAACAAGGTAGTAATAAACTAGCTCTGAAAATATAGGCGTCATGCTATCTAATCCAGTTGACGTTGCCTCACCACCGAACAATCCTGCTAAGACTCCTCCCAAGGAAGAGGCAAGAAACCATAGTCCCATCATCTGTCCTAAGTATCTCTTTGGAGAATATTTAGAAAAAGCTGATAACCCTACCGGAGATAAAGCTAACTCTCCAAAGGTATGGAGTAAATAAGTTAACAGTAGCCACTGGACGCCTACCGGGGATGAAACTAAAGCGTATTCGACTGCGAAGAGCATGATTATAAAACCCAGCGCCATGAAGATTAAACCTATAGCGAATTTAACAGGTGTGTTTGGATTAAGATTCCTTTTTCCTAAGAAAACCCATATGTAGGCAAAAAACGGAGCGAACATTACTACGAACAGTGGATTTGCGAATTGAGTCCAGCTAACAGGTGCAGTAAATGATCCAAAGGTTAGATCAACGTAGTCTCTTGTAAAAATAGTCAAAGATCCGGCTGATTGATCGAATCCAGACCAAAAAGCAGCAGCGCCAATGAATAACAAAAGAAGCATCAAGACGTTTCTTTTCTCTGCTGAGTTAAGTCCGGCAAAAAGGAAAAGGTAGGCAAAATAAACCATTGAAAGAATGACAAGGAAGTCTCTAAATCTTTCAGCGAAAAATACTGCATCAACCGACCACCACCCTAAAAGGCCTGAGAGGACTATTAAGGAAACTAACACAATAATCCCTAAAGAAATATTTCTGAGTTTAATTTTATATTCGTCAGAATTAGGATTCGGATTCAAACCGGCTTCTCCGAGCTGGCCCCTAAAATAAATAAATTGGATTACACCTAAAAGCATTCCAAATCCGGCTGCACCAAATCCCCAATGCCATCCTACTTTTTCTCCTAACCATCCGCAGACTGCAAAACCAAGCATGCTTCCTATGTTGATAGACATGTAGAAAATCGTAAAACCGGAATCTCTTCTATCGTCGTTAGTAGAATAAAGTTGGCCTACAATCGATGATATGTTGGGTTTAAGTAAACCTGTTCCTGCAGCAACTAAAATTAGTCCTAGAATGAATGTTTGTTCTAATGGAATCGCTAAAGTAAAGTGCCCAAGCATTATGATCAAAGCTCCAAATAAAACCGCTCTTTGATAGCCCAAAAGGTTATCTGCTAACCAGCCGCCTGGGAGAGCTAGGAAATAGACCATACCTGCATAGATTCCGTAAATCGCATTCGCTTCTGCATTGGACCAATCTAAACCAGGATTGCCGGTCACCCCTACAGTCATGTAAAGAACTAATAAGCCTCGCATCCCGTAATAGGACATCCTTTCCCAAAGCTCAGTGAAAAAAAGTGTTCTTAACCCTTTTGGATGACCAAAAAATCCTTGGTCAATTGATTCTGTACTTTCTGTTTCTGGATTCATCATAAATATAAGAATTTAAGATATCATAATTCTAGAATGTTCTTTAGAAGATTATTGGCGTTATTTTATGACCTGCTTTTAATAGCAGGCATATTGCTTAGTTTCACCTTATTGATCGTTATTATTAATGGAAGTGCGATTTCATCTTTCCTTGGAAGCAACTTAATGCTTCTTTCGTATTTTTTAATTTCTTTCATTTTTTATATTTATTTCTGGCATTTCAACGAAGGACAGACCCTCGGAATGCAAGCTTGGAAAATAAAATTAGTTGCAGACGACAATCAAGCAATCTCTATTAAATCTATGCTAATCAGATTGGTGTTGGGCCTACTATTTGGATCAATAGCTGGTTTGAATTTTCTTGTGATTCTATTTAGATCAGACAAAAGAAGTCTCAATGACATTTACTCAAAAACAAAAATAGTTCGTATTTAAAGTCTTTTACTGAATAAAAAAATAAGACTTACAAGCCCAAGAAGAAAAATAAAAGTAGTTACAAGCGGACTGAAGCCAAAAACGATTGAGACGTTCCCCGCTATTTTTTCTGTAAAGTTGAAAAATATTGTTAAAACCACCCCCGTGAGTACCTTATAAGTGATGGAATAATCTCTTAAAAATACTTGGCAAAAGATAAGGGCTAACAATACAAAAATTGAAACAGATATTGGTTGTATAATTTTTTTTAAAAACTGCCACAGAAATAAATTCTTCTCTCTGGTGCTGTCTGAATATTTAAAATTTTGAAAAAGCAAAGATGGAGGTTGTCTGTTTAACTTAATGTATTTTGAAAGCTCAATTTTAGAAGGGGCTTTCCAGATTTTTTGTATCTGATTGTCGGTAGCTCTATCTATAAAAAATGATCCTTTTTTATCGAGAGAAAGATCAAACTCATCTTTTTCAAAAACTGAATCAATATCGCCTTCAGAGTTAAATTCATAAATTCTCAAATTATCAATCTTATCGCTAGATATGTCACCTAGGTAAATGAGTTCATTCTTTCTCGTTAGCCACTGGGCCTTTTGTGCTTGCTGAGGATTTGTTTTATAAACTTCAGACATCAAATTTGAACTTGGAATAACAAATTCACCTATCGTGAGCATTATTGATAAGAGGATAAATATTGGAAGAAGCATTGAAGAGAAGATTTGTTTGAATGATTTTCCCAAAACCCTTATGGCAATCAGTTCTCCTGACTCTTGAAGTCTTCCGTATGAAACTATTGCGCCAATCAAACAGGCCAAAGGGACCACATCATAAATTCTTTTAGGCAGACTAAAAGCTGATGAAATTATAAAAGATTCAAAATTCTTATAATCAGATATATTTTGTAACTCACCCACCATCAATAAAATCAAATCAAGAGAAAAAAGGATCATAAAAACCAAACCAATGCTTTTGAGGATTGATAGCTGTATCAGCACACCAGTTATATCAAATAGACTCTTAAACATTTAGATTAAAAAGTAAAAAAACATATAAATTACAAAAGCCAGAAGAACTAGATTAAATATTAATTGAAAGTTGTTTATTGAACTTACTCCACTACTGTAAATATTTATGGGTGACTCTTTATTAAGAAAATAACTCAGGAAAATACCGGCCAAAAAAAATACGAAGTGAAAAGCAGCAAAAGAAATAGATGGATTGTACTCAGAAGATAGCGTCCAGTTTTGCATACCTAAATAAATACCAAAATAAAGCAAAAAGAATAACGATCCAGTAATTAACGATACTGTGAAGCCAATTCTATGATTTGAAATTCCAAAATTTAGAGCAACGAAGGCACTCACAATAATTAATACAAAAATTGATAGCCTTTTAAAAAGTTCTGATTGTTCTCGATTATTCTCTAAATTTGAGATGAGGCTAGTCAATGAAAGATGACTCAGATCGGTCGATGAGTTTTTAATTTTTCTGGGAAAAGTAAATTCTAGTTGCGAGAAGTTCATCAAAAAGTCTCCCTCCATCTCAAGGCCAACTATTTTCCCGTTCTTAAAAGTTAATCTGTTGGTAGATTTGTCAGTGGGTATAGAAGAAACTTGATCTGCCGTTAAAATGATCTCCATATCTTCATGTTCAATTGATGCAAATATTTCACTGAATCCAAAATCAAAGTCATTAGATTCTTTGGCAAAAAAGGTAGTATTCACATCCTCAAAATAGGTAGGCTTCCCTGCCCCCATCATTTTGAATCTATCAGAGAAAGTTTGATTGCTTGTTAGCTTGTACAAAGAGTCAAGAGAATAAGGAGAGACTATCAGAGATATAAATAGTGCAAAAAAAGACATTAACAGTATTGGTATTGCAAGGATTTTAAGAAAGTTACCGCTCTTTAACCCCATCTGCCTCATGAAATTTATTTCATTGCTTGTGTTCATTCTTGCAATGCAAATTAAAGTTGAAAGGAAGATGCTCAAAGGGAGAATAATCTCAATGACGCTTGGAATGTTAAAAAATATATAACCCAAGGCAATTTGTGGATACATATCTCCTCTGGCTGCGATCTCAAGGAAATCAATGCTTCTTAGAAAGAAAAAGGCTAAAAATAGTACTGAGAATATAACTAAAAAAGTCTGTAAGAAGCTTCTGATAATATACTTAGATATAATGCTGAACATTTCAATTTGTCTATGGTGATATTATCCCACAGAAATTTGACTTACTAAGGAGTAATAAATGACATCAAATTTAAAAATAAACCTATCTATAACTTCTCCAAATGAGATGCTTTCTGATAAAAACGAAACTCTTATTATTGGTATTCAAGAAAACGGCAACTCTCAATCCAGTAAAAATATATTCAATAAGGCTTCTAAGGGCCTAATGAACACTTTGTTAAAAAGAAAAGAATTCTCAGGAAAAGTTAATACTTCTTGTTATATCCCTGCCCTAGCGGATCAAAAAGATAAAAAGTTTTTCTTATTAGGTTTAGGTAATACGTCAGATAAATTCAAAGATGATGATGCATCGAAGTTGATAACTAAAATTTGCACCTTAGCAAAAACTGCAAATACAAAAAAAGTTTCTTTGTTTCTTCCAGAAATTAAATTTGAAAAAAGAGATTTTTCTTGGTTCTTGCAAAACCTTTCAATGCAATTGGAATCATCGACTTATAAATATATTTTTGATGGAAAAAAAGAACAAAAAAATAATATTCTTGCATCCGTAAATTTACTTATTAACTCCAAAAAAGATATTGCCGATTTAAGAAAATCAATATCTATTGGGACTAACATAGGTGTTGGGATAAACAGAATGAAGGAGCTTGGCAATACTCCTGCAAATATTTGCACGCCCACTTACCTTGGAAATACTGCTAAAGAGCTTGGAAGAAAATATAAAAATCTATCTGTGAAAGTTCTAGGTGAAAAAGAAATGGAAAAGCTTGGAATGCATTGTCTTTTGTCTGTTGGAAATGGGAGTGTACAAGAATCTAAGTTCATTATTATCGAATACAAAGGTGGTAAAAAAACGGAACAACCGGAAGTTATTGTTGGAAAAGGCATAACTTTTGATACTGGCGGAATAAGTTTAAAGCCAAGCCCAGCAATGGATGAAATGAAGTATGACATGAGTGGGGCTGCGAGCGTTCTAGGAACCATGGAGGCTATTGCTTTGATAAAACCAAAGTCTAATATCATTGGAGTGGTCGCTTCTGCAGAAAATATGCCTGGCAGCAAGGCAACCAAACCTGGAGATGTTGTTAAAACAATGTCTGGGCAAACTGTGGAGATACTTAATACAGATGCAGAAGGACGATTAGTTCTCTGCGATGCATTGACCTATGTAGAAAGGTTTAAACCTAAAAATGTCATAGATATAGCTACATTAACTGGAGCAGTGATAGTTGCTTTAGGTCATGTTGCTTCAGGTTTAATGAGTAATAATCAGAAATTAGCCGACAAAATAATAGACGCTGGTCATGCTTCAATGGACAAAGCATGGCAATTGCCTCTATGGGATGAATATCAAGGAGATTTGGATAGTAATTTTGCTGATATAGCCAACATTGGTGGGCGAGCAGGAACAATTACTGCTGCGTGTTTCCTTTCAAGGTTTACAAAAAAATATCCTTGGGCACATCTTGATGTAGCTGGAACAGCTCATGGGTCAGGAAAAGCCAAAGGTTCCAGAGGAAGACCTGTTCCACTCTTAACTAATTACCTATTGTCTCAATCGTAATTAATGGAATTTTATAAGGCTGGAACTTCCTTAGACGAGGGAGAAAAGTTTTGCTGCCAATTTACAAAAGATCTCTATTGGAAAAATATTGAATCTGACGAAAAAAATTATATTGTCATAAATTGTGAAGATCTAAATCAAGCAAAAAAATTAGATGGCTTTCTGTGGGAAAATATTTCAGATATTTTTCTACCTCATAAAATCTGTAATGATTTAGATTCACCTGATGCTCCAATTTTGATTTCCTTCCCTGGAATAAAGCATCCTTGTAATAAAAATACTTATTTGATTAATTTGAATCCAAAATTGCCTTCGAATTTTCAAGATTTTAAATCCTCTTATCAATTGGTTATTGAAGATGGGGGTGAATATCAAAAGATTGCGAGAGAGAGTTTTAAAGTTTGTTTAGAATACGGAATTAAACCAAACTATATTGGATAATGGATTCTAAATACCAACCCAAAAAAATTGAGAGATTGTGGTCTTCTAAATGGGAAGAATCTAAATTATTTTCACCAAGCTTAAAGAAAAATAGCAAAGCTTTCTCCATTATGCTTCCGCCCCCAAATGTGACAGGGGTTCTACACATGGGGCATGGCTTTCAAACATCTATCATGGATTCGATTTGTAGATACAAACGAATGAATGGATACGATGTGTTATGGCAACCAGGTACAGATCATGCTGGCATATCAACAGAAATAGTCGTTGAAAGAAATCTTGAAAAGGAAAATAAAAGTAAAAATAAATTAGGGAGAGAAAAATTTATCAAGAATGTCTGGAAGTGGAAAAGAAAGTCTGGAAATACCATCACAAGTCAATTAAGAAGGTTAGGTGCATCTTTAGACTGGGAAAATGAAGCGTTCACCATGGATGAAGATTATGCGCATATTGTAAGAAAAGTATTCATTGAACTTTATGAAAAAGGACTGATTTATAAGAAGAATAGATTGGTTAATTGGGATCCCAAAAATGAGACTGGCCTATCCGACTTAGAGGTAACCACAAGGGAAGAAAATGGGAATATTTGGCATATCAAATACGAAGTTGGAGATGGCTTTATTATTGTTGCTACAACTCGGCCTGAAACAATGTTCGGTGATCAGGCAATAGCTGTTCATCCCAAAGACAAAAGATATAAAAAATTAATAGGTTTAAAAGCAAAAATACCTTTTACCGATAAATATATCCCCATCATTGCTGACTCGTACGTTGATAAAGATTTTGGTACTGGTTGTTTGAAGATCACTCCTGGTCATGATTTTAATGATTATGAACTAGGCATAAAACATGGACTTGAACCTATAAATATTTTGAATCCTGATGGCACTTTGAATGCTGAGACTCCGGTCCCTTTTTCAGGCATGGATCGTTTTGATGCTAGGAGAGAAATTATTAAATCTTTAAAAGATATCCAGATGTTAGAGAAAATTGAACCGCATAAATTATCAATTCCAAGAGCAGAAAGATCCGACACGATACTAGAACCTTATCTAACAGATCAATGGTATTTAAATACAGACATCATAGGTAAAGAAGCCTTGAGCTTGGTCAAAAAAAAGTCAATAAATTTTATTCCTGATAATTGGAAAAAAACCTATTTCTCTTGGATGAATGAGCTTCAAGATTGGTGCATAAGTAGGCAATTGTGGTGGGGTCATCAAATCCCAATCTGGTATGACCAAGATGGAAGTGAATATTGCGGAGAAAACGAGAAAGATATTAGAAAAAAATATAAATTAGATAAAAAAGTATCTTTGGTCCAAGATCAAGATGTTCTGGATACGTGGTTTTCTTCCTCTTTGTGGACTTTTGCTACCCTTGGTTGGCCTCAACAAACAAAAAGATTAGATAAGTATCACCCTACTTCATTATTAGTGACTGGTTTCGACATCATCTTTTTTTGGGTTGCCCGAATGATAATGATGACTAAGCATTTCACAAAGGCAATACCATTCAAAGAAATCTATATTACTGGGCTTATCAGAGACAGTGAAGGCCAAAAAATGTCTAAGTCAAAAGGAAACGTTCTTGATCCTTTGGATATTATTGATGGAATAAATTTAGAAGCTCTTATTTCAAAAAGAATTTCTGGCCTTTTAAACCCAGATGACGAGCAGAAAATAATCAAACAGACAAAGAAAGATTATCCTCAAGGAATAAAAGCACACGGTACTGATGCTTTGAGATTTACTTTTTTGTCTCTTGCTTCTGGAAGTAGAGATATTAATTTTGATATGAAGCGTGTAGAAGGTTATAGAAACTTTTGTAACAAGCTATGGAATGCCTCTAGATTCATTGAATTAAATAAGCCAGCTAGTTTTAAAAGGACTAATCGATTTATAAAAACCCCTGAAGATAAATGGATAGTGGAGAAATTAAATAACACGGTAGTTTCTATGAATACGCATATGGATAATTATAGATTTGATTTAGCCACTCAAAGTGTTTATGAATTCGTATGGAATGATTTTTGTGATTGGTACATCGAGTTTTCAAAAAATCGACTTGATTCAGACAATATTAAGAAAAGCGAAGTAGATAGGATCATATCTGGTTTGATGCACATTCTTGAGTCAATCCTAAAAATTTGCCACCCTTTTATGCCTTTCATTACAGAAGAAATCTGGAATCATATTGCTTCCGGAAAAAAACAATCATTCTTGTTAAATCAATCATTTCCAAAAAAAGTAAGAATTTCAGGATCAAAATACAAAGAAATAGAAAACTTGAAAAACGCAATATCATCAATAAGAAACATGAAAGCTGAGATGGGTATTGCATCTATAAAACTTGAAGAGGTGTTTATATCGGGCAATAAAAATTCACTGAATTTTATTCTCGAAAACTCAGATCATGTAAAAAAACTTGCTGGATTAAAAGACTTAAAAGTATTAGAGATAAATAAACCCTGCGCCATAGTTGTTTCTCACGATCTCAAATTTCATATACCTTTTGAAGGAAACGTGGATCCTTTATCAGAAAAATTAAGAAATGAGCAAAAATTACAGAAAATAACTAAAAATTTGGCAAATATTGAAAATACTTTAAGTAACAAAAAGTTTATTTCAAGCGCTCCTAAAAGCCTTGTAAATGAGAGAAAGCGTCAATATAGGCAAGCAATAAAAGAATCTAAGTCTATTCAATTACATTTAAAGAACTTAAATAAACTAAGCTAATCTTTATCTAGAAAAGCAATCTTCCAATAAACCATAAGGTAGAGAAGAAAAAAACAACCAAAGAGATTAAATCTTTTAAAAATAGTCTACTTATGAGCCTTGTTTTTGCAATGAGGTAAAGGGTCAGAAGAAGAAGAAAAGCATATAAAATCTGAGCTGCCTCTATTCCTAAGTTGAATAGAATAATTGATGAGATAAGTGATTGAGAATCAAAATTAGATAAGTTTGAAGCGAATCCAAAACCATGTATCAGTCCAAAAAATACCGTCGCAACAATTCTGATAAGAGAATTTCTTGTAATTAAATAAGGATAAGAAATTCCAATCAAAGCCATGCCTAGGGATAGAACAGTTATTTCTGGCAAGAAGACAAGTGAAAGACAAACCAATGATATCCAAAAAATAAAATTTATCTTCATCATTCTATTTTTATTAACTTGTCTAAGTACTAAGTACTCCAAAGCCAATAAAAATATTGAGTAACCGATAAGTATTTCAATAATTGAAATTTTGACAGAAATAAAGCCTAAGGATGAGAACGTAATGCTGATAGCGTGGCCTAAGGTAAAACCAGAGAGCAGATAAATTAATTGTTTTATTCCAATTATTAGTAAAGTTAAAAGAGATACAAACGCAATATGATCGTAGCCTCCTAAAAAGTGATTTAATCCCAAAGAAAAAAAACTAAAATTCCGATCGGTTTCTTTGAAATCAATTTTACTTTTAGAGTTATTTAAAAAGGTTTGATTTTGAAGGCTAGTCCCTTTTTTAATATTCACTAAAATAGTTTGATCTGGATAAAGAGAAAAAAAGTTTCTAGCCTCAAGTAAGCTAGGAAAATTCTTACAGGTAATTTTTTTCTTGAAAGTTAAATATCTCGCAGATGAATTAATTAGATCAAAATCTTTTTCGTTGCAGGCATTAAAATTAAATCCATTATTAATAGTCTCTTCCAAAGATGGTCTGTATAAGTTTCGAGGTACTTTAATATCCATCTCAATTTCCTTGGATTGGTCTGCTTCAAGAAAGTCTATGGACAAGTTAAATTTTTGGAGCTCATGTGAGCTCAAGAAAGGGGCTGTAAGTAAAAGGCACAAAGACAGAAGTCTCATTACTTATATAAGATAGGGTTTATCTCAACTGGATAACTTTTTTTGAGCTCATTTATGTATTCTCTAAAAGATCTCTCTCTTTCGCTCCTTATTGCCTCTCGATTTACTTTGTCGAATATCGAGTTCAATGAAGCGGACTCCCCTTCTCTCTTATCTATAAGAAAAACACTAAACGGTTGATCATCTTGGATAAATTTAATTTCACCCCCAATCTCAAGAGTATCTATATTTATAATTGCATCCGCTCCCAAATAATCTCTCAGCTTCTGCTTTGTAAGATAATCATTGGGCAAATTAATCAATTCACTATCAGATTTCATTAAATACAAATCATTTTGAGAAAATTTATCAAGATTTTCTCTGTAATATTCTTCAACGTCTTCATACTCAATATTTGAGATGTTCTGATTAGAAATGATGTTTGTCATGTAATCGATTAGATTATTTTTCAATAGAGGATCGCTCTGGATAATATCTTCATCGATTGCCTTCATGATCAATAATTGTTCAATGATGATTTGATCAATCACTGACTCTTTGAGTTTGGTGCCTATTTCCCCATCATTATTGAAATCAAGTTGGCTGATCTGAGCTAAATAAGTTTCCATGGAAATGGATTTATCCCCAACTTTTATTGCCCAGTTTGAGGGCGGAAGAGAAATATTTTCAAAAAAATCAAAAGATAGGAAAACTATCCCCAGAATAAATGAAAAAAAGAATCCAAAATTTAGGTAAGAAATATTCAATTATTTTTCTAGGACCATTTCTATATGAGGAATCCCATCCTCATCATAAATTTTTCCAACTGTTTTGAAGCCGTAACCTTGATAAAAATCCACCAAGGGGTGTTGCGCTGAAATTCTAATGTCTTTGTCAGGATAAAGAACCTGGCATGTATGGATAGATTTATCCATCAAAATTTTACTTAACCCACTGCCACGAGATTTCTTGTGTAAAACCACTCTTCCTATAGAAGCATCTTCATATTTTTTTCCTGGCGGTATTAGACGACTGTAACCATGAAGATTTGATCCTATATAGGCAAGCAAGTGAAATGAGTCCTGATCAACGTTATCTGCATCCAGATATGAAGTATTTTGCTCAATTAAAAATACTTCTTGGCGAAGATTCATTACGTCATATAGTTGATGAACGCTTAAGTCTTCGAATGTTCCTTCTACCCAGATAATGTCATTCATGGACAAGGATTTGGACATCCGTAATGAATTTCTTCAATTTTCTTCAGACATTCTTCATCAAGCTTTGTATCAATACTGCCAACAGCAATCTTTAGTTGCTCCATAGTTGTGGCGCCAATAATATTTGAAGTGACAAAATCTTGATCATTAACAAATGAATTAGCCATCAAAGCAGGATCCATTGAATATTCATTAGCAAGATTTACATACTTCCTTATTATTTCCTCTGCCTGTTCCGTTTCGTATCTTTGGCCTCGTTCAAACAACGTAGTCCTAGCTCCAGCTGGCCTAGCACCGTCAAGGTATTTCCCGGTTAGATATCCCTGTGCAAGGGGAGAATAAGCCAACAAACCTACTTGAGATCTGTGATGGAATTCGGACATCCCACTTTCATAAATTCTATTTAGCAAGTTATAGGCATTTTGAACGCTCACAACTTTAGGTAAGTCATGAATTTCTGCTGCCTTTATAAATTCGGACAGGCCCCATGGGGTTTCGTTGGAAAGGCCAACGTATCTGATTTTTCCTTCTTTTACCAAACCACCCAAAACTTTTAAAGTCTCCTCTATGGCTACTGATTCTAAATCGTAATGCTTATAAGATAGACCTCCACCAAATAAATTTATTGGTCTATCTGGCCAATGAAGTTGATAAAGATCTACGTAGTCAGTTTTGAGTCTTTTTAGGCTTCCTTCAATAGCCTTTTTAATATTATCGCTATCAAGTCTTGTTTCACCGCCTCGAAACCATTTCATGCCGCTTCTTCCAGCAACTTTAGTTGCAAGGATAATTTTTTCTCTGTTACCTCTTTTTTCGAACCAATTACCAATTATTGTCTCAGTACTCCCCTGAGTATCTTCCATTGGTGGAATAGAATATAACTCAGCAGTATCAAAAAAGTTTACTCCTTGATCAACGGCGTAATCCATTTGCTCAAAACCTTCTTCTTCAGTATTTTGCTGTCCCCAAGTCATGGTACCCAAGCAAATAACACTCACATCAATATCTGTATTGCCTAATTTTCTATATTCCATAATAATTACCGTCCAAAAACATTTGCTTAGTATATAGGGGGAAAAAGTGGAACCAAACATCTATTCAATAAATTTTCAGGATTCAAAAGAAGTAGAAAAAAATTTAGAAGAATACAAAGGAAAGTATATTTTGATAGTTAACGTAGCTAGTAAATGTGGTCTTACACCTCAGTACAAAGGCCTTAAACAAATTCAAGAAGTTCATGAGAAAGATTTGCAAGTTATTGGTTTCCCTTGCAACCAATTCATGGGTCAAGAACCAGGTACCGACGAGGAAATTCAAACTTTTTGTAAAACAAAGTACGATGTTAATTTTCCTGTTATGAAAAAAATTGAAGTAAATGGGTCAAATACTCATCCGCTTTATGAATATTTAAAGTCGGAAAAAACTGGAATTTTAACCGAAGCCATTAAGTGGAACTTTACAAAGTTTTTAGTTGATAGAGATGGGAACGTTATAAAAAGGTATTCACCTCAAACGGAACCTAGCGAGATTGAAGAAGAACTTAAAGACATTATCGAGTAGAAGAATAATTACAGGCTTGCTTAAATTTTTTTGCATAATTAATCCATCCTCCCTACCAAAATTTAATTTGTAATAATTCTTTCTTACTCCTGCTTCCTGAAAACCATTTCGACGATAAAACTTAATAGCTCTTTGATTAGATTCTCTGACCTCTAAAAAAATTCTTTTTTTAAAAGTATATTTTGATTGATCTACAACTCTTTTAAGCAACTGATAACCAATTGATTTTCCAATAAATTGTGGAGCTACAGAAATATTTAAAAGGTGGATTTCATCCATAACATATTGATATATGACATAACCATTAACTTTATCGTCAATAGTAACCACATCAGCTTTACTAAACCTTAGGGCATCATAAAAATTATTTTCAGACCAAGGAGTTTCATTAGTTAGCGACTCTATGCCGTGAACATAGTAGATATCATTTTTATTCATAGATCTGAAATTAATCTTCATTTTTCCAAGCTTGTTTCCTCTTTTGAGAATTTTCCAATAATTGAGATAACTTCAATGATTTAGAATTTAGATAATCTAGTGCACTTTCGTTATTTTCAGTGAAATTATTTAGGTAATAATCCAATGACTTTAAAAACTGATCATTGCCTTCGCTTTCCTCACTTTTGCCGACTGCCTTTACTTTGTTATCTACAAATATAAAATCCTCAACCAATTCATAAGTTGAGATGCCCATTTTGTTCAAAGTCTCTTTATTCATTTATGATTCGTTATGAATAGTATAATAATTTATAAATTGGTTATTTAATTGAAAAAAATTACAAATACAAATACTTCAAAGTACTTACCTTTTGAAAGGATCGACCTAAATGATCGTAAATGGCCAGAAAATATTATTTCAAAAAAACCTATTTGGTGTAGTGTCGATTTAAGAGATGGCAATCAAGCTTTGATTGAACCTATGGGTTCTGAAAAAAAACATAGATTTTTTCAATTATTGTTAGAGACTGGATTTAGAGAAATTGAAGTCGGATTTCCATCTGCTTCAAAAACTGATTTTGATTTTGTTAGAGACTTAATTGAAAAGGATTTAATTCCTGATGATGTCACTATTCAGGTTTTAACGCAGGCTAGAGATCATTTAATTGAGGATACCTTCAAAGCTGTTAAAGGAGCAAAAAATGTTTGCATTCATGTTTACAACTCCACTTCTACCCTTCAACGCGAGGTAGTATTTAGAGAAAGTAAAGATGGGGTCAAAAAAATTGCTTTGAACGGTGCCTCCTTAGTTAAAGAACTAGCGGATAAAAATAATGGGACCAATTGGGTGTTTCAATATAGTCCAGAAAGCTTCACTGGCACAGAATTAAGTTACGCTGTTGAAGTTTGCAATGAGGTGAATGAGATATGGAATCCTTCCAGTGATAATAAATCAATAATGAATCTTCCTGCTACCGTTGAGATGTCTACTCCTAATATATATGCAGATCAAATTGAGTGGATGTCAAGAAACTTAAACAACCGGGAAAGTGTAATATTGAGTCTTCATCCTCATAACGATAGAGGAACTGCGGTAGCTGCAGCAGAATTAGGATTAATGGCAGGAGCAGATAGAATCGAAGGTTGTCTTTTCGGAAATGGAGAGAGAACTGGCAACGTTGACATAGTAACCCTTGCCTTAAATCAACTTACACAAGGTTTAGACCCAGAATTAGATTTTTCCAATATCAATCATGTAATGCGAGAAGTTGAATATTGTAATCAATTACCTGTGCATCCTAGACATCCTTATGCTGGGGACTTGGTTTTCACTGCGTTTTCTGGATCACATCAAGATGCAATCAAAAAAGGTTTTGATTCAATGAGAGAATCCAACGACCCTCTCTGGAAAGTTCCATATCTTCCAATAGATCCTGAAGATTTAGGAAGAACATATGAAGCTGTGATTAGGATAAATAGTCAGTCAGGAAAGGGTGGTATTGCGTATATTCTAGAAAAAGACCATGGATTATCAATGCCCAGGAGGCTTCAAATTGATTTTAGTCAAGTTATTCAACAAGTTACTGACGAGACTGGAAAAGAATTAGAGAGTGAAGACATTTGGACTAAATTTAGGGAAACTTATTTGGAAGGAAATAAGTACAGATATGTTTCTCATAAAATTTCTTCTGGTCCTGACAATAAAGGAATACAAAAGGATAACATCGAAGTTACTCTGTCTAAAGAAGGTAAAGAATTTGACATAAAAGGTGAAGGAAATGGGCCCATAGATGCATTTATGAATGCATTCAATAACTACAATAAATCATCATTTTCAATTTCTGATTATCATCAACACGCAATCTCATCCGGGGCAGATGCCCAGGCAGTTGCGTATATAGAAGTACAAAAAGATAAGAAAAACCTATCATGGGGGGCTGGTATTCATGCCAACACGCTTGTTGCCTCTATTATCTCTGTGTTAAACGCCCTAGATTAGTCCAATTCAGAGACAGATAAGTATTCTTTTGTTTTTTTTATTGAGACAGATCCCTTTTTGCCTTTAGCACCCCAGTGAAAATAGGAATTATTCTTTGAAGTTTTTATGAAAATATTAATTAAATTATCAAGTACT
>CACNYO010000003.1 GCA_902624765.1 uncultured SAR86 cluster bacterium
TGGCATATGCAACTAATGATCCTGCTCCTGACCCCCTTCCTGGACCAACAGGCACATCATTCTCTTTGGCCCAGTTAACAAAGTCTGCAACAATTAAAAAGTAGCCTGAATATCCCATCTTTTGAATTACGCTTAATTCAAAATCAAGTCTTGAAAGATAATCTTCTTTAACCTCGTTACCAAAAATTTTGTGTAGGCCTTCGATAGATATTTTTTTTAAGTAGTCATCTTCTGTTTCACCGTTAGGTGTTTCAAAGTCAGGTAGAATATATTTGCCTAGCTCAATTTCAAGGTTACATTTTTGAGAAATCAAATAAGAATTTTCTAAAGCTTCTGGCATATCTTTAAATAATTCAAACATTTCTTCTGTTGATTTGAAGTATTGAGTTGATAAGTAATTCTTTTTTCTCGTAGGATCGCTAAGAACATTTCCATTTTGAATACATACTCTTGTTTCATGAGCTTCAAATTCTTCTTCTTCCATGAATCTAACCTGATTGGTTGCTACAAGGGGTATTTTTGCTTTAGCTGCCATAGTTGAAACAGTATCAATGTAATCTTCTTCCCTTTCTCTTCCTAGCCTAGAAATCTCAATGAAGAAATCCTCACTAAATATTTTTTTAAAAAAATCTAATCTTGCTTCGGCTAGCTCAAAATTATTTTTTAGAATTGCATCAGCGATGTGTCCTTCCATATCACCTGACAATAAAATTAATCCTTCATTGAAATCTTTAAGCCACTCCAACTTAAGGTGAGGAGTCGACCTAATTCTTCCTTCTATATGAGATTTCGAGACTAACTTTGTTAAGTTTCTGTAGCCTTTAAAATTTTTTGCATAAAGAGTTAATTTGCCAGACTCAGAATTATCGCTAATGTCTTTCACTGAATTAAAATTTACTCCGCAAATTGGCTTAATGCCTTTGTCGCGCATTTCTTTATAAAATTTTACAAATCCAAACAAATTTGAATCATCTGTTATTGCAATAGATTCAAAGTTTAAATCTTTTGCTTTGCTCGAAAGCTCATCTAATCTCACCAAGCCATCAGAGATTGAGTATTGAGAATGTATATTTAAGTGTGAAAATTTATTCATTTAGAAATTGCTTAATTGGCTTGAAAGATTTTCTATGAATATTTGTAATTCCATATTTCTTAATCATACTCTTATGAAGTTTGGTTGAGTAACCTTTGTGTTTGTGAAAAAAAAAGCCTTTAAATTTATTTTCTAGTTCTATCATATATTCATCTCTGTAGACTTTTGCAATTATAGAGGCGGCCATCACTTCCCTAATTTTAGTATCAGCTTTGATTATAAATTCTACGTATTTATCATTAAAGAAATTATCGTTTCCATCAATAATTATTTTTGAGAAAGGTTTATTTACTTTACTTATTGCCCTTATCATTGAAAGCTTCGTAGCTTCTCGAATATTATATTTATCTATTTCCTCCACAGAAGATAATCCAATAGACCAATCGAGAGATAGTTCCTTAATTTGATTAGAATATTCTATGCGCTTTCTTTCTGAAAGATCTTTGGAGTCCTTAAGCCCAGAAATTTTATTTTCTTCTAAAATAACCGCAGCTGACACAACTGGGCCGGCAATGGATCCTCTTCCAACTTCGTCCACCCCAAGAATCATGCTAAGTCAAAAAGACAGTTGAATTTATCTTCTTGATTTACTTTCAAAGAATTATGAATCTCATAGAATTTCATTTTTATTCGATCTAAGTTTTTGGCCTTATTTATATCAAGCAGCTCTTTTTCTATTTGATCGGTATTTACTAAACTTTGTCTCAATTCTGGGATTAATTCCTCCTCTGCAAGAATATTTGGAAGTGAAATGTAATTTGTTTTTAAAAATTGATTTAAAAGAAAGTTATTAAAAAAATTTGTTTTGTAACAAACTACTGAAGGAACCTGATTTAAAAGGCATTCTAGAGAAGCTGTGCCAGACACACAAACTGCTAAATCAGTCGCAGCAAGAACTGAATCTGTCTTATCAATAAATATTTTGTAAATTTCTGATTTTGAATTACTTAAATTTCTCGAAATTTCGTTTTCATCTTTAAAGGGAATCACAAATTGATAATTACCCTTTTTACAAAGTGAATTAATAGTTTCAATCATCACGGGTAAATGAGCTTTAATTTCTGACTTTCTACTCCCAGGTAAAAAAGAGAGTACTTCTAAATCAGAATCCAGGTCTAATTCATTTTTATATTTTGATTTATCAATATTTGTTGAAATACGGGATGCTTTAGGGTGACCAACATAAACTGAATTAACGCTGAAATTTTGAAGAAAACTTTTTTCAAAAGGGAACAAATTTAGAACAAGATCTAAAAAATCATTAAATTTTTTTGCTCTATTTGGTCTCCATGCCCAAACCTGAGGACAAACATACTGTACTGTTTTGATGTTGGACTTTTTTTTTAAAATTCGTGAAATTCCTAAATTTAATGAAGGACTATCGATTCCTATAAATATATCTATGTTTTGGTCTAATAGGTGATCAATTAGTTCGTTTCTTTTTTTAAGAATTTTATTAATTTTAAATATTGGATCAATCAATCCCATTACTTGAAACACATCGTTGGATTCAAATGAGTTAAACCCTTCTTTTTGCATTTCAGAACCACCAAGACCGAAAAACTCTATAGATGAGTCTTTAGTTTTAAGATTTCTTATCAAATCTGAGCCGAGAATATCTCCAGATGATTCTGTGGCACATAATCCCACTTTAATTGTCATTATCGGACAATGCCTCGATCAGAATCTTTGATTGAATCAAGAAAAAGTTTTCCTTCATCAAAATTGGAAACTTCTTTTTCAATCTTCGAAATGGCTTGATCGAGTTTAAGTTTTCTTAGATATACAAGCTTATAAAATTTTTTTAAAAGTAATGACTGATCTTTACCAAGTTCTAATCTTTGAATTCCAATTACATTAAGTCCTCTTGGTATTGCAGGATTACCACTAACTCTAACAAAGGCAGGAATATCTTTAGAAACAGCAGATCCCATAGCACAAAAACTATATGGGCCAATATTGCAAAATTGATGAACTAAAGTATAGCCTCCTAGTCTTGCTCCTTTTTCAATATTTACAACTCCTGCCAAAGCAACATTGTTAACTAAAACAATATCATCATCCAAAGTGCAGTCATGAGCTACATGAGAATAAGCCATAAAAAGATTATTGTTTCCAATTGTTGTTAATCCTTTCTCTTGAACAGTCCCCCTATTTATAGTGACTCCCTCTCTTATTTGATTATTGTTACCAATCTTAAGGTAAGTTTCTTCATCTTCGTATTTTAAATCTTGAGGATCTCCTCCAACGCTAGCAAAAGGATATATATGATTATTTTTTCCTAGCTTTGAATTTTTATGGATGACCACATTCGATTCAATTATAGTTCCTGAACCAATCTCAACACCTTTTCCAACAGAGGAATAGGCACCAACAGTGACATTTTTGGCTATTTTTGCAGAAGGATCTATTATTGCAGTTTCATGAATCATTTCGGTCTGTCTGCACATAAAATAGTGGCAGAACAGACTAAATTCTCTTCCATTGAGGCTTTGCAGTCAAACTTCCATATACCTCGCCTATCCTGTATTTTCTTAGATTCCAGCGTCAATATGCTTGGAGGGACTACTGGGGATCTAAAGCGAACATTATCAGCTCCAACAAAATAGTAAATTGAACCCTCTTCAGGTGTCTTATTCATAGTTACAAATCCTAAAATTCCTGAAACTTGTGCTAATGCCTCAATTATTATTACTCCCGGGAGTATAGGGTTATCAGGAAAATGGCCTTTAAAATAAAACTCTTCTGCTTTAACTTCTTTAAAACCCTTTATGTATTCATCTTTAATTATTTCAGTCACGCCATCAACAAACAAAAAAGGTTCTCTGTGAGGAAGGTATTTCTTTATTTCTTGCTTTTCAATCATTTATCTTTTTTTGATATCTGTTTATAAGATGCTGAAGCTTTCAACCAATCTTTCCTTGGCATCAATGGAGCTGAACCTGAATACTTGCCTGATTTTTTGATTGACTTCGAAATAAATGAGACTGGAGATACTATAACTTGATCTGTAATAACTAAATTATCTGCAATTCCACAAAGTCCGCCTATCATACAGTTTTCTCCAATTATTGTGCTTCCTCCAATAGTTGCGTTTGCACCCATTATTGTAGATTTTCCAATTCTACAATTATGTGCAATGTGCACTTGATCATCTAATTTCACATTTTCTTCAATTATTGTGTCATCAAGAACTCCTCTATCGATAGTGCAATTGGATCCTATCTCGACGTCATTTCTTATTATCACTTTTCCTAAGTGATTTATTTTTTTCCATTGATCATTTTCGTCTTTAGCAAACCCAAGTCCATCCGAACCAATGACCGTACCAGAGTGGATAATACAATTTTTCCCAATTGATACATTTGAAAGTACAGTTACATTGGGGAATAAAATGGAACCTTTTCCAATCACGACATTTTTTTCTATCACGCACCCAGGGCCTACACGAACATCATCAGGTAATCTTGATTCTTTACTAATAAATGCGTCTGGGGAAAGACCTTTTTTTTCAGATATGAAAGTTGATTCAGCAAATAAATCAGTAGCTTTTGCATAAGCAAGATGAACGTTATCTATTATTAATTTATTTCCTTTAAAGTATTTTGAGTTTGTTTTATCAGTAATAACAGCACCTGCATTGGTTTTTGAAAGTTCTTCTTTGAACTTATTACTGTAAAAAAATGAAATATCTTTATTAGATGCTGAAGATAGAGATTTCATAGATGATATTTCAATATCATCTCCATCTAATGAAGCACCGATATATTTTGCTATGTAACTAAGCTTATATGGCTTTGAAGACAAAATTTAATCTTATTCTTCGCTTTCTTGATTTATAAGCTCAATCACTTCAGGTGTAATGTTAATGAGTGGATTGGTACCCTCAAATGCTGCCAAAGCCTCTCTTCTGAATAGAAGCTTTATTTTTTTGGCAATAATGAGCTCATTAACAACTTTTTGAACTGTTTCTGCTTGATCGGCTTGTAATTTTTGACCTAATTCTTGCTCCAATGCTCCCCTCTTTTGAGCTAAAAACTGCAAATCTTGAGTTAAAGATTGAATCTTTTTATAAAGATCAGCTTTTTCAGATTCTGACATTGTAGGCCCATCTTTTTCAAGCTTATCTGCAGCATCCTTTCTTTCTCCATCTTTTAAGGCAATGTCATCCGAGATTTCTTTGTATTCATCAGACTCTTGAAGCTCCTCAAACGCCTGTCTTGCTGCATCAGTTCCAAAAAAGATTGCTTGATAGTCAATAACAGCCATTCCATCGGTATTCGCTAGTAAAGAGCTACCAAAAAAAAGTTGGGAAACTAAAATTAAAGCGGAAGTAATTTTTTTCATAATATGCCTTATATATTAATTTTATAAATTTGTCGGCAAGTTTACATGATTGCAGGGTAAATTATCCAATAAATATTTTAGAATTGCGTACCAATTTCAAATTGAAATTGCTCTATTTCTTCAAGAGGATCCCTATTAAATACTTGAGAAATTGCAAATGACAAAGGACCTAGTTGTGTAATCCAAGTCACAGCTAAACCAACAGAATATCTTAGATTTTTCGTATCGAATTTAAAGCAATTTCTTTCGTATGCTTTGCAACCATCGCTAAATACATTTCCGTAATCGAAGAAAACAGAGCTTCTCACAGATCGATTATCCTGACTGATAGGTAATGGGAATATCCAGTCTACTCCACCTTCTAGAGAATATTGTCCACCTATAGGTCTTCTTTCATAAAAGTAATAAGGATTTGGGATTGGGTTCCCGTCTGAATCAGTTACGATTTGACCATTAGAATCTATGACATATTCACTGGCTTCCGACCTTGGCCCTAGCGTATTTGCTCTAAATCCACGGACCGAGTTCATTCCACCGGCATAGAAATGTTCAAAAAATGGTGGCGTAGAGGTATCTCCGTATGCTGCAAGAATTCCAATCTGATTCCTGAAAGAAAAGACCCAATCATTCCCCATGGGAGCATAGTATTTCATTCTATAAATTAGTTTTCCGTAGTTTAAGCTGCTGCCTGGAAGTGAGGTTTGAATGCTTACGGCATGAGATTGACCTGCTGTTGGAAAAATACCTCTGTTTAAAGTAACTCTAGACCATGTTGTAGTTAATTTATAAGTTTCAAATGTATCTCCTTCCTGATTGACAAAGTCATTCAATTGCAGAGAAGAAAAATTACCTGCATCTAGCTTAGTGTTATCGTAGGATATGTTAAGGTTTAATCTTTCAATTTCACTTATTGGGAAGCCAAATTGAGCTCCTAAACCATAAGAGTCTGTCGAGTAAGAAGCAAGATTATAAGAACCAAAGTCCGATGATCTGTAAAAGGCGTTGTATCCAAGGCTTACTGCATCTATGGTGTAATAAGGATCAAAAAAATTAAAGTTATAACTTGTTTGCCAAGCATTTTTATTTATTCCGATCACCAATCTGTTGCCTGTGCCAAAAGCATTATTCTCTGAGTAATTTGCACCTAAAGTTAGTCCCCATGCTCCATACCCGATTGACCCTCCAATTGAACCAGAGAATTCTTCCTCTACGGTATATTCAATGTCGACTTGATCACTGATACCCGGCACCGGCTTAGTTTCAACCTCGACTTGTTTAAAAAATCCAAGTCTCTCTAGTCGAAGTTTTGAATTTTCAATTAGTGCATTGGAAGCCCATGCTCCCTCCATTTGTCGCATCTCTCTCCTAAGAACAACATCATAAGTCCTTTCGTTTCCAATAAATTCAATCCTTCTTACATACGTTCTTTGGCCTGGCTCAACAAAAAAAGTAAGGTTTACCGCTTCTTCATCCTCTAATATCTCAGGTACACCGGATACTTCTGCAAAAGCATACCCTTCGTTCCCAAGTGTATTCGTAATAAATTCCTCAGATGCCGTTACTAGCTCTTGTGAGAATACTGTATCTGGCTTTACGAAAATTAAGTTTCTTAGATTATCTTTTGATAAAGGGAGATCGCCTGCTAATTTAGTCTCTTTAACTTTATAGACTCCTCCTTCTCTAACCCCAATAGTTATAAAGACCGATTTTTTATCTGGAGATACGCTAACAACTCTAGAGTCAATTGAGAATTTTACGTACCCTCGATTCTTATAAAAGGATTCAAGTGATTCAAGGTCTCCTCTCAACTTTTCTTGGGCATATTTATTGTCATTTGTGATAAAAGATAGCCAATTACCTTTGCTCAGCTCAAAATCTCTCAAAAGTTCTTCGTCCGTAAAAGTATTATTGCCGACAATATTTATGTCTTTAATTTGGGCGACTTCACCTTCATCGACTTCGATTAAGATCGCGACTCTATTTCTCGGTAAATTATTACTTTCTACCTTAACCTCTGCACCGTATCTGCCCTGAGCAACATATTGTCTTTCTAGTTCAACACTTAACCCTTCTACAATTGATCTTCTATAAAGTTGACCTTCATAAAGATCAGAGTTTCTAAGTCCTTCAAGTAATGCTTCTGTCTTAATTGCCTTGTTACCTTGAATATCTATAGATGCAATGGAGGGCCTTTCAACTAAGTTAATTAATAAGGCACCTCCATCCCTTCCAATTTCTATATCATCAAATTTACCAGTATTAAAAATTGACTTAGCAATGAGTTGAATTTCTCTTTGATCTATTTCGTCACCTACAGATACTGGCATTGAGGCAAATACTGATCCTGCCGAAACTCTTTGAAGGCCAGTAACTCTTATGTCTTCTATCACCCAAGAATCTGCAAAAATATTAATAGAATATAAAAATAAGAAAAGGGATAATAATCTTCTCATCAAAAAATCCTAGAAAGGTCATTAAAAAATGTAAAGATCATCAGGCATACAATAAATGCAATGCCTAGCCTATATGTTATGCCTACAAAATTTTCAGAAAGCGGTGAGCCTTTTATTTTTTCTAAAGTCATCATTACAACTTGGCCACCATCTAGGACGGGAATAGGCAATAGATTAATAATACCCAATCCGATACTAATTAAAGCCATCAACATTAAGAAAGAAAAGAGACCGCCATATTTAATTGAATCTCCAGCATACTGGCCAATCATAACCGGCCCACCTAGATTTCGTGGCGAAATCAAGCCTTGGACCATCTTTTTTAAAAAAATTAATGATTCTGCAGATTTGGAATAGGTATCTTTTAAGGCTTTTACCGAGCCTTCAACAAGACCGTACCTTTTTTTTATTATCGAAGAAGGAAGAATCTTCAAATTTGCTGCAATTCCAATTAACCATGTAGCTTCAGGAGATTCTTTATATTCAGGCTGAATAACGTAATCGAAGTTGGAGTTATTTCTTGAAATGCTTACCAATATTTCTTTTCCTTCAGATGAATTGATAAAAAATTTAAGATCTTCCCAAGATTTTATTTCATTGAAATCAATAGCATTAATTCTATCCCCTATCATCAATCCAGAATTTGCAGCTGGCCCATTCTCTGTCATTTGGGCTATGATTATCTCTGCAGGTAAATACATTCCTAAATCCCTCATTAAATCATTTGGCTCCTGCCCTTTAAGCCAATCAGAAATATATATCTGATGCGATGAAGTAGTGCCTTGAAAATCTTCCGTTTCAATATTAATGATGCCTGTTTCCCCTAGCCTTCTTAATAAAGCAGATTGAACCTCCATTCTGGTTTCAACAAAGGATTCATCAATGCGGATTAGCTTGGTTCCTGACTCTATTCCAGCGTTATAAGCAGGACTATCCTTTTTTACCTGTCCAATATCAGAAGATATTTCTTGAATTCCATAGAGGTTTAAACCAACAAAAATTATAAAAGCCAAAATAAAATTAGCCATAGGACCAGCAAGAACTATGAATAATCTTTGATAATATGATTTTGATTGAAAGGAATCTTTTTCTGAGGAGTTTTCACCCTCTCCTAGCATTTGAACGAATCCTCCAATGGGTAAAATTCTTATATTGTAATTTGTCTGATATTTGTCCTGTTTTTGGAAGATCGATGGTCCCATACCCACTGAGAAATCTAAAACTTTTACCCTACAAACTCTTGCAGCAAAAAAGTGGCCTGATTCATGAATGATTGTTATCACCGAAATCAGTACAACAAAGGCTATTAAGTATGTTAAAACAGCTGTCATAATCAGAAAGTATATCTCTCTGCAAAAACTTTAGCCTGTTTTTTAGATAAGGCTTGTAAATGAAAGATATCGTCAACAGTATCAAATTTTACATTTGTATCTATGTTATCTATCGCGTCAAAAGCATGACTAATCAATTGAAAGATATTTAAATAATTTATTTTTTCTTGCAAGAAAAGATCAACCGCGACTTCATTGAATGAATTAAGAATTAAAGGGAAGTTCCCTCCTAAAGATAAAGCTTTTTTTGCATAATCTAAAGTAGGAAATTTTTTACGATCGGGCTCAAAAAAATTAAGTGAAAGATCAGAAAAAGATAATTTTTCTATTCCAGATTCAATTCTTTTAGGAAATCCTAGTCCATATGATATCGAGGCCTTCATGTCGGGAGCTGATAGATTGGAAATTATTGAGCCATCTTTAAACTCAACCATTGAATGAACGATATGCTGAGGATGAATCACTACGTCTATTTTATTTGAATCTACCCCAAATAAAACCGATGCCTCTATGATCTCCAAAGATTTATTCATCAAAGTTGAAGAATCAATTGATATTTTTTCTCCCATTTTCCAAATAGGATGGTCCAATGCTTCTTTGACAGTTATTTTTTCAAAAGATTCAATTTTTTTATCCCAAAATGGGCCTCCTGAACAACATAATATGATTTTATTTACATCATCTTTAGAAGATCCTTGCAGGCATTGAAAAATAGCAGAATGCTCAGAGTCTAGAGGTATTATTTCTGATTGATATTTCTTAGCCTCATCCAATAAGAATTCGCCGCACATTACCAACGGTTCCTTATTAGCAATCAATACTCTTTTTCCAGTTTTTATAGCCTCATGAGTTGCCTCAAGACCAATTGCACCTGAAATTCCAACAATAACGATGTCTGCATTGATATCTCTTATCATTTCACTTTGACCATCAGAACCTCTATAAATTTTGATATCTGAGTTCTCTTCTATATTGAATCCTGAGGGGCCGCCCTCCTGTATGCAAATATTTTTAACTGAATATTTGTTCGCCTGTGCATGCAAAGCTTGAAAATTTTTATTTGCACTCAAGCCGATACACTTAAAATTATCCTTATGCAGATCCAGGACTTCTAATGTACTTTTCCCAATAGATCCAGTCGATCCTAGAACGAGCACTGTTTTCATTGAAGAGCCTCAAATAAGAAAAAAAATACTGGAATACATAAGAGGTGACTATCAATGCGATCTAAAAGCCCACCATGACCAGGTATAAGGTTCCCTGTATCTTTTAAATTAGCTTGTCTTTTGACAGAGCTTATTAAAAGGTCGCCAAAGACTGATGCTGCTGCGGAGATTAACATAATGAGAATGAGCAAGAAACTATCAAAAGTTTTCAATGAGCTTTGGAAGATCAGAATTACCAGTAGAGTATTAATCAAGACTGATGCAACTATTCCTCCGATAGTCCCCTCTAAAGTTTTATTGGGACTAATGCCAGGAAATATTTTATTTCTGCCAAATGCTTTACCTGCGAAGAATGCAAATGCATCAGTCGTAACTGAGATCAGAACAGCTATTAAGATTAAAAATCGTTCCAACTCATAAAAATATAAACATAAGATAGCTGTAACTAGAAAAATAAAAGACAAAAAAGATTGTAGAGATAAAACTCTTAACTTAAATAATTCATATAATGCAATGACAAATATAGTGATCAGCCCAAAATTGAATAAGAAGTTAGGAGATAAAAGTATGTATGCAAGAAAAAGGAATCCTAAACCTATGCCCGATATCCATCTAATCATTTTTATTCCTTTCCATATCTTCTATCTCTTGTAGAAAATTTTTTTAATGCTGATTTAAAATTAGATATTTTAAAATCAGGCCATAGTAATTTCGAAAAATAAAGTTCAGAGTATGATATCTGCCAAAGAAAAAAATTACTTATTCGAACTTCGTTTCCAGTTCTTATCAACAAATCTGGATCAGGAAAATTAGAAGTTGATAAGAGATTAGAAAAGTCATCTTCATTTATTTTATGAACATTTATTTTATGTTCTTTCAATCTTTTTATAGCACTCAGAATATCCCATCTTCCTCCATAACTTATGGCCACATTAAGATTAAGGTTTGGTTTCTTGGCTTGAGTATCCTTCATGGCAGAATTAATTTGGGATACAAGAGATTTAGAGAAACGAGGGATGTCACCAATAAAATTTAGCTGAACCTTGTTTTCAATTAATTCTGGAACTTCTTTAATGATTGATTGAAGAAAGAGTTTCATTAAATCTGAAACGTCTGAAGCAGATCTTTTCCAATTTTCTGTGCTAAAAGCAAATACAGATAAATGGGTTATTTCAGATTTTGCAGAATATTTAACAATATCTCTTAATCGATTTACTCCCTGCTTATGACCTTCAATTGTCTTCAGATTCCGTTGCCTTGCCCATCGTGAGTTTCCATCCATTATTATGGCCACATGACCAATCTTATTGGATGAATTGCTCGTCATAGAAACTAAATTTCAAGTAAGTCTTTCTCTTTTAATTCAAGTAATTGCTCAACCTTGGAAATAAAATCGTCAGTTAGATTCTGAATAATTTCTTGACCCCGCCTTTCATCATCTTCACTAATTTCTTTTTCTTTAAGATATTCTTTGAGCAGCCCGTTGGCGTCTCTTCTCTGATTCCTTAAAGCGATTTTTGAATTTTCTGCTTCCGATTTTGCTATCTTGATAAGATCCCTTCTGGTTTCTTCAGTTAAATCGGGAAGAATGACTCTAATGACATCACCTGAAGTAGCTGGATTGATACCTAAGTCAGATGACTGAATTGCTTTCTCTATGTCAGGTACTAAGTTTTTTTCCCAAGGAGAAATCAACAATGTTTTTGCATCTTGAACAGAAATGTTACTTACTTGAGAAAGTGGCGTCATATTCCCATAATAATCAATTTGTATGGCGTCTAGCAGAGAAGGATTAGCCCTGCCCGTTCTTATTTTTTGTAATGAACTTTCAAGAGATGAAATGCTTTTTTCCATTCTCTCTAGAGTCTCTTGTTTTATTTCTTCTAACATATTAATTTTTAAGTAATGTACCTATTTCTTCCCCAGATATTGCTTTTTCAAATCCGTCCTTTTCATCAGCATTGAATACTCTAACTTGTAAATTATTATCTCTGCAAAAGCAAAGGGCAGTTTGATCCATTACTTGAAGGTTTTGATTAATTGCATCATCAAAAGTTAAGTTTTCAAATTTTTTGGCCTTTGGATTCTCTTTTGGATCCGTATCATAAACTCCATTTACGTTGGTTGCTTTTAACATAAAATCTACTTCCAGTTCATTTGCTCTTATGCTTGCAGTTGAATCCGTGGTGAAAAGGGGATTTCCTATTCCCCCAACTAAGAGGACAACTTTTTGGTTCATGAGAGCATTTAAAGCATCTTCGGTATTATAAGCTTGAACAAAGTTTCCAATAGCAAATGAAGAGAAAAGTTTATTCGAATGGCCTTTTTCTCTAAGGAAGTTTGATAAAGCTATCCCATTCATAATAGTAGATAACATTCCTATGTAGTCTGCAGACACTCTATCGATTTTTATGTCTTTGAGATCTCTTCCTCGAAAGATATTTCCTCCTCCTAAAACTATCCCTAGTTGAATTTTTTTTTGTTTAGTAAAGTCTATAGCTGAAGATATTCTTTCAAAAGTTTTTTCATCAAAACCTTTTTCCTTTTTCCCAGCAAACCACTCTCCACTGAGCTTTAGAAGAACGCGTTTTGCTGATGCCATTTAAGAATTTTGGAGTTGTGCTTGGACTTCGGAGGCAAAGTCCTTTTGCTCTACTTCTATTCCCTCGCCTACTTCTATACGTGTAAATTCAACAATAGAGTTCTTATGATCATTAAGAATATTTTCAATTGAAATTGAAGGATCTTTAACAAAAGGCTGTTTAAGAAGACTTATTTCAGATAGAAATTTATTTAATCTACCCTCGATCATTTTCTCGATAATTTCTTCTGGCTTATTTGTATCTTCAACCTGAGCCTTTAAAATTTGTTTTTCTTTCTCGATTGTTTCAGAGTCTACGTCTTCTGGAGATAGAAACTTAGGATTGGATGCTGTGACGTGCATGGCAATATCCTTTCCTAATTCTTCATTGTCATCCTTAAGAGAAACTAGAGCACCGACCTTTCCATTGCTATGGATGTATGAATACAAATTATCTCCTCCAATAGATTCCTTTTTTCTAATGATTACATTTTCTCCAACCTTTTGAACAAGCCTTTGTCTTTCTGATTCAAGGTCATCAGATATTTCTTCGATAGACTTTGAATCATTCTCTAAACAGTAATTTAAAACTTCCTGGCAAAAGGTTTTAAAGTTTTCATCTTTAGCAACGAAATCAGTCTCGCAGTTAACTTCAATCATAAGATTGTTGGCTGTTAGCAATAATCCTTCAACAGCTGTTCTGGAAGCTTTTTTCTCTGCTTTTAAGTTGCTATTTATTTTTAGATATTCCACCGCCTCATCAAGGTTTCCACCTGTTTCCTTGAGGGCGGCCTTACATTCCATAATTCCTAGACCAGTTTTATCTCTCAGAGTTTTTACATCTGTAGCTTTGATTTCAGTCATTCTTTTACCTCATTAGATTCTTCCTTTTCGATTTCAGAGTCATTTTCCTCTGAAATATTCTCAGCTGGAGATTCTTCCTTTACTTCCTTTTTTTCCTTTGGTTCTTCTGAAGTTTTGGAATCTGATTTTTCTTTTTTATCAAGGTCGGATTTCTTTACAATCACTGGCCCATCACCATCGCCTCTTATACCCGTAGCTTTCTCAGCACCTTCGAGACATGCATTTGAAACTAATCTAGCAAGTAAAGAAATTGATCTTATGGCATCATCATTTCCTGGAATAATATAGTCTACTGAATCAGGGTCGGAGTTTGTATCTACAAGACCAACAATAGGAATTCCCATTTTCTTGGCCTCTGCAACAGCAATTTTCTCATTCTCCACATCAACTATGAATAAAGCTTCTGGAAGTCCTCCCATGTTTTTTATTCCTCCAATGGATCTTTCTAGTTTATCCATTTCCTTTTTGAGCTTTAAAACTTCTTTTTTTGTATATTGATTAAACTTACCCTCTTCTTCCTGAGAAACTAAAAATTCATATCTTCTTATTGAAGCTCTTATTGTTTTATAATTCGTCAGCATTCCTCCCAGCCATCTATGGTTTACATAAGGCATACCGCACCTCTCTGCTTCTTGCCTAATTACCTCTCTTGCTGACCTCTTGGTTCCAACAAATAAAATTCTATTGTTCGAGGATGCAATTTTTTTGCAAAAGTCTAGGGATGGTTCCAAACAATCTAAAGTCTTTTGTAAGTCGATTATGTGTACCTTATTCCTGGAGCCAAAAATAAATTTCTCCATCTTAGGATTCCAAAATCTAGTTTGATGTCCAAAATGGACACCTGCTTTAAGCATCTGTTCTATGGATATTTCCATATTTAGCTCCTTTTGTTATAGGCATGACGCCGGGTTATTCTTCCCTGGATCAAATAATTAACTGCTTCGAAGCAAAGCAGCACCCAAATATTTGATTTATCCAAGTGTATTTTTAAGCTTTCGCGTGAGTTTTATATCACATCTCAATATAAAGGAAAACTAATTATTCAATGCATCGTCTACTGAATAGACTCCAGGAGTTTTACAATGAATCCATTCAATTAATCTTAGTGCCCCAAAAGCAAATGCATTTCTATCAAAAGCTTTATGTTCGATTGATAAAATCTCATTTTCTAAATAAAAATTAATCTTATGTGTTCCAATAGAGGACTCATCTCGATTTGAAATAATTTCAATATCTTTAATTTTGAGTATGTCTTTCAACTGCTCTTTTAACATTAATGCGGTACCTGAAGGAGTATCAATTTTTTTATTATGATGAGTTTCTTCAATATTTATTTTTTTTAAAGATAGTTTTTTTTCAGAAACATAAGTCAATAAATTAACTAAGAAAGCTATCCCAAAACTTAAATTTGGTGCCTCTAAGATAGGAATAGTAAGACTTTCTTTATTAATAATTTCACGAAAATCTCCTTTTCCGGTTGAAGCAATAATTAGGCTTGCATTAATTTCCTCACATTTTTCTATGATTTTTGCTAAATCTAAAGAAGTTGAACAATCAATAATAGCATCGGCCTCTTTAAGCTCATTTAAGTCTGAAATGATTTTGATTCCTTGCAAGCTAGGACTTGAATTTGGAGAATCAATTTTTCCACTGACTAAGCCTCCAATTAAGCTGATGCTAGATGATTTTCTTACCTCATCAACTATACTTGAACCTAGACGTCCTGAAATTCCGCATATGAATAACTTAATCATTGTCCTCTCATGAAGTCCCTAGCATTCTCAAACCAAGACTTTTCTTTAGGTGAATTTTTACCCTTATCGAATGATTCTTTTAACTGTTCAAGAAGTTTTCTTTGCTGAGAAGATATATTAATTGGAGTTTCAATCTGTACTCTAACTAAAATATCTCCTTTAGATGCTCCATTAATAGGCCTGATGCCCTTACCTTTTAGTCTCATCAATTTATGACTTTGTGTACCAGAAGGGATTTTTAGCTTAACTTTTCCTTCTAAAGTTGGTACTTCAACGTACCCTCCAAGAACCGCATCGATGTAATTGATTGGTATCTCGCAATAAAGGTGTCTTCCATCTCTTTGAAATATTTTATGTTCCTGAATTTCGACAGTGATAAAGAGATCTCCATTAGGATTATTCCCATAACCAGGTTCGCCCTCTCCGGACAGTCTTATTCTGTCACCCGAATCAATTCCTGCCGGAATTTTCACTGACAAAGTTTTATCTTTTTTGATATATCCCTGACCATGACAAAGATTGCAGTTAGGATCATGAATCTCACCTTCTCCTCTACATTGGGGACAAGTTTGCTGCATCGAAAAAAAACCTTGTTGCATCCTGACTACTCCTGCCCCAGAACAATAAGAACAAGCAGAAAATTTACCCGAACATCTTTGCTTAGATGGAATTTGAAGATTGACTTCGGTTCCCCTTACAGCTTCCTCTAATGTAATGCTTAAATTATATGCTAGATCTGCACCGCTCGATCTTGACCTACCCCTAGAAGATCCGCCAAAGATATCCGAAAAAATATCTCCAAAGATATCGCTAAATGCATCTGCGGCACCTTGCGCACTTGAATATTGTGAATTTACTCCTTGATGACCGAAATTATCGTAAGCTTGTCTTTTTTGATCATCTGAAAGAATTTCATAGGCTTCTGATAATTCCTTAAATTTATCCGCGGCCTCTTTATCATCTGGATTTCTATCCGGATGATATTTCATAGCTAATTTTCTATAAGATTTTTTTAGTTCATCTTTTGAAGAAGACCTTGAGACCCCTAAAACGTCATAGTAGTCTCGTTTACTCATGGAAACTAGTGAAAATCTATCTAGATTCTTCTTTTACTTCTTCAAAATCAGCATCAACAACATTCTCTTCATTTGATCCTTGGTCATTATTATCTGCACCTTGATCAGCTCCTTGTGATTCTTGTTGTTGTTCGGCATAAAGTCTTTGTGCCATTGCTGAAGAAGCATCCGTTAGAGCTTTAGTTTTCTCTTCTATAATATCTTTATCATCTCCTTTAAGGGCTTCCTCTAATTCTGAAATAGCAGCTTCTATGGCAGACTTTTCTTCATCTGATACTTTATCTTTAGATTCCTCTATAGTTTTTTTACATCCGTGAATAAGAGTATCTGCTGTGTTTCTTGCATTAACCAATTCCTCAAATTTCTTATCGATATCTGCATTTGCCTCAGCATCGGTGACCATTTTTTCTATCTCATCTTCAGATAATCCGCCAGATGCCTGGATAGTAATCTTTTGTTCTTTGCCTGTTGCTTTGTCTTTTGCCGAAACGTTTAAAATTCCATTGGCGTCGATATCAAAAGCTACTTCAATCTGAGGCATGCCTCTGGGGGCAGGCGCTATACCATCCAGGTTAAAAAGACCCAATTGCTTGTTATCTGCAGCTTGTTTTCTTTCGCCTTGAACTACATTGACAGTCACAGCTGTTTGATTATCTTCTGCTGTAGAGAAAATTTGAGATTTATTAGTGGGGATAGTCGTGTTTTTGTCAATCAAAGGAGTAGCAACGCCACCTAAAGTTTCAATCCCAAGAGTTAATGGGGTTACATCTAGTAAAAGGATGTCAGTAACATCTCCTGCTAAAACTGCACCTTGGACTGCTGCACCCATGGCAACTGCTTCGTCAGGATTTATGTCTTGTCTTGGTTCTTTTCCGAAAAATTCCTTAACTTTTTCTTGAACGAGAGGCATTCTTGTTTGTCCGCCCACTAAGATAACATCAGATATATCAGATGGAGACAAACCAGCATCCTTCATAGCTATCTCAACAGGTTTAATACTTCTTTCTATCAATTCTGATACTAAGGATTCAAATTTAGCTCTTGTGATTTTGTAGAGCAAATGTTTTGGTCCTGAAGAGTCAGCAGTCACGTAAGGAAGATTAATTTCAGTTTGTTGATTAGATGATAATTCTATCTTAGCTTTTTCAGCGGCTTCTTTAAGTCTCTGCAGAGCAGCTGGATCAGCTTTCAAATCCACGCCCTGATCTTTCTTAAATTCGTCTACTAAGAAATCTATAATTGCGATGTCGAAATCCTCACCTCCAAGGAAAGTATCCCCATTTGTCGAAAGTACCTCAAATTGCTTTTCTCCTTCAACTTCAGCTAGTTCAATGATAGAGATATCAAATGTTCCACCACCTAAATCGTAGACAGCTATTTTCTGATCAGAAGTTTTCTTATCCAAACCAAAAGCAAGTGCTGCCGCAGTAGGCTCGTTTATAATTCTTTTAACCTCCAAACCAGCTATCTTTCCAGCATCTTTGGTTGCCTGACGTTGAGAATCATTAAAATAAGCTGGAACAGTTATTACTGCTTCTTTAACTTCTTGCCCAAGGTATTCTTCCGCTCTCTTTTTTAAAGTTCTAAGAATTTCCGCAGAAACTTGTTGAGGTGCTAAACCTTTTCCATCAGCTTCGACCCATGCATCCCCGTTGTCAGCCTTAATGATTTTGAATGGCACCATATCTTTGTCTTTTTTAACAACATCATCATCAAATCTTCTACCAATGAGCCTTTTAATTGCATAAAGAGTATTTTCAGGATTAGTTACAGATTGCCTTTTAGCACTCATACCAACAAGAATCTCATCTGTGTAAGCCACAACAGATGGAGTTGTCCTTGAACCTTCTGAATTTTCAATAACTTTAGCCTGGTTACCTTCCATTACAGCAACGCAAGAATTTGTGGTTCCAAGGTCTATTCCTATAATTTTAGACATAACTTTTATCTCCTTTTATCCATACATATGGCTTTTTTAGGAAAAAACAAGCTTAATGAGGGATTTTATTAACTACAACTAGCGCGGGCCTAATAAGTCGGTCATTAAGTGTGCAGCCCTTTTGTGCAACGGATAAAATAGTATTATTTCCTTTTTCTTTATCGCTAGAAGTTGATATTGCTTCATGTAATTTGGGATCAAATTCCTCTCCTAATGGATCTAAGAGAATTATTCCGTTCTTGCTCAAGACGTTCTCTAATTCTCTCAAAATTAACTCATATCCATCTGCAGGAATAGTATTTTCTTCTGTTTTAAAATCCAGGTTTCTAAATAAATTATCTATGACCGAGAGCAAGTCTTTCATGAATGCTTCTAAGCCAAATATTCTTGCACGCACGATATCATTTTGAGCTGACTTTTGAGTATTGATCATTTCTGCTTGGAGTCTGAGGATTTGATCCTCTAAGAAGGAAATCTTATCTTCAAGAGACGCATCTTCCTCATTTGAAGAAGATTCTAATTCGGGATTCTCTTGGATTTCTTCTTCAGATGGTGTTGCATCATTTGATTCGTCAGAACCTTTTTTTTTATTCATCTTCCTCTTTTGGCTCAACGTAAAGAACTAAATTATGATCGATTAATCTATAGCCATGAGAGTCAGCAAGTTTCTTTTGTATCTCAGCAATAGTTTCATCATTAAATTCAATTACTTTTCCGGTTTTAATACATACCATATGATCATGATGTTCATCATAATCAGGATTTGAGACCGGTTCGTAAACAGACTGTCCAGATTCAAAATTTCTTTTGACTAAAATTCCAGCAGCTTCAAATTGAGTCAAAACCCTATAAACTGTTGCAAGACCGATTTCGTCTCCAGAATCCATTATTTTTTTATAAACATCATCAGCGCTCAGATGTCTCTCGCTTGACTGATCAAATATTTCTAAAATTCTAACTCTTGGAAGTGTGACTCTTAATCCAGCTTCTCTAATATTTTTATCTTTTACCATTTTAATATGTTATTTCCCTATTATAATTGGGATTTCTATGAATAATTCAATAAAATTAATTCTAGTTGGACTTTTGGTAATTTCATGCAGCGACCGATTTTATAGGGTTGTTGTTCCACAAGGTAACCTCGTCACTGACGAAATGATCCAACAATTAGAAGTTGGAATGACAGAAGCACAAGTTAATTTTATTATGGGCACTCCTCTTATAAGAGATCCTTTAGAAAGAGATAGATGGGAGTATTATCGTCAGATAATTCATGGAGAAAAGCTTTTAGGTAAAACAAGCTTCACCCTAAATTTTGATTCGGGTAGGCTTCTCTCATGGACTAACAATCTAGAACAGAGCAAAAACAAAGACTAATCCAATTAAGATTGGAGCGACATATTTAGTCAGATTTATCCAAATTTTCCAATAAACTTCGTTTTTAATCTTCAACTCGTCTCTTACAAAACTCTCTGAAAGAACCCATCCGACTAATAGGGCAATGAATAAACCACCTAATGGCAACATGATTGAATTAGTTAAAAAATCCATGAAATCTAAGAAAGACATAGAGAAAATTTGAAAGTCTGCAATCAAATTAAATGAGAATAAACTTCCAAGTCCCAGTAGCCAAGCAATAATTCCAAGAATAGATACAGCATAAGTTCTTGGAATTTTGAATCTATCCTCCATCCAAGCTGTGCTTGGTTCAATCAAAGATACAGACGAGCTTAAAGCAGCCAAAGATACAAGAATAAAAAATAAAGCTGATGCAAAAGAACTGAAGGGAATACCAAAAAAAGCTATGGGCAGCGTCTCAAAAAATAGTGATGGACCAGCGGTTGGCGTGAGCTCAGGGTTAGCAAAAACGATTGGAAAGATAATTATTCCTGCAATAATTGCTACAAAAGTATCTAGAAAAATTATCAAGCTTACAGTTTTGGTCAAGTTTTGTTCCTCAGGAATGTATGCTCCATATGCCATAATTGCTCCCATGCCTAAACTCAGAGTAAAAAATGCTTGTCCCATGGCAGCAATAATTACACTCGAGGAAATCTTAGAAAAGTCAGGCATGAAAAGAAAACTTATAGCTTTTTCGATTTCTCCTGTGAATGATGAGTAAATTGATAGAAGAATTATTAAAAAAAATAATGTTGGCATAATTACCTTGATAGTAGCTCCAATTCCATCTACTACTCCTTTCGCAACAATGAAACAAGTTAAAATCAAAAAAAGGCTATGCCAAAAGATCATTTTTATTGGAGAGGATTGAAATTGGGAAAAAAAATCAACCGAGTATTTAGAAGGATTTAGTGAGTCAGCAGGAATTGGGCTAAAAATATAGGCCAAAGAAATTCCTGCAAAGACGCTGTAGTAAGATAAGATCATTAAACCTGCTAAGGCGCCAAACCAACCTAGCAAAACCCAATATGATGAAATTCCCTTTAGGGAAACAAATTTTTTCATTGTGTATACAGGGCTTGATCTTCCATACTTTCCTAAGAAAATCTCAGACATCATCACAGGAAATCCAATTAATACAATGCAGGCTAAATAAATTATTACAAATGCTCCTCCTCCGTTTTCACCCGCCATGTAAGGAAATTTCCAAATATTTCCAAGTCCTACAGCGGATCCTGCTGCAGCTAAGATAAAAGTCCAATTGCCTTTCCAGATTTTTGAATTATTTGCCATATGTAGACGTTTCTAAAAGAATCATTACTTAATAGTTATACTACATCAATGAATACTTCCAAAAAAAGTAACTTGCGACCAACAATTGAAAATCGACAAGCAAGATTTAATTATGAGCTTTTAGATGATTTTGAAGCAGGAATTTCTTTGGAAGGCTGGGAGGTAAAAAGCATCAGAAATGGGCAGATAGAATTAAAAAATGCTTACGTTGTTTTAAAAAAAGGAGAAGCTTGGATTATTGGATTGAAGATTCTTCCTATGAAAGAGATCACTTACGAAGTTTCATCAGAGAGATCTAGAAAGCTTTTACTTACGAAAGCAGAGTTATCTAAGCTTTTCAAACAAACAAATGAAAAAGGATTGAGTTGTGTTCCCATAAAAATTTTTTGGAAAAATAATTTAGTTAAAGTAAAAATTTCTGTGGCTCGAGGTAAATCAAAATATGATAAGAGACACTCGATGAAAAATAAGGAGTGGAGAAAGGAAAAATCTTCGTTAGAAAATTTTTCTAACTGATGATCATTAGATACAATTACTTGCTTTTTTGGGGGCGAACAGGATTAGACATCTTTCTTTCGAACCTTAAGTGCATGTCGAGATTGAGACGTTCTCGTTAAACAATTCTCAAAAAAATTAGTTGGCAAAAACAACTACGCACTAGCTGCATAATTAAGCTAGCTTCCTTACCCTGACTTCTACTAAGGGATAAGCGAAGTCGACTAGTAGAATGCTTGAAATGTGTTGTTCAGACGCATTTTGATAAGACTTTTCTGAGCTTACTCTTCTAATCCCTTTTCATCGGGCCATGGAAGTAAAAGAAAATTGATGAAATAAGCATGTAGATCTGAAGGTAAGAGTAAGTTGGACGCGGGTTCGATACCCGCCGCCTCCACCAAAATTAAATTGATTAATCTATTTTATTGATAATCTATTTTCTATATTTCCCAGGATGAATGAAAAGATTTCCGAATAGGAATCCAAAATTATCTCAGTTGGAGTACCTGCACCATGTCCTGCTTCAGTTTCAATTCTAATGAGGATAGGATTATCTCCTCTTTGTAATTCCTGCAGAGAGGCAGCAAACTTATATGAATGAGCTGGCACTACCCTATCATCATGATCCCCTGTTGTTATCAATGTTGCTGGATAAGAGACTTCTTTGATATTGTGCAATGGTGAATAAGATAAAAGGTAATTGAACATCTCTTCACTTTCATCCGATGTACCATAATCATAAGCCCAGCCTGCGCCGGCAGTAAATTTGTGATATCTGAGCATATCTAGAACACCCACTGCAGGAAGAGCAACCCTAGCAAGCTGAGGTTCTTGGGTCATAACAGCGCCAACTAAAAGACCTCCATTTGAACCTCCTCTCAAAATTAAGTTTTCTGATTTTGTATAACCCTCAGAAAAAAGAAATCTCGCGGCATAGATAAAATCATCAAATACATTTTGCTTTTTCATTTTTGTCCCAGAAAGATGCCATTTCTTTCCATATTCTCCGCCTCCTCTGATATTTGGAACCGCATAAACTCCACCTTTTTCTAGCCAATAAGCCATAATGCTACTGAAATTTGGAGTGAGAGAAATATTAAAACCTCCATATCCATATAGGATTGTTGGATTTTTGCCATTTTTACTCAAACCCTTTTTATATGTGATGATCATTGGAACTTTTGTTCCGTCTTTAGAGGTATAAAAAATCTGCTCCGATATAAATTTTTCAGGGTCAAAATTTATCTTTGGCTTAAAGTAAATTTTTGATTGACCATTCTTAGGATTGAAGCTGTAGATTGTGGGAGGTGTATGGTAGTTGGAGAAAGAATAGAAAAGCTCTTTATCCTCTTTTTTTCCTGAGATTGGAGAAACACTACCTATACCCGGTAGATCCACTTCTCTAATGAGCTTTCCAGAAAAATCATATTGAAAAGTCTTTGAAATTGCATTCTGCATTAACTCTATAAATATGTATCCTCCTGAAGAGCTTGGACTCATTACAGAATCCTGTTCTGGAATTAAATCCTTGGATCTATCTAAAGAAGGTTCTTGGGCTTGAACGGAAATAATTTTTTGATTATCAGCATTATTATTAGTTACTAAAAAAAGTTCATCATCTAGACTATCCAATAAATAAACATCGATAGAAAGATCGTCATTTATAGTTTTAATTTCTGGATTTTCATCTAAATGATTTATTAAATAGAGCTCATTTCCAGATGTCGAATTTGCGGCAGATATGATTAAGTATTTTTCATCCTCTGTTACGGAGGATGAAACATATCTTCTTTTTTGTTCAGCCTTGTTTCCAAAGATAATTTGATCTTTCTCTTGAGTATTTCCTAATTTATGAAAATAAAGTTTATGATTATTGTTCAAAGAACTTAATTCACTTCCTTCAGGAGCATCGTAAGTTGAATAGTAGATACCCTCATTACTTTTCCAACTTAATGAAGAAAACTTAACGTTGATTAGAGAATCTGATAACAATGATTTGGTTTCTGCATCTAAAAAAAATACCTTCCTCCAATCACTTCCTCCATCAGAAATTGCATAAGCAGCAACACTTCCATCTTTACTAAAACTTATATCAGATAAAGAGATAGTTCCATCTTCACTAAACGAATTAGGATCTAAAAAGACTTCCTCAACTCCTTGAGAGTCTTTTCGGTAAAGCACTGATTGATTTTGAAGGCCACTATTCTTGAAAAAATAAGTGTAATTTCCTTCTCTGAAGGGCGAAGAAAATTTCTCATAGTCCCAAATTTGTTTTAATCCGTCTTTTATTTGCGCTTTTAATCCTAAACTTTCGAAGTATTTATCAGTAAAGAGATTTTGATCTTCTATCCAACTCTTTGTCTCTTTATTCAGATCATCCTCAAGCCATCTATATGGATCTTGAATTTCTTTTGAAAAATATAAATCAGAGGTATTAACTTTTTTAGTCATGGGATAAATTGATTTCAAATTATTATTATTATTCATGCTTAACTGCTCGCACGATAACAAACTAATGGAAATAAGGATTAGGGCTAGTTTTCGCATGAATGAATAAACTCTTTAAGTATTATATTGACAAATTAGGTTGTTATCTTCATCATTCCGCTCCTATGGCAAACATTAAATCAGCAATTAAAAGAGCTAGGCAAGCTAATAGAAGGAATGCCCTTAAGAGCTCTCAACGTGCTTCTGCGAGGACAAGCATTAAGGCTTTTGAAAAAGCACTTGATGATAAAGATATTGAAGCTGCTGGGAATGAGTTTAAGAAAACTCAGAAACTGATGGACAAACTTGCAAATAAAAAAGTTCTTCCCAAAAATCACGTTGCAAGAACTAAATCAAGACTCAACAAAAAATTAAAAGCTCTTAAGTCAAATTAATTTCAATCTAGTTCTCTTTTTTTGGTTTTGCAGTGAAACAAATAAATCCTTTTCATGACCGCTTAGGATATAGCCTGTCCTTTGATTATTGATTAAGAAAATTTTCATAGCCGATAATTTAGTTTTCATGCCTCCTCTTCCTAACTTACCGGAATCTCCAAAAATAATTTTTTGATTTGAAAGTGCTTTGAGGCTGACTTCGTCAATAAGTACTGCGTCCTTATTTTCTCTTGGATCTTTTGAATATAAACCCTTTTGGTCTGTGTAAAGAATAAGTTTTTTTGAACTAATAAGATTTGCTAGTTTTGCACTTAATTGATCATTATCTCCTTTCTCAATTTCTTCTGTTGATACAGAATCATTTTCATTGACTATTGGCGTTATACCCCATCTGAGGAGGTTATTAATGCTGGATTTAATATTGTTGGATTTTGTTTCAGATTTAAAATCACTATGACTGAGGAGAACTTGAGCAACCTCTATTTTGAATTTATCAAAATTTATCTGGTAGTCATTAATAAGCCCTATTTGGCCAACAGCTGATAATGATTGAAGTTGTTTAATATTCTTTGGTTTTTTTTCTATACCTCTTTTCTTCATTCCATAGGAAATTGCGCCAGATGAGACTAAAACTACATCAAAGTCATTTTCTCTGAATTTCTGAATGCACTTGGCGAGTCTTTTAAAAAAAGCTGAATTTTCTCGACTTCCTTGAGAAATTAAGGAGGATCCTACTTTTATTACTACTACTGAATTACTCATTACTGTTAATCTCTATGATTTTTGTGCTGACCTTTTTGACTAGTTCGCTTAATCCTTCCCCAGTTATAGAAGATATTAAAAAAACTTCATTGTTGTATACCTTTTTTGCCTCAGATAAATAATCATTCTTCGACTCTGATTTTGTGTCTGCTTTAGTTAAAACAATCCATTGTTCTAGCTTAGATAAAGATTCGTCAAATTCTTTTAGCTCTATATCTAAGGAATTCTTTTTTTCCTCTAAATCTTCAGGTTTGATTTCTGATAAGTCAATTAGATGAAGTAACAACTTTACTCTAGATAAATGCTTTAAAAATCTTATCCCAAGTCCTGCTCCTTTGGCAGCTCCCGGAATTAATCCTGGAATATCTGCTATTACATATGGATTGAGAGATTTAGCCTCAACCACTCCAAGATTGGGGGTTAGAGTAGTAAACGGATAGTCTGCTATTTTGGGTTTTGCCTCAGATATTCTTGAAATTAAGGTAGATTTTCCTGCATTTGGAAATCCTAAGAGACCAACATCAGCTATTAATCTTAGCTCTAACTGAAGCGATAGCTCTTCTCCCTTTTGTCCTTCTGTAGTTTTTCTGGGGGCTCTATTGGTAGATGACTTGAATCTTGCATTCCCTAATCCACCCTTTCCTCCAGAAACAACTTCAAAAAGATCGCCATCTTTTTTTAAGTCAGCTATCTCTTCTTCAGTTGATTCTTCAAAAACGACAGTACCAACGGGAACTTTTAAAATTATGTCACTGGCATCCTTGCCATGTTTATTTTTACCCTCGCCAGGAGAACCATTTTTAGCTTGGTATTTTTTTTGTAATCTAAAGTCTTGCAGCGTTGTTAAAGAGCTATCAGCTTTAAGAAAAATGCTTCCGCCTTTTCCTCCGTCGCCACCATCGGGACCACCCTTAGGAATAAATTTTTCTCTTCTGAAGCTCAAACATCCGTTTCCACCAGAGCCAGCTATTAATTGAATAGCAGCTTCGTCAATGAAGCTCATTTTTTAATCTGCGGGAGTGATATTTATGAATTGTCTAAGATTCCTACCTTTTTTGCTGAAAGATACAGTGCCGTCAATTTTTGCAAAAAGTGTATGATCTTTTCCAATTCCAACATTTGTGCCAGGATGAAACTTTGTGCCCCTTTGCCTGACTAGAATAGAGCCAGCAGATACCAGTTGGCCGCCGTACCTTTTAACGCCCAGCCTTTTAGATTCAGAATCTCTTCCGTTTCTACTGCTACCACCTGCTTTTTTATGTGCCATACTTAAACCGAGATTTGCTCTATTTGAATTTCACTAAAATTTTGACGATGACCTTGCTTTTTCCTGTAATCTTTCCTTCTTTTCATCTTGATAATCGTTACTTTATCTTCCTTCCCATGTCGTAGGATTTTTGCAGTTACTTTTGCCCCTTCAATAAAAGGAGAGCCAAGAGTAACTTCGCCGTCTTTCTCAATTAAAAGCACATCAGTAATGTCAAAAGGTTCTCCTTCAGAAGCTTTAAGTTTCTCAACTTTAAGAATTTCTCCTTCAGCTACTTTATGCTGTTTACCACCTGTTTTGATTACTGCGTACATATTTATATCAAAATTGAGGTCGAATGATATCTAAATAAGTTCTTTGTCGCAATAGATTCAATAAATCAACTATGATAGTTTGTACTTGAGAGATAGATGAAATTTACAGAAAAGAATTCTTTCACCAAAGAAGAACTTCAACTTTGCTCGAAAGGAAAGCTATTTCATGAAAATGATGGAAAGCTTCCAAGCAGCAATATGCTGATGTTAGATAGGATTACTTCAATATCAGGAGATCAGGGTAATTACTCAAATGGACTAATAGAGGCAGAACTTGATATCAATGAGAATCTTTGGTTTTTTGATTGTCATTTCAAAGATGATCCGGTTATGCCCGGGTGCTTGGGTTTGGACGCAATGTGGCAAATTTTAGGTTTTTATTTACTTTGGTCTGGCAATCATGGAATAGGAAGAGCTCTTGGTGCCGGGCAGGTTAAATTTTATGGTCAAGTGCTTCCTCATGCTAAAACGGTTAAATATGAGATACATGTAAAAAGATTGCTCTCAACAAAAACTGTTCTTGGAGTTGCAGACGGATTAATGTATGTTGATGGGAAGGAAATTTATTCAGCGAAGAACTTAAAAGTTGGTCTTTTTGAGAACCCTAGTAATTTTTGATGAGCACTTTAAAAAGAGCAGTAATAACTGGAATTGGCGCCATATCTTGCATTGGTAACAATATTTCTGAAATAACTAAATCTCTTAAACTGGGTACATCAGGGATACGTTTCAATGAATCGTACAAAGAACTAGGTATGCGAAGTCAGATTTCCGGCTCCATTAATTTAAATCTGAAGGATCTCATTGATAGAAAACATTTGAGATTTATGGGAGAAGCAGCAAGCTATGCCTATTTAAGCACTGCGGAGGCTATAAAAGACTCAGGCTTGGATCTATCAAGGTTTTCATCACAAGACGTCGGAGTAATTGCAGGTTCCGGCGGGGCATCTTCTAGAAGTCAGGTTGAAGCAGCAGATATAGTTAAGAGTAAAGGAGTTAAAAGAATAGGACCTTACAGAGTTACTCAAACAATGGGAAATACCGTCTCAGCAGCTCTTGCAACTTTTTTTGGCATCAAAGGGGTAAATTTCTCTATTTCTTCTGCATGCTCAACAAGCGCACATTGTATTGGATCAGCTCTGGAACAAATTCAATTGGGAAAACAAAAAATAATATTGGCTGGTGGCGCTGAAGATGAGCATTGGACAATGTCTAGTATGTTTGATGCCATGGGAGCGCTGTCTTCTTCATATAATGAGATTCCTGAGAAAGCATCAAGGCCTTTTGATAAAGACAGAGACGGTTTTGTTATAGCAGGAGGAGCAGGCATGCTCGTCGTTGAAGAATTAGATCATGCTCTAGAAAGAAACGCTGATATTTATGCTGAAATTACGGGATATGGAGCTACTTCTGATGGAGATGATATGGTCCATCCATCCGGAGAAGGAGCAACTAATTGCATGCTAAAGGCTGTTGAAATGCATGGAAAAGATAATATTGATTACATCAATGCTCACGGAACTTCAACTCCTGCTGGAGATCCCGTCGAGTTAGAATCTATAAAAAAAGTTTTCAAAGATAAAATTCCTCCCATAAGCTCTACAAAATCACAGACTGGACATACCCTTGGTGCCGCTGGATCCTTAGAAAGTATTTTTTCACTGTTAATGTTAAAAAATAGTTTTATATCAAAAACCCTTAATCTTTCTAACTTGATTGATGAAGGTGAAGGTTTAGACTTAGTTTCAGAAGTCAGAAATCAGGACTTGGATGCTGTAATGAATAATAGTTTTGGCTTTGGGGGAACTAACGTTAGTTTAGTTTTTGAAAAGTTAAAATCCTAAAAAGGAATTTCATCGTCTATGAGCCCCTCCTCAGGTTGAGGACTAGAGCTATTCATCTGAGGGCTCTGATCCATATTATCTTCAGATCTTCGTCCCCCTAACATTTGCATTTCTCTTCCGATAATCTCTGTTGTATATCTCTTATTTCCTTGATCGTCTTCCCAATCTCTTGTTCTTAATGATCCTTCAATATAAACAGAAGAACCCTTTTTTAAATACTCCCCACAAACTTCTGCAATTCTTCTAAAAAAAACAACTCTATGCCACTCAGTTTTTTCCTTTTTTTCTCCAGTTTGATTATCGTTCCAGCTTTCAGATGTGGCTATACTCAAATTTGCAACTGCATCTCCTCCCGCCGTATACCTCATGTCAGGATCTTTCCCGAGATTACCAACTAATATAACCTTATTTATTCCGCTTCGAGCCATAATGCACCTTATTTTTAATGTAAATTCATTATAATCCATCTGAAAGACTATTTATAAATAAATGAAAAATATCGAAGTCAAAGGTGCTAAACAGCATAATCTTAAAAACATCGATGTGATAATTCCTCGAGATAAACTTACCGTTATCACTGGGCTTTCTGGATCAGGAAAGTCTTCTTTAGCATTTGATACTTTGTATGCTGAAGGTCAAAGAAGATATGTTGAATCATTGTCTTCTTATGCGAGACAATTTTTGTCTGTCATGGATAAGCCTGATGTCGATCATATAAATGGTTTGTCCCCCGCCATTTCAATAGAGCAAAAATCCACATCTCATAATCCAAGGTCTACGGTTGGGACTGTTACTGAAATATATGACTATTTGAGACTGCTTTATGCAAGGGTCGGTACCCCTTTTTGCCCAGATCATGGAATCTCCCTTGAGTCACAAAGCATCGATCAGATAGTCGATAAACTTTTTAAAGATGAGGAAAATGAAAGAGCTATTATCTTATGTCCTATAGTAAGTCAGCAAAAAGGTGAGCACTTAATCCTACTTAATGACCTTAAGGTGCGAGGATTTATTAGAGCAAAAATTAACGGAGAAATCATTGATCTGGATAATCTGCCTCAACTTAATAAAAATAAAAAACATGATATTGATATTGTCATTGATAGGTTATCTATATCGAAGAAAAATAAATCAAGATTGTCTGAATCAATAGAAGCTGCGTTGAGAGAGTCAGATGGAATAGTAACTATCTCTTTCCTGGATGAATCTAAAAAAGACATAACATTTTCAACAAAAATGGCCTGCACCGAATGTGGTTTCAGCATTGCTTCGTTAGAACCTAGACTATTTTCTTTCAATAGCCCTTCTGGAGCTTGCGATGATTGCGATGGATTAGGTCAGAAGTCTCAAGTTGATAGAAGAAAAGTTATTGTGAGACCTGAATTAAGTTTAAATCAAGGAGCAATTGAAGGATGGGATTCAAGTCAGATGTATCATCACTATCTTCTCAACAGAGTTGCAAAACACTATGGCATTTCCTTGGACAAACCCTTCGAGGATTTGTCTGAAAATATAAAAGAAAAAATACTGAATGGTAGTTCAGGGGAAATTATAGATTTTAGTTATGTTTCTAAAAGAGGGAATCTCAGAGAATCATTTAAACCATTCGAAGGTGTTCTTAATAATATTGAAAGAAGATTTAGGGAGAGTGAATCAGCTTTTTCTAGAGAGTATTTATCCAAATATATGACCAATACTGTTTGTATGTCATGTGAAGGCTCAAGATTAAATAAAGAGGCAAGATCTGTGAAGATAGATGGGAAAGAGCTTTGGGAAATAACAAACATGACCATTGATGATTGTCTTGATTTTTTTAATAACTTGAATTTAAAGGGCAAAAAGGGAGCTATCGCAGAGAAGGTAGTAAAAGAGCTGAAAGAAAGATTAAAGTTTTTATCTGATGTCGGGCTTAATTATCTAACATTATCAAGAAGTGCCGAAACTTTAAGTGGAGGAGAAGCACAAAGAATAAGACTTGCCAGTCAAATAGGTGCTGGGTTAGTTGGAGTTACCTATATTCTTGATGAGCCATCAATTGGCCTTCATCAAAGAGATAATAAGAGACTTCTATCTACTTTATTTAGATTAAAAGATTTAGGAAATACGGTTATCGTCGTTGAGCATGATAAAGAGACAATAGAATGTGCTGATCATATTATTGATATCGGTCCAGGGGCAGGTATTCATGGAGGGTTTGTCAGTTTTGCGGGCAATTATAAAGAAATCTTGAAACAAGATAGTTCATTAACCGGACAATATTTATCCGGAAAAAAAGATATTAAGATTGATAAATTTAAGAAATCTGAGAAAGGTTCTCTTTGTATTAATGGATGCAATGGGAATAATCTTAAGAATGTTAATTTAAATTTACCTTTAGGAAAAATTATCAGTATTACTGGAGTTTCTGGTTCAGGAAAATCTACGCTGATTAATCAAACTTTATACCCTGCTCTGGCAAATAAGATTCAAAAATCTAACTATGACTGTCAAGAATTTGAAAATATTTCAGGTGAAAAAAAATTAGATAAAATTATTGAGATTAGTCAGTCCCCAATAGGAAGGACTCCAAGATCAAATCCTGTTACTTACACGGGAATATTCACGCCTATTAGGGAGCTGTTTTCAGAAACGGAAGAAGCAAGAGCACGAGGCTATAAGCCAGGAAGGTTCAGCTTCAATGTTAAAGGAGGCAGATGTGAAACTTGCCAAGGAGACGGTTTAATTAAAGTAGAAATGCATTTTCTGCCTGATGTCTATGTTAAATGTGATGTCTGCGATGGTAAAAGATACAACAAAGAAACGCTTGAGGTGAAATTTAAGGGGAAAAATATCTTTGAGGTTCTTGATATGAACGTTGAAGAATCCTTGAAATTTTTTGATTCGATTCCAACCATCAAAAGAAAGTTACAAACTCTTTATGATGTGGGATTGAGTTATATCAAAATTGGCCAGCCCGCTACTACGTTATCTGGTGGAGAAGCCCAAAGAGTAAAACTTGCCAAAGAGCTTGGTAAGGTAGCCACAGGGGATACTCTTTACCTTCTAGACGAACCAACAACTGGTCTTCATTTCCATGATGTAAACCTACTATTAAAAGTGATCAATAAATTAAATGAACAAGGCAACACTGTTGTCATCATCGAGCATAACCTAGATGTGATTGTTAATTCTGATTGGATAATAGATCTTGGTCCTGAAGGTGGATCGGGTGGTGGAGAAATTATTGGAGAAGGGACTCCAGAAGAAATTTCAAAAATTAAAAAGTCTCATACTGGGAAATTTCTTAAGGAAATGTTGAATTAATCTTCTTGAGATATCTCTTCAGAAGAATTCTCAGACTTATCGGTAAGCTCTACAAAAGCCATTGGGGCTGCGTCACCGGGTCTTGGTCCCATCTTAATAATTCTAAGATATCCGCCAGGTCTATCTTTAAATCTAGGTCCTAGGTCTGAAAAAAGTTTTCCAACCGCAGAATCATTTCTGAGTTTTGAAAAGGCTCTTCTTCTGTTGGCAACAGAATCTACTTTAGCCAATGTAACTAATGGCTCAAAGACACCTCTGAGTTCCTTTGCCTTTGGAACAGTGGTTTTTAAAGATTCAGTCTCAATCAAAGAAATAACCATGTTTTTAAACATAGCTTTTCTCTGATCGCTTGTGCGACCAAATTTTCTTCCTGTTTTTTGGTGTCTCATCTATTAACCTTCAACATTTGACGGGGGCCAATTCTCGAGCTCTAAACCTAAAGATAATCCTCTAGCTGCTAGAACTTCTTTGATTTCATTTAGTGACTTTCTACCTAGATTAGGAGTTCTTAACAGGTCAGATTCCTTTCGGGTTACTAAGTCTCCAATATAATGGATCTTTTCTACTTTTAAACAATTAGCTGATCTCACTGTTAATTCAAGTTCATCTACAGGCCTCAGCATAATTGGATCAACAGGAGGAGTTTCATCTTCCTCTGGTTCTTCGGTTTCAAACCCTAATTCAGCAAAAGCCATTAATTGTCTTTGTAAAATAGTCGCTGCTAACCTAACAATCTCTTCAGGATCGATTGTTCCATTGGTTTCAACCTCAAGAATAAGCTTGTCTAGGTCAGTTCTATTTTCTACCCTTGCATTTTCAACTGAATAAGAAACTTTTTTAATTGGACTGTATGAAGCATCAATCTTAAGTGACCCAACCTCAGTATCTTCGCTCTCAGCCAAGGCTATGATATCCACAGGAACATAACCCCTACCCTTGGTAACTTTTGCCGTCATCTCTAGGGAGCCTTTGTCAGCGAGAGTAGCAACTACGTGATCAGGATTTACAATCTCAACTCCAGCAGGAAGCTCAAAATCACTACCTTTGATATCTCCTGATCCTGACTTATTAACTGATATTTCGACTTCTTCTTGATCTGAAAGTCTTACAGAAAGACCTTTTAAATTTAAAAGGATATTAATTACATCCTCTTTAACTCCATCAATAGAGCCAAACTCGTGGAGAACCCCATTAATTTTTGCTTCAGAAACAGCCGCACCAGGGATTGAAGATAAAATTATCCTCCTAAGAGCATTTCCCAAGGTATGTCCAAAGCCTCTTTCAAGAGGTTCTAGTACTATTTTTGAATTGTTTGAATCAACTTCTTCTACCAAAATTTCTTTGGGAGTTAAGAAGTCTTTGATCATATCGAAATTATCTGTCATAGAATATCCTCTTTAAAATTATCTTGAATAAAGCTCAACAATAAAACTTTCATTAATTTCACTGCTAAGCAAATCTCTGTCTGGAGTATTTTTGTAAATGCCTGAAAAGTTATCGTGGTTAACCTCAATCCATTCACAAGGCTCTCTTGTTTTAAAAATCTCAAAAGATTGAGAAATTCTTTTTTGATTTCTTGATTTCTCAGAAATACTTATCTCGTCTCCTTCCGCTACTTGATAAGAAGGAATGTTTACTTTTTTTCCATTAACCAAAACTGATTTATGGTTAACCAATTGTCTTGCTTCGGCACGCGTAGCAGCAAATCCCATTCTATAGACCACGTTATCTAATCTAGCCTCCAAAAATTGAAGGAGATTTGTTCCTGTCTCACCTCTGCTGCTAGCTGCAGCCTTGTAGTAATTTCTAAATTGTCTTTCTAAAACTCCATACATTCTTTTTACTTTTTGCTTTTCTCTCAATTGCAAGCCATAGTCTGAAGTTCTAATTCTTTTTGCTCCATGGTGTCCTGGAGGATTTTCAGATCTGATTTTGGATTCGTATGACCTATACCCACTTGTTAAAAGCAGATCAGTCCCTTCCCTACGAGATAATTTATTTCTTGGTCCTCTATATCTTGCCACTTTACACCCTTCTCTTTTTTGGAGGACGACACCCATTGTGAGGAATAGGAGTTACATCCGAAATTTTTGTAATCTTAAAACCGCAACCATTCAAAGCTCTTACCGCTGATTCTCGACCCGCTCCAGGTCCGGAAACTTCAATTTCCAAATTGTTTATTCCGAAGTTTTTAGCAGCGTCTCCAGCTTTGGAAGCTGCTACCTGAGCCGCAAAAGGAGTACTTTTTCTTGATCCTTTAAAACCTGATCCACCAGCACTTGCCCAAGTTAAAGTATTTCCCTGTTTGTCCGTAATATTGATGATGGTGTTATTAAATGTAGCGTATATATGCGCAACAGCATCGTTGTATGTTCGGCTATTTTTTTTAGATTTTGTCCCTTGTTTTGCCATATTTATCTTCTAATAGGTTTTCTAGGCCCTTTTCTGGTTCTAGCGTTAGTTTTTGTTCTTTGTCCTCTAACAGGTAAATGTTTCCTGTGTCTCATTCCCCTCAAGGTTCCCAAATCCATAAGTCTTTTTATATTGGTACTTATTTCTCTTCTTAAATCTCCTTCTACAAGAAACTCATTTACAGCTTTTCGAAGTTTTTCTAAATCTTCCTCGCTTAAACTTCCTATCAAAGAAGTTTTTTCAATGCCCAATTGATCACAAATAGACAACGCTCTCGTTCTGCCGATACCAAAAATATGAGTTAAAGAAACCCAAGCTTGTTTTTTATCTGGAATATTTACACCTGCTACCCTAGCCATATTTATTACCCCTGCCTCTGTTTGTGTCTTGGTTCATTGCTACAGATAACAAAAACGGTGCCGTGTCTTTTAATTATCTTGCAATCCTTACACATTTTTTTTACTGAAGCTCTTACTTTCATAATTACCTTCTATAATTTTTTAAATTAGCTTTTTTCATTAAAGACTCATATTGACTAGATAAAAGGTGCGATTGTACCTGAGCCATGAAGTCCATGACTACTACCACAGCAATTAAAAGTGATGTCCCCCCTAGATAAAAAGGTACATTTGCAGAAACAATTAAGAATTGAGGAAGTAAACATACTGCAATCATGTATATTGATCCCCACACTGTTAATCTAGACATTACACTGTCAATATAGCCTTCTGTTTGATCGCCGGGTCTTATTCCAGGTAAGAATCCTCCAGATCTTTTAAGATTATCTGAAATATCTTTTGCTGGAAATTGAATGGCGGTGTAAAAGAAACAAAAATAAGCTATCAAAACTGCAAAAACTATTACATACAAGGGTTGCCCAGGGCTTAAAGCCAATGATATCTCTTGCAACCACTCAAAACCTTCAGATTGTCCAAACCAAGTACTAATTGAGGCTGGAAAAAGAACTATCGATGAAGCAAAGATCGCAGGAATTACTCCTGACATATTTACTTTCAATGGAACATGAGAAGTTTGGCCCATAGCCATCTGGTTGCCGATTTGTCTCTTAGCATAATTAACCGAAACTCTTCTTTGCGCCCTTTCTACCCAAACAATAAAAGCAATAGCCAATATTGCAAGAAGAGCAACAGATAAAAGTACAATTAAGTTGATTTCTCCTTGTCTAGCTCCCTCAAATGACTGGCCTATTGCTCTCGGCAATCCAGAAACAATACTGGCAAAAATAATAAGAGATATTCCATTGCCGATGCCTCTCTCATTAACCTGCTCCCCAAGCCATACCAAAAACATTGTTCCAGTAACGAAAGAAATAACTGCAGTAACAATGAACATATTTCCAGGAGTGCTAGCTAGCCCTTGACTCGATAATGCTATCGCAAAACCACTCGATTGAATGATTGCAAGCCCTAAAGTACCTAGGCGAACATAGTTGGTCCTTTTTCTTCTCCCAACTTCTCCTTCCTGTCTAAACATTTTTTTTAGGCTTGGAGTTGTAGCCTCTAATAGATTCATCACAATAGCAGCAGTGATATAAGGAACAACATTTAAAGCCATGATGCTCATCCTTTCTAGCGCACCTCCGGAAAACATATTAAATAAGCCTAGAAGAGTTCCTTGATTTTGATCAAATAAAGAAGAAAGTTTCATAGGATCAATGCCTGGAACAGGAATATGAGTTCCAATCCTATAGATAATTATTGCGTAAAGAACAAATCTAAGCCTTGCCCAAAGTTCAGACAATCCAGATGATTTGGCTGGGTTTCTAGCCACTTATAATCTCTCCACCTAGTTTATTAATTAATTCCTCAACAGATTTAGAAACGGATAAACCCTCAATTTTCACTGTTTTTGTCAGTTCGCCGCCGTTAATGATCTTCACTTTTTTTATCTTGTTTGAAATAATTTTATTTTTCTTCAAAACATCCAAAGTAATATGATCTTCATCAAGCTTTTCTATATCTCTGAGTTTTATATGTGTTCTGTACTGTTTTTGTCTAGAAGTGAATCCAAACTTTGGAAGTCTTTGTTGGATAGGCATTTGACCTCCTTCAAATCCAGGTCTTATGGAAGCTCCAGATCTTGCCTTTTGACCTTTATGACCTCTTCCTGATGTTTTTCCTGAGCCAGATCCTGTTCCTCTACCAATACGCTTAGAGACTTTATTTTTGTTTGTTCTTTGAAGGCTATTAAGTTTTAGCATTTAATCTAAGACCTCCAGCAGATGATGAGCTTTCTTGATCATACCTAGATTTTCAGGCGTTTTTTGAACCTCAACTACTTGGTTAATTTTTTTTAGTCCCAATCCTCTTACGGAGAGCCTCTGATTTTTCATCGAGCCTGCTAAACCTCTCTTTAATTTAACTCTAATCATTTCGTTAGACATTTCTTCCTCTTAAGATCTCCTTTCTGCAACCTGTTCCGGCGATTCAACGCTTGCTAATCCCTTCACAGTCGCTCTAACAACATTAATAGGATTGGTTGAGCCATATGTTTTGGCTAAAACATCTTTAATGCCAGCTAACTCAAGGACGGCTCGCATCGCACCACCTGCAATGACACCAGTACCTGGAGAAGCCGGTTGCATATAAACAGTTGAACTTCCATGAGTTGATTTAACTGGGTAATGGAGAGTAGAACCTTTAAGTTCAATCTTGATCATATTTTTTCTAGCATTTTCTAATGCTTTTTGAATAGCCATAGGAACTTCTCTGGCTTTTCCTCTTCCGAAACCAACCTTGCCTGCTCCATCTCCTACAACGGTAAGGGCTGTGAACCCAAAGATTCTTCCACCTTTTACAACTTTCGCTACTCTATTAACTCCTACAAGTTTTTCTTCTAGAGCTTCGTTACTAAACTGATCTATATTTTCTTCCATAATTCCTCAAAATTCTAAGCCTGCTTCACGTGCAGATTCAGCAAGACTCTTTACACGACCATGATATTTATATCCCGATCTATCAAACGTAACCTTTTTAATGCCTTTCTCGATAGCTCTTTTAGCAACCAATTCTCCAACTTTTTTTGCAGCTTCTTGGTTTCCACCTTTATCAAGTTTTGCTTCTTTATCTGCAGAAGAAGCATGCGCAAGCACTTCTTTTCCATCAGAAGAAAAAACTTGAGCGTAAATCTGATTGTTGGATCTAAAAATAGATAACCTATGATTACTCATTTCTTTAGTCTTAGACCTAAGTTTTCTAGATCTTCTTTGTCTTGCGGTAAATTTATCACTCATGCTTAAGCCTTCTTAGATTCTTTGCGTTTGATTCTTTCTTCGGCATATTTTACCCCTTTCCCTTTATAAGGTTCTGGAGGTCTAAATGATCTAATTTTTGCTGCAGTTTCTCCTAAAAGTTGCTTATTAGCTGACTTTAAAATAACTTCAGTTTGAGATGGCACATCGGCGTTTATCCCTTCAGGTAGTTGGTAAATAACTGGATGAGAGAATCCTAGTGAGAGTTCTAATTTATCTCCAGAAAGCTTTGCTCTGTAACCAACACCATTAATTTCTAATTTTTTTTCGAAACCGTCTGAAACTCCTTTAATCATATTTATCGCTAAAGCCCTCATTGTCCCTACCATTGCGATAGATTCCTTCGTTTCTTCTTTAGGAGAAAATAGTAATTCTTTCTCGGGAGTGGTAACCATTACTGACGGATGAATAGACATTGATAAGTCTCCATTCTTGCCAGAAACTTTAAGCAAGTTTTCAGCAAGGGATATTTCTATACCATCTTGAATTGAAATTGGTCTCTCAGTGTTTCTAGCCATAATTAAAATACAGTGCAGATTAATTCTCCGCCTACCCCATGTTCTCTAGCTTCTTTGTCTGTCAAAACTCCTTTACTTGTTGTAATGATTCCAACCCCTAAACCATTTCTGACTGAAGGAATTTCTTTAGATGAAAAGTATTTTCTTAATCCAGGTTTGCTTATCCTTTTCAATTCTCTGATAACCGGCGATTCTTGATGGTATTTGAGGGAAACTAAAATAGTTTTTTTGCTCTCCTCACCCTCAATCTTAAAAGATGATATGAATCCTTCTTTCTCTAATACAGAACAAATGGCGTTTTTAATTTTGGAAGATGAAAAGCTAACCGTTGCATGCCCTCTAGCTTGAGCATTCATCACTCTAGAAATCATGTCAGAAATTGGATCTTGCATACTCATTAATAACCTCTACCAACTTGATTTAACTAATCCTGGAACATCTCCATTCATAGCCAATTCTCTTAATTTATTTCTTGAAAGGCCAAACCTTCTGTAAACAGCGTGTGGTCTTCCAGTTATTTGACATCTTCTTTGGAGACGAACAGGACTTGCATCTCTTGGAAGTTTTTGAAGTTTTAATCTTGCCTCATATCTTTCTTCATCAGATAGATTCATATCTGAGATAGCTTTTTTAAGCTCCTCTCTTTTTTTTGCAAACTTTTGAACCATCTTGATTCTTTTGTTCTCTCTAGCAATCATTGAAACTTTAGCCATAATTTCTACCTTTAACTTTTAAATGGGAAGTTTAATTTTGATAATAGGGCAAAACCTTCTTTATCATTAGTGGCGGATGTTGTAATACAAATATCCATGCCGCGTATTTTTTCAACTTTGTCGTAATCAATTTCAGGGAAGATAATGTGTTCTTTTATTCCCAATGAGTAATTACCTTGACCGTCGAATGATTTTGGATTCAATCCTCTAAAATCTCTTTCCCTTGGAATTGCTATAGACAATAACCTGTCTAAAAATTCATACATTCTGTTACCTCTTAAAGTAACTTTGCATCCAATTGGAAATCCCTCTCTTATTTTAAAACTAGCTACCGACTTCCTTGCAAAAGTCTTTATAGGTTTTTGACCTGCGATTAATTCAAGGTCCGCAATAGCATCATCAACTGACTTTCTGTTATTAAGTGCATCTGGTCCTAACCCCATATTTACTGTGATTTTTGTAATTTTGGGGACAGCCATGGAGCTTTTTACACCCAGCTCATCTTTAAGTGAGCTAATGACGTTATCCTGATAGTTTGTTTTAGTAATAGACATTCCTATTTGACTTCCTTATTAGTTGATTTAGAAACTCTGATCTTTCCTTTTTTCTCATCTAAATTAATTTGTAATTTATCTCTCTTTTTTGCACTGGTATTGTAAAAAGCAATATTGGATATGTTGATAAAGGACTCCTTTTCTATAATCCCTCCAGGTTCATTAATTTGAGGATTTGGTTTCACGTGTTTTTTTACTAGTTTTATCCCAGACACTAAACATCTATCACCTTTAATTTTTGTTAGAGTTCCAGTTTTTCCTTTATCTTTTCCGGATATCACAATCACTTCATCACCAGTTCTTAATTTATTCATTAGATTACCTCTGGTGCTAGAGAAATTATTTTCATGAAATTATTAGATCTCAGCTCTCTGGAAACAGGGCCAAAAATCCTTGTTCCAATCGGTTGCTGTTGGTTATTTATGAGCACAGCTGCATTGTCATCAAATCTAACGATTGATCCATCTTCCCTGCGAATATCTTTTTTAGTCCTGACTACAACTGCATCTGCAACCTGACCTTTCTTAACCCTGCCTGTTGGGATGGCTTCTTTAATTGCCACTTTGATAACGTCGCCGACTCTTGCGTAACGTCTTTTAGATCCACCAAGTACTTTGATACACATCACTTTTCGTGCACCGCTGTTATCAGCAACTTCTAAGATAGTTTCTGTTTGAATCATGACTTAGCCTCTTTGAGTATTTCTACCAAAGTCCAAGATTTTGTTTTTGAAATTGGTCGACACTCTTTGATAGTTACTTTGTCCCCAAGAGAACAAACATTTGCCTCATCATGGAAACTAATCTTCGAGGATCTTCTAATAATTTTTCCTAATTTGGGGTGTTTAACTTTTCTATCAATTTTTGCAACTGCAGTTTTGTTAGAATTACAACTTACAACCATTCCAGTCATTGTTCTTATTGCTCTATCAGACATTTGCATCCTCTTGTTGTTTAAGTTGTTTAAGCGAAGTCAAAATTCTTGCAACAGCCTTTTTTTTCTCTCTTAAAAGGTGTGTCTGCTGAAGAGAAGCAGATGAACTTTTTAGTTTTAAATCTAATAATTCAGATCTAGTTTTCTCTAGATCTTTTATTAAATCTGCATGAGATGGATTTTTAGCCATTAGATAACCTTCCTAGAGATAAATTGAGTTGAGACAGGAAGTTTTGCAGCTGCTAGAGAAAAAGCTTCTCTTGCCAAGGCTTCGTCAACACCTTCCATTTCATAAAGAATTTTTCCTGGTTTAATTGGTGAAACCCAATATTCTACGTTTCCTTTTCCTTTTCCTTGCCTGACTTCAAGAGGTTTTTTGGTAATTGGTTTATCTGGAAAAATTCTAATCCAGATTTTTGCTCCACGTTTTACGTGTCTAGTCATGGCTCTTCTTGCAGCCTCAATTTGACGAGATGTGATTTGACCTCTTGATGTAGCTTTCAAACCAAATGTACCGAAATCTAAAGAATTAGATCTCTGTGCAAGGCCTCGATTTCGACCTTTCATTTGCTTTCTGTATTTAGTCCTTTTTGGCTGAAACATTAGCTTTCCTTATCTTTTTCTTTGACTTTTTTATCAATTAATTCGCCTCTGAAAATCCATACCTTCACACCAATAATTCCGTAAGTAGTCTTTGCTTCGGCCAAGCCGTAATCAACATCTGCTCTTAATGTATGAAGAGGCACTCTCCCTTCTTTATGCCACTCAGATCTTGCAATCTCAGCTCCGCCTAATCTGCCAGAAACTTTTATTTTCACACCAAGTGCTCCCTGTCTCATGGTGTTTTGAGCTGCCCTCTTCATGACCCTTCGAAACATAGCTCTTTTTTCAAGTTGAAGTGCTATGTTTGCAGCAACTAGCTGAGCATCAAGATCAGGTTTTCTTATTTCTTGAATATTCAGACTAACCGGTACATTCATGATTTGCGTTAGCTTCTCTCTTAGTCGATCGATATCTTCGCCTCGTTTTCCTATAATCATTCCAGGTCTTGCAGTATGGATTGTGACTTTTGCACTTTGTGCAGGCCTTTCTATGTGGATTTTGCTAACAAATGCATTATCAAGTTCTTTTTTTAGAAACTCTCTAACTTCAAAATCATTAAAAAGAATATCTCTATATTTATCTTTTTCAGCAAACCACACAGAGTTATGATCTCTGGAGATGCCTAGTCTGATTCCAATTGGATTAACTTTTTGTCCCACTTATTCTCCTTAATTACTTAGTTTTAGGTTTATATGGCATGTCTTTTTTTCGATACGATCTGCCCTTCCACGAGCTCTTGCCCTTATTCTTTTCATGATCAAGGCTTCATCAACAGAAATGTGGCTGACAAACAAAGTATCAATATCTAAACCATAATTATTCTCTGCAGAGGAAATAGCTGAGTCCAAAAGTTTTTTTAAATTTCTGGAACCAGACTTAGGACTAAAAGTAAGAATATCCAGTGCCTCATCAACTTTTTTGCCACGAATTTGATCTGCCAATAGTCTTATCTTTGAAGCTGAAGACTTAAATCTAGATAATTTTGCTGATACTTCTGTCATTAAGCTTTCCTGTCGCCTGAGTGTTGTTTAAAAGTTCTGGTTGGAACAAATTCACCTAACTTATGTCCCACCATGTCCTCTTGAATGAATATAGGTACGTGTTGCCTGCCGTTATGAATGGAGATTGTTAAACCGACCATTTCTGGAGAGATCAGTGATCTTCTAGACCATGTCTTGATAGGTCTCTTGTCTTTAGACTCTACAGCTTTTGAGACTTTATCCATCAAATGATGGTCGATAAATGGACCTTTTTTTATTGAGCGTGGCATTTCTATTTCTTCCTTCTTCTGATGATTTGTTTATCTGTTCTCTTATTGCTTCTTGTTCTGTAGCCTTTCGTGGGAACTCCCCAAGGCGATACTGGGTGCCTACCTCCAGAAGTTCTTCCTTCTCCACCACCATGAGGATGATCTATAGGGTTCATTGCAACACCTCTAACGGTGGGTCTTACCCCCAACCATCTTTTTGCTCCTGCTTTACCAATAGATTTTAAAGAATGCTCAGAATTAGACACAGTTCCAAGAACAGCCCTACATTCAACAGGCACTCTTCTTACCTCTCCGCTTTTCATTCTTAGGGTTGCTGTATTTCCTTCTTTTGCAACAAATTGAACATAGGATCCAGCACTTCTTGCTATTTGAGCACCTTTTTTCGGTTTGAGCTCTACACAATGTATTGTGGAACCAACAGGAATAGCATTAAGATCAAGAGCATTTCCTACTTTGATGGGAGCATCGTTACCAGATTGAACCGTATCTCCTTTTTTTAGGCCAGAGGGAGCAATAATGTATCTTCGCTCACCATCCGAATATAACAATAAAGCTATATGAGCTGATCTATTAGGATCGTATTCAATTCTTTCTACAATGGCGGGTATCCCGTCTTTTGTTCTTTTAAAATCAATGATTCTGTAATGTTGTTTATGTCCACCACCTTGATGTCTTACGGTTATTCTTCCTCTATTGTTTCTACCCCCATTCTTACTTTTTGTAGCCAATAATGGTGCATGAGGTTTACCTTTATGAATGTTCTGGTCTACTTGAAAGCTTCTAAATCTTCTTCCCGCAGATGTTGGTTTTGCTCTAACTACAGTCATTATTATTCAATTGATAAATCTATTTGATTGCCTTCCTTTAGAAATACATAAGCTTTTTTCCAATCACTTTTTTTTCTAATTTTATTCTTCAGTGTTCTTTTTGTTTTCCCTTTGACGTTCACAATATTTACTTTTTCAACTTCAACTTTGTATAAAGATTCTATTGCTTTTTTTACTTGAAGCTTGTTAGCAGAGGAAGAAACTTTAAAAACATAACTATTTGCGTTCTGAATAGCTAAAGAAGCTTTCTCAGAAAGATGGGATGAATTTAATACTTTTAAAGGGTGCAATTGACTCATGAATATGCCCCTATGATTTTTTCTAAAGATTTATCTGTGAGTAGGATTTTTTCATGTGAAATTAAATCTACCGGATTGATTTGATCAGCCGTAGTGATACCAATATTTTTTAAATTCCTAGAAGCTAAATGAAGATTTTCAGATATCTCATCTAAAATTATCGTTATAGAAGAAATCTCAAATGGAGAGATTAATTCTAATAATTTTTTTGTTTTTGGTTCATCTAAAGAAAAATCTTTTACCATGATTATTCTTTCTTCTTTAGCTAATTTAGATAGGATTGATTTAATACCATTTTTGAACATCTTTTTATTTATTTTTTTCTTTGTAATTTGCGGTCTAGCAGCAAATGTAACACCACCTGATCTCCAAATCGGACCACGAGTTGTTCCGGCTCTAGCTCTTCCAGTTCCTTTTTGTCTCCAAGGTTTTTTCCCACCACCGCTGACATCAGATCTGTTTTTTTGAGATTTTGTGCCGCTATGATTATTTGAAATTACAGTGTTTACTAATTGATGAACAAGATCCTCGTTAAAATCTTGTTCAAATATAGTCTCAGGCAAATCTGCTGATGTTTTTTCTTTGTAATAGGATAGCTGCATAATTAGTTTTTAATTGCTGGCTTTATAATAACGGGTGAACCTTTAGATCCAGGTAGAGCACCTTTTACTAAAATAAGATTATTTTCTGTATCTATTTTTTGTATTTTTAAATTCTGTGTTGTTTGGCGGGTGTTTCCTAGATGACCTGCCATCTTTTTTCCTTTCCAAACTCTTCCAGGAGTTTGACATTGACCAATAGATCCAGGTTTCCTGTGTGCTAAAGAATTTCCATGTGTTGCATCTTGTGTTGCAAAATTCCAACGTTTGACCGTACCAGCAAAGCCTTTGCCTTTGGTTGTACCGGTAACGTCGATAATCTGACCCTCCTCAAACATGTTTAGTTCCAATGATTGACCTAGTTCAATATTTTCTAAGTCTGATTCTTGGATTCTAAATTCCTTAATTGTTTTAGCTGAGGGGGTGTTTGATTTATTGAGATGGGCTATTTCGGGTTTTGTGAGATGTTTTTCTTTTTTGGTTCCGGTAGATATTTGTACTGATGAGTAACCTTCTGAATCAACTTTTTTTATTTGGGTCACAACATTGGAGTCGATTTTTACCACGGTAACAGGCACAGAATTTCCATCTTCTGTGAAAACCCGGGACATTCCCTCTTTTATGCCTATCAATCCAATCATTTTATTTACTTAACTCATCTAATGAGATTTGAACGTCAACCCCAGCGGAAAGATCTAGCTTCATTAAAGCATCGACAGTTTTTTCAGTGGGCTTGATGATATCCATCACTCTTTTATAGGTTCTAATTTCATATTGATCTCTTGCATCTTTATCCTTGTGAGGCGAGATTAATATAGTAGTGCGACTTTTTTTGACAGGCATTGGTATTGGTCCTTTAACAACCGCGCCAGTTCTTTTAACAGTATCAACAATTTCTCTTGCCGATTTATCAATTAATTTATTGTCAAAAGCTTTGAGCCGAATTCTAATATTCTGGTCTTGCAAACCAACCTCCAAAAGTAATAAATATCTGTTAAAGAACTAATCGATTTATCCGTAAATCAATTCATCCATCTCACGGACGAGCGGCAATTCTATTGGGACATCGATGCGATGTCAACAAGCGTATTAGCTTTTATTTATGATGGATTCTGCAACGTTATTGGGGACTTCAGCGTACTTTAGAGGCTCCATAGTAAACGTTGCTCTACCTTGGGTTGCAGATCTTAAATCAGTTGCATATCCAAACATTTCAGCAAGGGGAACTTCTCCATTGAGAGCCTTACCAGATGGTATATCATTCATTCCCTGGACAATTCCTCTTCTTCTATTTAAGTCTCCAACGACATCTCCCATGTATTCTTCTGGAGTCACAACTTCTAGCTTCATAATCGGTTCAAGTAAAACCGGCTTAGCTCTCATAGCTCCATCTTTTAAAGCCTGTGAAGCAGCAACTTTAAAAGCTATCTCACTTGAATCTACATCATGGAAAGAACCATCATAGAGCGTTACTTTTACATCGATTAAAGGATAGCCAGCAATTACACCAGCTTCCATTTGTTCTTTGACACCCTTGTCTACAGCTGGGATGAATTCTCTTGGAATGGTTCCACCAACTATAGAATTAACAAATTCATAGATATCTTTATCTTCTTCTTCCGTCTCTTCGTGAACTAAGGGTTCAATTTTTATCCAAACGTGTCCGTATTGACCTTTACCGCCCGATTGTCTTACAAACTTTCCTTCAGATTCAACCATTTGTCTGATAGTTTCTCTATAGGCTACCTGAGGCTTACCAATATTAGCTTCGACATCAAACTCTCGTTTCATTCTGTCAACAATCACGTCTAAGTGAAGCTCCCCCATACCGGATATTATTGTTTGACCTGATTCTTCATCACTATTCACTCTAAAAGATGGATCCTCTTGAGCAAGCCTTCCTAACGCGGTAGACATTTTTTCCTGGTCTGTTTTAGTTTTTGGTTCAACGGCAACTGAAATCACTGGCTCTGGGAATGTCATCTTTTCCAAGATGATAGCCTTATCTCTATCGCAAAGAGTTTCTCCTGTGCTGACGTCTTTCAGACCTATGACTGCACATATATCACCTGCCCTTACTTCAGATATTTCTGTTCTGTTGTTAGCGTGCATCTGCAACATCCTACCGATTCTTTCTTTGGATCTTCGAGATGGTGAATAAACAGAATCTCCAGATGATAAAACACCTGAATAAACTCTTATAAAGGTTAAGGTACCTACAAATGGATCTGTAGCAATCTTGAAAGCAAGAGCTGAGAATGGCTCCTCGTCGCTAGAAGATCTCTGATCTTCAGTTTCTTCGTCTTCCAAAACACCTTTTATAGCTTCAACCTCATCAGGAGATGGCAGATAATTGATTACCGCGTCTAGTACACATTGAACTCCTTTGTTTTTAAATGCTGAACCACATAGACATAAAACTATTTCATTAGATAAGGTTCTTTGTCTAAGTCCTGCTATGATTTCATCTTCTGTAAGATCTCCATTTTCGAGGTACTTATCCATTAAATCTTCCGACGCCTCAGCGGCAGATTCAAGCATCTGCTCTCTGTAATCTTCACATTCAGCTAACATTGATTCAGGGATATCTTCTTCTCTATAGGATTTACCCATATCATCGAGATCAAAATAAAGAGCTTTCATAGAAATTAAATCAACCATTCCTTCAAAGTCATCTTCAGCACCTATTGGAAGGTTGATAGGAACTGGTGAGGCACCTAATCTATCTTTCATTTGTTGAACAACATTAAGAAAGTTTGCTCCGGCTCTATCCATTTTGTTAATGAAAGCAATTCTAGGAACCTTGTAACGATTTGCTTGTCTCCAAACTGTTTCGGACTGGGGTTCAACTCCTGAGCTGCCGCAGAAAACAACAACTGCTCCATCCAATACTCTCAATGATCTTTCAACTTCAATAGTAAAATCTACGTGGCCAGGTGTATCAATAATATTAACTCGGTGTTCATCAAATTGTTGTTTCATCCCCTTCCAGAAACAAGTTGTAGCAGCTGAAGTTATCGTAATACCTCTTTCTTGCTCCTGCTCCATCCAATCCATTGTTGCAGCACCATCATGGACTTCTCCAATTTTGTGAGAAATACCTGTGTAATATAGAACCCTTTCTGTAGTTGTTGTTTTTCCGGCATCTACGTGGGCGCAAATACCGATGTTTCTATATAGTTTAAGTGGAACTTTTCTGCCGCTCATATTTAAATTGTGTTTATCTTATTAAAATCTGAAATGTGAAAATGCTTTATTTGCATCAGCCATTTTGTGGGTATCTTGTCTCTTTTTAACTGCTTCTCCCCTACCGTCTGACGCGTCTAGTAATTCGTTAGCTAACTTGTCAGCCATTTTCTTTTCTGATCTTTTTTTCGCACTGGTCACTAACCATCTCATAGCAAGGGCCATTTTTCTGGAAGACTTTACTTCTATTGGAACTTGGTAAGTTGCCCCACCTACTCTTCTGGATTTAACTTCAACTTGAGGAGCAACTTGGTCTAATGCATCATCAAATACCTTTAAAGGATCTTGTTTAGATTTAGCAGAGATTTGATCTAAAGCAGAGTACATTATTTTCTCAGCAACACTTTTTTTTCCACGTTGCATAATCTGATTAATAAACTTTGCAACTTTAATGCTGTTAAATTTTGGATCAGCAAGTATGTCTCTTTTAGGAACTGGACCTTTTCTTGGCATATTTTTGAATTATTTAGGTTTTTTGGATCCGTATTTAGATCTTCTTTGCTTTCTGTCATCAACTCCCGAAGTATCAAGAGTACCTCTAACGGTGTGGTATCTAACACCGGGTAGGTCTTTGACTCTTCCGCCTCTTAGAAGAACAACAGAGTGCTCTTGCAAGTTGTGACCTTCACCACCAATGTAAGAAATAACTTCGTAACCTGATGTCAATCTGACTTTACAAACTTTTCTAAGAGCTGAATTAGGCTTCTTTGGAGTCGTAGTATAAACACGAGTGCAGACACCTCTCCTTTGTGGACATCTGTTTAAAGCTGGAACATCCGACTTTGCAGATTTGCTCTTTCTCGGTTTTTTTATAAGTTGATTAACAGTAGCCATTTTGGTGTGCGATTTTAGATATGATGATAGTCTAGGTCAAACATTATTTAATTATTCCTCAGAGACCTCTGTTCCTTCCATAGCTTCAGCTAGCTCCATTTCCAAATTAGACTCAATTTCATCTTTTTCAGCATAGAAACCAGTACCTGCAGGAATTAATTTACCAATAATCACATTTTCTTTGAGTCCTCTAAGCTTATCGATTTTGCCAGTCACAGCCGCTTCTGTTAGAACTCTTGTTGTTTCTTGGAAAGATGCAGCTGATACGAATGAGTCAGTAGCTAGTGAAGCCTTGGTAATTCCAAGAAGAATTCTGTCAAATTCAATTAAAGCTTTTCCATCTTCAGAAAGAGTTTTATTTTTTTCAGCAACTGCAGATAGTTCGGCCTGTTCACCTAAAATAAAGTCAGAATCGCCAGGATCAGTAATTTCGACTTTTCTTAGCATCTGTCTCAAAATCACTTCTATGTGTTTATCAGATATCTCAACTCCTTGGAGTCTATAAACATCTTGTATTTCATTCACAACATAATCGGTGAGCTCTTCAACTCCTTTTAGGGCAAGAATATCGTGAGGGCTTAAAGGTCCATCACTTACTACATCTCCTTTGCTAACCATCTCTCCTTCGAAAACATTAATATTTCTTGTTTTAGGAATAAGCGTCTCTGAAGTTACTTCCTCCTTGCCATCCATTTTTGTTATGACTAATCTTCTTTTTCCTTTAGTTTCCTTGCCCCAAGAAACCACCCCAGACATATCGGCTAGAATTGCTTCCTCTTTAGGTTTTCTAGCTTCAAATAAATCTGCAACTCTTGGTAAACCACCAGTAATATCTCTAGTTTTAGATGACTCTTTAGGAATACGAGCAATAACATCGCCAACTTTTATTTTTGAGTTATTTGTCAAGCCAAGAATAGAGTTACCTTCGAGAGAATATACAGCAGCATGCTTGCCTCCAGGCAAAGTAACTTCTTTTCCTTTTTCATCCATAATGCTTACAGATGGACTTAGCTCCTTACCTGATGAAGATCTTTCAGAAACATCCAAGACTTGAGTGCTACTCAATCCCGTTAAATCATCCTGTATGGTCTTGACTGTGATGCTTTCTTCCATATCGGATAATTTAACTTTACCTTCAACTTCAGAAATTATTGGTCTCGTATGAGGATCCCAGGATGCAATAATATCTCCTGCCTTAGCTTGATCTCCGTCGTTAACAGAAATAATAGCTCCGTAAGGAACCTTATATCTTTCTTTTTCCTGACCATTTTCATCCGATACCGAAATCTCAGCTGATCTTGAAATACATACATTTTTCTTTTCTCTATTTACAAGTGAATTAAGATTTGTGTATTTGACACTACCATCGTATTTAATTTGAACTTTATCTTCTTCAGAAGACCTCGATGCTGCTCCTCCGATGTGAAAAGTTCTCATTGTTAATTGTGTGCCTGGCTCACCTATTGATTGAGCAGCTACAATTCCTACAGCTTCTCCAGGGTCAACAAGATTCCCTCTTCCCAAGTCTCTTCCGTAACACATTGAGCATATTCCGTATGCTGTTTGGCAAGTTATAGGAGATCTAACAAAGATTGAATCGATAGAATGATTTCCTAATTCTTGTGCAATAGCTTCATCGATAACATTATTTGCAGGCAACTTAAATGCTCCATCTGCTGAAGAAACTTCTTTTGCTGTGACTCTACCTAAAACTCTATCTTTAAGCTCAAGTACAGTTTCACCTCCTTCGATAATTGATTTAATTTCAATACCTTTTTTAGTCTCACAATCAACTTCTCTCACCACTAAATCTTGTGCTACATCAACTAATCTTCTAGTTAAGTAACCAGAATTAGCAGTTTTCAGAGCAGTATCTGCCAACCCTTTTCTTGCCCCATGAGTAGAGGTGAAATATTGCAATACTGTCAATCCTTCCCTGAAATTCGCAGTTATAGGAGTTTCAATAATTGATCCGTCTGGCTTAGCCATAAGACCTCTCATTCCTGCAAGCTGTCTTACTTGTGCGGGTGAACTTCTTGCACCCGAATCCAGGTACATATAAACAGAGTTAAAGGAATCTTGATCAACCTCTTTTCCATCTTTGTTTGTAACTTTTTCTTTTGAGATAGTATCCATTAGAGAGTTTGCTACTTTTTCATTAGCACGGGACCAAATATCAATGACCTTATTGTATTTTTCACCTTGGGTCACTAAACCAGATGAGTATTGAGCCTCTATATCTTTTACCTCTTGTTCAGATTTTTCAATAATTTCGGCCTTATCCTCTGGGATTAAACAATCATCAACACAAATAGAAGAGCCAGATTTAGTTGAGTATTCATAACCTTGATACATGAGTTGATCTGCAAAAATTACAGTATCTTTCAAACCACAATCTCTGTAGCAAGTGTTTATTAGATCGGAAATGCCTTTGCTGGTTAAAGTCTTATTAAAATGTTCAAAATTTAATCCATCTGGGGAGATTTGATAAAGTAATGCTCTTCCAACTGTAGTATCTTTAAGTTCAGTTTGACTTTCTTTATCTTTGATCCTTACTTTAACTTTTGCTTGAAGTTCAACTGCATTTGTTTCAAAAGCTCTAGATACTTCTTTAACGTCTGCAAATATAGATCCCTCACCTTTTGCATTAATTTTTTCTCTTGTCATGTAGTAAATTCCTAAAACAACATCTTGGGATGGATCTATGATTGGCCTACCATTTGAGGGTGAAAGAATATTGTTACTAGCCATAAGCAGGGCACGGCATTCAAGTTGAGCTTCTAAAGTTAGCGGAACGTGAACAGCCATTTGATCCCCATCGAAATCTGCGTTGTAAGCTTTACAAACTAGAGGATGTAATTGGATGGCTTTACCTTCAATAAGTAATGGTTCAAAAGCTTGGATTCCCAATCTATGGAGTGTTGGAGCTCTATTTAAAAGAATAGGATGTTCCTTTATAACGTCGGCTAAAATATCCCAAACAACGGGCTCCTCTCTCTCAACCATCCTTTTTGCACCTTTGATAGTAGTTGCTAGCTCCAGATTTTGAAGCTTCCCAAACACAAATGGTTTGAAAAGTTCAAGAGCCATTTTTTTAGGTAGGCCACATTGATGCAATTTTAAAGTAGGTCCGACCACGATCACTGAACGGCCAGAATAATCAACCCTTTTTCCTAAAAGGTTTTGTCTAAATCTTCCTTGCTTACCTTTTATCATGTCAGCTAAAGATTTGAGAGGTCTTTTGTTCGAACCAGTTATGGCTCTTCCTCTTCTTCCATTATCTAAAAGAGCGTCAACTGATTCCTGGAGCATTCTTTTTTCATTTCTGACAATAATTTCAGGAGCATTGAGTTCCATTAGTCTTTTAAGCCTATTGTTTCTGTTTATAACTCTTCTATACAAGTCGTTGAGATCTGAAGTAGCAAATCTTCCTCCTTCAAGAGGAACCAAAGGTCTTAAGTCTGGAGGCAATACAGGCAACACATCGAGGATCATCCATTCAGGCTTATTGGAAGAATTACTGAATGATTTTATGATTTTCATTCTTTTAGAAAGTTTTTTTATTTTTGCTTCAGACTTGGTTTCTGTCATTTGTTGTTCAATCAAAATAATTTCTTCTTCTAAATCCATCTCCATTAGCAGTATCTTGACTGCTTCTGCTCCCATTCCTGCTCTGAATTCTTCACCATAATTTTCAAGAGCCTCGTAATACTCTTCTTCATCTAAAATCTGACAGCTTTCAAGATCTGTCATTCCTGGATCAGTAACTACGAAAGATTCAAAATAAAGAATTCTTTCTAATTCTCTTAGCGTCATATCTAAAAGTAGAGCAATTCTTGAAGGTAGAGATTTTAGAAACCAAATGTGGGCAACGGGCGCAGCCAGTTCAATATGCCCCATTCTTTCTCTTCTAACTTTAGCAAGTGTGACTTCAACTCCACATTTTTCACAAACTACTCCCCTATGCTTCATCCTTTTGTATTTGCCGCAAATGCATTCGTAATCCTTTATAGGTCCAAAAATCTTTGCGCAAAAAAGGCCGTCTCTTTCAGGCTTAAATGTTCTGTAGTTTATTGTTTCTGGTTTTTTTACTTCCCCAAAAGACCATGATCTAATTTGTTGGGGTGAAGCCAAACCTGCTTTGATGGCATTGAAATCTTCTTGTTCGCCTTGGTTGAATAATTTTAATAAATCTTTCATTAGATCAAACCTCCTCGAAATCAATATCAATCGCTAAAGATCGAATTTCTTTTGTTAAAACATTATAGGATTCTGGTATTCCAGCTTCCATTTCATAAGAACCATCGACTATATTTTTATAGATTTTTGTTCTTCCGTAGACATCATCAGACTTAACAGTGAGCATTTCTTGAAGAGTATGAGAAGCACCATAAGCTTCAAGAGCCCAAACTTCCATCTCTCCGAGTCTTTGTCCACCGAATTGTGCTTTTCCTCCAAGCGGTTGCTGAGTAACTAAGCTGTAAGACCCTGTGGAACGAGCATGCATTTTATCTTCGATAAGATGATTAAGCTTGAGCATATACATGTACCCAACAGTGACCGAGCGATCAAATTTATCCCCTGTTCTTCCATCATAAAGAGTAGTTTGTCCAGTTTCAGGAAGGTTGGCTAACTTCAACATCTCTTTAATTTCTGCCTCTTTAGCTCCATCGAAAACTGGGGTTGCCATAGGAACACCGTTTCTAAGATTGTGGCAAAGCTCTAAGAATTCACTATCATTTAGAGAACTAATATCTTGATTCATCCCTGATTTAACATAAATTTTATCTATGAATGATCTTAGGGCTTTTAAATCCTTATAATTTTCGAGCATCTTAGATATTTCATCTCCAAGACCTTTTGCAGCTGATCCAAGATGAACTTCAAGAAGTTGTCCAACGTTCATTCTTGATGGCACTCCTAATGGATTCAATACTAAATCAACTGGCTCGCCATTTTCATCATATGGCATATCTTCGACAGGCATAATTACAGATATGACTCCTTTGTTACCATGCCTACCCGCTAATTTATCGCCTGGTTGGATTCTCCTTTTAATCGCAAGATAAACTTTAATTACTTGTTGCACTCCTGGAGGTAAATCATCTCCGGAAACAATTTTTTTCTTCTTAGCTTCAAATCTATTTTTGAGCATTTTTTCATATGCTTTCAAATTATCTTTGGAATCTTTTAACTGATCATTAATATCTTCGCTTTGCATTCTCAATTTGAACCACTCATCGGAAGCAAGGTTATCTAGAAACTCTTTAGATATTGTTTCCCCTTTGGATATGCCTCTTCCAGATATCACTTTTTGACCTGTCAAAACAGACCTTAAAGAGTTAATGGTCGCATTTGTAACGATCTCCAGCTCTTCATCAAGATCTTTTTGAATTTCTGCTAAAGAGACAGATTCAATAACAGAAGCTCTTGGATTTTTTTCTAATCCCTCTCTTGTATAAATTTGAACATCAATTACTGTACCATCGGCACCGCTTGGGACTCTTAGAGAGGTATCTTTTACATCTGCTGCTTTTTCTCCGAAAATTGCTCTAAGAAGTTTCTCTTCAGGTGAAAGTTGAGTTTCCCCTTTTGGTGTAACTTTTCCAACTAAAATATCTCCCGCCTTAACTTGTGCTCCAATGTGAACAACTCCACACTCATCAAGTTTCCCTAATGCGGACTCTCCTACATTGGGAATGTCAGCTGTGATTTCATCTGGTCCTAATTTTGTATCTCTAGCTGTACAAGTAAGTTCTTGTATGTGAATACTTGTAAGCTTATCTTCTTTTACAAGTTTGTCAGAAATAAGAATTGAGTCCTCAAAGTTGTATCCGTGCCAAGGCATAAAAGCAATTTTGATATTTTGACCAAGTGCTAGCTCTCCTAAATCAATTGAAGAGCCATCAGCCAAGATATCGCCTTTAGCAACTTTATCTCCAACTTTAACTATTGGTTTTTGATTCATGCATGTATTTTGATTAGACCTTGTGTACTTAGTGAGGTTGTATATATCTACAGCTGAGTTAGTTGAAGAGATTTCTTTCATATCTTTTCTGACCACTATTCTTCCAGAATCAACCTTTTCAACAGTCCCTTTGTTTTCTGCGATTACACAATCTCCTGAATCTTTGGCAATCAATCTTTCCATTCCAGTTCCAACAAGAGGAGCCTCTGTCTTCAAGGTAGGAACTGCCTGTCTCATCATGTTAGAGCCCATTAAAGCCCTGTTAGCATCGTCATGCTCTAGGAAAGGTATTAGTGATGCAGCAATAGATACTACCTGCTGCGGAGATACATCCATTAGCTCAACTCTATCTGCTGACATAAGTTCAAATTCATTTTTAAATCGAACAGGAACGAGTTCGTCTACAAATTTATTATTTTTATCAAGCAGCGCACTTGCTTGTGCAATAACAAATTCGCCTTCTTCTATTGCAGAAATATACTTAATGTCTTCAGTCACTTTGCCATTAATTACTTGTCTATATGGCGTCTCAATAAATCCAAAATCATTGACCTTGGCAAAAACAGATAAAGAATTTATTAGACCAATATTGGGTCCTTCTGGGGTTTCTATTGGACAAACTCTTCCGTAATGACTTGGGTGAACGTCCCTAACCTCAAAGCCAGCTCTTTCTCTTGTTAAACCCCCTGGACCAAGTGCTGAAACTCTTCTTTTGTGAGTAATTGCTGCAAGTGGATTATTCTGATCCATGAATTGTGACAGTTGACTTGAACCAAAAAATTCATTTATTGCAGCAGTTACAGGCTTTGCGTTGATTAAATCTGCTGGCCCAAAGCCCTCAGCTTCAGCTACATTCAATCTTTCTCTGACAGCTCTTTCCACTCTTAGAAGACCAACTCTAACTTGGTTCGATACCATTTCGCCAACTGATCTTATTCGTCTGTTTCCTAAATGATCTATATCGTCACAATCTTGCTTTCCATTTCTTATATCAACAAGAGTTTTTGTCACATCAATGATGTCTTCCTTACTTAATATTCCAGGCCCTTGAAGGTCTTCCCTTCCAAGACGACGGTTGAATTTCATTCTTCCAACATCAGAAAGATCGTACTTCTCTGAATTAAAAAATAAATTTTCAAAAAGATTTGTTGCTGCTTCTTTAGTTGGAGGCTCTCCAGGTCTCATCATTCTGTAGATCTCAGCTAAAGAATCTAATTGTGAAGTGGTAGTATCAGACCTCAAAGTTTCTGAAATGTAAGGCCCTGATTCAAGCTCATTAATGTATAAAACTTTAATTTCTTTGAGTTTCTGCTCTTGGATAGCTTTAACAATTGTTTCATCGATAACAGAATTACATGATATGAGAAGCTCTCCTGTTTCTTTATTAATGATATCTTCAGCAGTGATTAATCCATTCAAGCCTTCAGAATCCAAAGATATTGTTTTAATTTTATTGGAATCAATAAGCCTAATGTGTCTTGCAGTAATTCTTTGGCCTTTTTCAACAATAGTTTCTTTGCCATCTTTATCCTTTATTTCAACTGGGGATATCCTTCCCATCAGTCTTCTAGAGTTGATTTTAAGAGAGAATCCTTGTGGAGTTACAGAATAAGTTTCTGATTCATAAAACGTTTCTAATATCTCCTGATTAGACATTCCTAAAGCCTTAAGCAGAATTGAAGCTAAAAGCTTTCTTCTTCTGTCTATTCTTATGTAAACAAGATCTTTATGATCAAATTCGAAATCAAGCCAGGATCCTCTATATGGAATTACTCTTGAAGCGTAAAGTAATTTTCCTGAAGAATGCGTTTTACCTTTGTCATGATCGAAAATTAACCCAGGGGATCTGTGTAATTGAGAAACTACAACTCTTTCGACACCGTTTATGACGAATGTTCCATAAGTAGTCATTAGAGGTATGGTCCCCATGTAGACCTTCTCTTCTCGAGCTGATTTTAGAATTTCCTCTCCAGTAGTTTTATCCAGGAAAGAAATCCTACATATAATTCTCATGGTTGATTCATATGTAGTGCCTCTGGCAATACATTCGCTTACATCAAATTCTGGCTCATCAAGCTCATATCCCAGATATTCGATTTTTGCATTACCCGAAACACTGATTATGGGGAAAATAGAGTGAAATACTCCATGAAGACCCTGCTTTTGCCTTTCATCTGGCGAAAGGTGAGATTGTAAAAATTCCTTGTAAGAGTTTGTTTGAACTTCAAGAATGTCAGGAAAATCCATGACGCTTGAAATTTTTTCAAAACTATTTCTTATTCTTTTCTTTTCAGCAAAACTATATTTATTTGGCATAAAAATTATATGTATTTAAAGTTATTTAAGTTCGACAGTAGCTCCAGCTTCTTCTAATTGAGATTTAGCTTGTTCAGCTTCATCTTTATTGGCCCCTTCTTTTAATGATGAAGGTGCTCCATCAACAAGTGCTTTAGCTTCTTTTAATCCGAGACCAGTAATGGTCCTTACAACTTTAATTACATCAATTTTCTTATCACCAACTTCAGCAAGGAAAATCTCAAATTCAGATTTTTCTTCTGCAGCTTCACCAGCTGCATCTCCTGCTGGAGCTGCTGCTACTGCAGCGACAGGTGCTGCGGCAGTGACTCCAAATTTATCTTCCATAAGTTTAATTAGATCAACCATATCCATGACACTCATGTCGGATATTGCATCTAATATTTCTTCTTTTGATAGCGCCATTACTACTCCTTTTAAAGTTTAAAATTAAGATTTAGTTTCTTTTACCGCATCCAAAGTTCTGACAAAGTTTGAAGGTAGATTCTGTAAACCGCCTGCAAATTTCTGAATTGGGCTTTGAAGTACGCTCATTAGCATAGAAATTGCTTCTTCCTTTGTGGGCAGTGCAGCCAGTCTATCTAGCTCACTTGCATCTAAAAGGCCTTCTCCTACTGATAATCCTTTTACGCTAAAAGACTCATGAGACTTCGAGAAATCTTTTACGAGTTTTGCAGCACTTTGAAAATCATCAAGAGAAAAAGCAAACAAACTAGGTCCTGTAAGAATTTCGTTGATTGAATCAAACTTAGTTCCTTCAAGCGCTCTTTTAGCTAATGTATTCTTTATAACTCTAAGATATACCGAACTAGAAGAGGCATCTTTTCTTAACAATGTTAAGTCAGGTACGTTAGTTCCTCTATAATCAACAACGACAGCTGATAAGGCTTCATCAGCAACCTTCTTCAACTCATCTACTACTAATTTCTTTTCTTCTAAACGTGACATTAAATAAACCTCTCTTTTGTAAAGTGAGAGAACTTCCAACCAAGGCCTAAAAGACTTGGTACATCTACGCATGAAATTAAGTTTTTATGGCAAAAACCAAAAAACACATGCGGTCTAAGACAATCGCGAAAACGCAAATGCTTATTTAAATGTTCTGGACCGCGCATCATACAGGAAAAAATCAGAAATTGAGAGAGGAAATATCAATTTCTAATCCAGGTCCCATAGTTGATGACATCGAAACTTTTGAAATAAAAACTCCTTTGGATGATGGAGGTTTTGATTTTTTTAGATCTGATAATAAATATTGTAAGTTACTTTTTATTTCTTCCTTACTCTGAGTTATTTGACCTATCCTACAATGAACAATTCCCTGCTTATCTGACTTAAATCTCACCTGACCAGCCTTAGCATTTTTTACTGCACTAGAGACATCTTTTGTCACAGTTTCGGACTTAGGATTAGGCATTAATCCTTTGGGTCCTAAAATTTGACCTAGTGGGCTTACAACTTTCATCGTATCAGGAGTAGCAACTATGACATCATAGTCTATTTCCCCAGATTTCATTTCATCAGCGAGATCTTCCATGCCCACTTTATCTGCTCCTGCTTCAAGAGCACTTTTAGCCTCTTCACCCTCTGCAAAGACAGCAACCTTATATGAACGGCCAGTGCCGTGAGGGAGATTAGATGCTCCCCTAACATTTTGATCTGACTTCGATGGATCCACTCCTAAGTTGATACTTACATCCACTGACTCAGTAAATTTTTCAGACTTATGTTCAAACAAAATATCTAAAGCTTCTTCCAAATTGTAGGACATTGCTTCTACTAACTTTTCTCTTAAAGGTTTATTTTTCTTAGATGTTTTAGCCATTAATCTATTACCTCTATTCCCATACTTCTGGCACTTCCAGAAATAATTTTTACTGCAGCATCCATATCAGCAGCATTAAGATCCTGCATTTTCTTTTCTGCTATTTCCTCAACTTGAGCCCTAGTTACTTTTCCTACTTTTAATGAGTTTGGCGTAGGGCTACCCTTATCGAGTCCAGCAGCCTTTTTAAGAAGAATGCTTGCAGGAGTTGTCTTTACTATGAAATCAAAACTTTTGTCTTCGTAAACTGTAATAACAACAGGTACGGGAACATTCTTTTCCATGTCGTTAGTCTTAGAATTAAATGCATTACAAAAGTCCATTAAGTTTACACCGTGTTGACCCAGGGCAGGTCCAACAGGAGGACTAGGAGAGGCAGCGCCAGCAGGTACTTGAAGTTTAATATATGTATCTATCTTTTTGTCTGCCATTTATGCTCTCTCAATTTGATTGAAATCTAATTCGACCGGAGTTGATCTTCCAAAGATCATCACCGCTACTTTTACTTTTCCTTTTTCTGAATCGACTTCTTCAATCACACCACTAAAATCATTAAAAGGTCCATCAATAACTCTAATCATTTCACCGGCTTCATAAATATTTTGTTGCGAAGTGGTTTCAACTCCAGATTCTATTTGGTTTAAGATTCTGTTTGCTTCGTTTTCTGAAATTGGTCTTGGATTGGTTTTAGTGCCTCCAATGAAACCCAAAACCCTTGGAGTCTCTTTGACAAGGTGCCACGTATCGTCATTCATTTCCATCTCAACCAAAATGTAACCTGGGAAAAATTTCTTTTGTATAGTTTTTTCCTTTCCTCCTTTCATTTCAGTTATTTCTTCGGAAGGTACTTCTATCTTTCCAAAGAAATCCTCCATGCCGTTGAGAGTTATTCTTTCTAAAAGCTGTTCCTTGGCCTTATTTTCGTAACCAGAATAAGAATTAAGAACATACCAAGATTTCGACATTTCTACCCCAATAATAAATTTAACCCGAAGGAGAAAAGAGAATCCAAGCCCCATAACAACAGAGAAGCAGCAATTACTGCAGCTAAAACAATAAGAGTTGTTTGAGTCGTCTCAGTTCTATTAGGCCAGACTACTTTTCTAATTTCAGTTAGTGAAGTAACAATTAAGTTGTATGCGGAATTACCGAAAATTGTAAATCTAATTATTGCTAAACCCAGAATCAATAGAGCAATCACAATCAAGGTTCTGTATAAGAGAGCAACTTCAGAGTAATAAGAATTCCCCCAGACAGCAATCAGGATAACTGCTGAGCCAAGGATCCATAAAATTTTACTGCTAACTGAAGTCATATTGTTTTATCTTATATCCATCTCCGTGGCAGGCCAGGAGGGAATCGAACCCCCAACCTGCGGTTTTGGAGACCGCCGCTCTACCAATTGAGCTACTGGCCTATTGAACGATTTTGGATACTACTCCGGAACCAACAGTTCTGCCACCTTCTCTAATAGCAAAACGCATTCCTTCTTCCATAGCGATGGGTGATATCAACTCAACATTGATCGCGACATCATCACCTGGCATGACCATCTCGACTCCATCAGGAAGAATGACTTCACCAGTCACATCGGTTGTCCTTACATAAAACTGTGGTCTGTAGCCTTTGAAGAAAGGTGTATGTCTACCACCTTCTTCTTTGTTTAATACATAGACTTGTGCTTCAAACTTAGTATGAGGAGTTATTGAACCAGGCTTAGACAGTACCTGACCTCTTTCAACTTCTTCTCTTTTTGTACCTCTTAGAAGAACACCAACATTTTCACCTGCACGACCTTCATCAAGAAGTTTTCTGAACATCTCTACACCAGTGCAAGTAGTTTTTTCCGTATCCTTAATTCCAACAATTTCCATTTCATCATTGACAGAAACCATACCTCTTTCAATTCTTCCAGTAACAACAGTTCCTCTTCCTTGAATTGAAAAGATATCTTCAATAGGCATCAAGAAAGGCTTGTCTAGATCTCTAACTGGCTCAGGAATATGACTGTCCAATGACTCAACCAATTTAAGAATGGCTTCTTTTCCGTGTTCACCTTCATCGCCTTCTAGAGCCTTTAAAGCAGATCCAATGGTGATGGGAGTATCATCTCCAGGGAAATCGTACTCATTTAAAAGATCTCTGATTTCTACTTCTACTAACTCAATTAACTCAGCATCATCTACCTGATCAGCTTTGTTTAAAAAGACTACGATATGCTCAACACCTACCTGTCTCGCTAATAAGATGTGCTCTCTAGTTTGAGGCATAGGTCCATCTGCGGCAT
>CACNYO010000004.1 GCA_902624765.1 uncultured SAR86 cluster bacterium
CTAGCGCACCACGATCCATATGGTTGCTTGCTATAGCTTTGGCATTTGTGGGAGCTGGACAATCAACGATGTTTATCTTGATCCCTCCGGAAGTGAGGAATTTAGGTTTTAATGAATTTCAAGTTGGACTCATTTTTTCTATTTCAGCAGTTGCCTGGATGGTATCAAGTCCAGTTTGGGGAGACTTGAGTGATAAGTTTGGAAGGCATTGGATTTTTCTTATTGGAATGATTGGCTTTGCAATTTCTCTCATTTTGATGACGACACTAATTGAATCTGCAAGACAATTACTCATCCCTCTTTATCTTGTCTTGCCTTTGTTGATATTAACAAGATTGATTAATGGGCTTTTTGGAAGTGCAGTTAGACCTGCAGCAGGGGGACGTATTGCAGATATTACTACTCCTGATCTCAGAACGGCAGGATTTGCTCGTTTTGATGCTGGCTGGCAATTTGGAGTGATAGTGGGACCAATTTTTGTCGGACTAGTATTGTGGTTGAGTGCTGGAGACTTTTCCCTCCCGTTTCTTATTATTGGATTAGCGGGTCTAATTGCCGGGTATTTGAACTTCAGGTTGATGAAAAATTCACATGTAGATTCAGAAATAGATGTAAATGTTAAAAAGATTAATTACTTTGATGAAAGAATCTGGCCCTCTATGTTTGTAGCTGCTTTTATGGGAATGTCCAATGCGACAATGGTTTTAACAGCATCTTTATATTTTCAAGATCTTAGTCCAGAAATTGACAATATCTATCCATACGTAGCATTTGGGTTTTCTTTGATAGCTATCTCAGGTCTTTTCACTCAATTATTTCTAGTCGATAGATTGAGACTTTCTCCCTATTTCCTGCTACGAGTAGGACCTCTAATAATGCTAATTTCTTTCTTGGGTATAGCTTTTGCAGCAAATATCAACATTTTGTTTCTCTATTTAACTTTACACGGAGTGGGTTCAGCCTTAACTCGTTCTGGAAATGTTGCTCAACTATCATTATCAGTTAATAAAAATGAACAAGGTCTAATTAATGGATTATTAGGAGGTGTAATGCCACTAGGACATCTCCTTACTCCAATAATTACAATGCCTTTGTATATGATAAAACCAAATTTTCCATTCATATTTATTGCCATTCTATCTGTACTCATTATTATGTTTATTAACTTATCTAAAAAGTTTACGAATAAGCTTCACACAGGAGAATTAAATGTTTGATAAAAATGTATTAAAAGGAAAAAGAATCTTAGTTACCGGAGGAGGCTCAGGTTTAGGAAAAGAGATGTCTAGGCATTTTGTTAAACACGGGGCAGAAGTGTATATATGTGGAAGAAGAGAAAATGTTCTTAAGGAAGCTGCTGAAGAAATCATGTCTGAACACGGAGGAAAGGTTAATTACTTTCCATTAGATATCAGAGATTCTATGTCCATAGAGGAAAATATTGAAAATGTATTTAATGAGGGACCATTAGATGGTCTTATAAATAATGCTGCAGGAAATTTTATATCTCGAACTAAAGATTTGTCTCCAAACGGTTTTAATGCCATAGCATCTATTGTTTTTCACGGAACTTTTTACATAACAAATGCTGTAGGTAAGAGATGGATAGAACTTGGACATAAAGGCAGTATTGTGTCGATTTTAGCTACTTGGGTTTGGACAGGATCTCCTTTTGTTGTTCCGTCTGCTATGTCGAAGTCGGGAATTAACGCAATGACAAAGTCATTAGCTGTCGAGTGGGGACCTCACGGAATTAGATTGAATTCTATTGCTCCAGGTCCGTTTCCAACAGAAGGAGCATGGGCAAGATTAATGCCTCAAACAGGAGACAAGAAAACTGATATTTCTGAGGATGCTGAAAGAAGTAACGTTCCATTAGGAAGAGTTGGCAAAATGGATGAACTTGGGAATTTAGCAACATTTTTAATGGCTGATGGTTGTGAATATCTCACAGGTCAAACAATAGCTATTGATGGAGCGCAATACATTACTGGAGGAGGCACTTTCTCAATGATGAGTTCTTTTAAGGATGAGGATTGGGAAGCTATAAAAAATACAATTAAAGGTTCTAACGAGAAAGACAAGAAACAAAGAACTGTTTAGAATTAGATTTTACGGGAGGAATAATGACTGATTCAGTTTTCAATGAAATGAAAGAAGTTTTAGCTTTGCAAAAAAAAGCTCATATAGACGAAGGTCCAGCAAGCTATGAATTGCGTTTAGATAGATTGAATAGATTATCTGATATGTTAAAAAAATATTCAGATGAGATTGTCGATACTATCAGTGAAGATTACGGAACAAGAGATAAAAATAGCACTTTCTTATCAGAAGTAATGTCTAGTTTAGGTAGCGTTGATTATTCAATTAAAAATCTAAAAAAATGGATGAAGTCAGAAACTCGCCAATCAAATTCAAGCCAACCACTCGTTGCAAGATTAATGATGCGTCTATTAGGTGCAAAAACTGAAATTCAATATCAACCACTTGGAACGATCGGAATGATCAAGCCTTGGAATTTTCCAATAAATTTGATTATTTCTCCTATCGCACAAGCTTTTGCAGCAGGGAACAGAGTGATGATTAAACCCTCTGAAATAACACCAAAAACATCTGAGCTTACAAAAAAAATGTTTAATGAGTTCTACGATAAAGCTGAGGTAGAAGTTTTTTTAGGCGGCCCCGATGTAGCTGAGGCTTTTGGAAACTTAGATTTTGATCATTTACTCTTTACTGGATCGACTAATAATGGAAGGAAAGTCATGCAGTCTGCAGCAGGAAACCTTGTGCCGGTAACTTTAGAGTTGGGCGGTAAATCTCCAGTTATTATGGATGAAACTGCAGATGTATCATTATCTGCTACAAGATTAATGCGAGGCAAAACAATGAACGCGGGTCAGATCTGTATTGCTCCTGATTATATGATGATGCCAAAAGGAAAAGTCGATGAATTTATAGACGAGAGTACTAAAGCTGTTTCAGAAATGTTTCCTGATATGAAATATAACGAACACTACACGTCAATTGTAAATCAGAGACACTTTGAAAGGATTAATGGTCTCATTGAAGATGCTAAAGAAAAGGGTGCCGAGATAAAAACAATCAACCCTGCTGGCGAAGATTTTGAGCAACAGGAAGGACATAAAATTCCGCCAACTTTTGTTTTAAATCCTACCGATGATATGAAAATTATGCAGGAAGAGATATTTGGACCTGTTATGCCGATAAAAGAGTATGAAGATATCGATGAAACAATAAGCTATGTTAATTCCAAACCCAGACCTCTAGCGCTTTACTATTTTGGTAAAAATAAAGATACGCAAAATAAAATTCTTAATAGAACTACATCAGGTGGAGCAACAATTAATGATGTTGTATGGCACTATGGTCAAGAGGATATGCCATTTGGTGGAGTAGGAGATAGTGGAATTGGTTCGTATCATGGACACGAAGGATTTAAAAGATTCAGTCATCAAAAATCAGTTCTGACTCAGTTTAGTTCAGATTTATTAAAGAACATGATGCCTCCTTATAAAGGTAAGATGTTTGAATCAGCCAAAAAAAACGCTCTTAAATAAAATCTATTGAGACAAAACCTTCCTTTTTTTATTGCTTTAAGATATTTCAATTCTAAAAAGGAAGGATTTCTATCCTTTGTATCTAAATTAACCCTAGGTTCTGTGTCTCTTGGAGTCGCAGTTCTTATAATAGTTTCTTCAGTTTTTAATGGGTTTGAAAAAGAATTAAAAGAGAAGATATTAAATTCCATTCCACATGGAAATCTTTATGGCTACTCTTCAATTTCTAATCCATATGAAATTATTGATTCTCTTTCAGGTATGGATAGACTTGAAGGAGCTGCTCCTTACATTGAAACTCAGTCTCTTATTGGCTCAAAATCAAAATTAAAAGGAACGCTTGTATTTGGAGTTAATCCTACTTACGAGTCAAAAGTATCTAATGTTCCAAATAATATGTTCGTAGGATCCTTTGATGATTTAAGGCAAGGTAGTTTTAATTTAATTCTTGGAGATTTATTAGCTAGACAATTATCTGTAACAGTTGGAGATAAAGTAACTTTACTCTTACCAAATCCTAGAGTCTCTTTAACAGGAATTTATCCAAAGATGAAAGTTTTTTCTATTTCTGGAATTTATAGTATGGGATCAAATGATTTAGATTCAAATTATGCTTTCATAAATATTGATGATGCATCAATGCTTCTTTCATTGTCAGGAAATGTGACAGGCGTGAGATTGAAATTTGATAACCTTTTTGATGCTCCAGATTTAACCTATGAAGCTCTTATGGTGGCTCAAAATTATTCACAACAACCTCTTAGAGTAAATGATTGGAGCTCTCAGTTTGGAACCCTTTGGAGGGCCGTAGGTATGGAGAGAAGCCTAGTTTTTTTACTCACGAGCTTAATCATAGTTATTGCTGCCTTTAATGTAGTTGCAATGTTAATGATGATGCTAAATGAGAAAAAAGAACAAATAGCTATATTAAAAACAGTAGGTATGAGCGAAAGGAAAATTATTCAAATATTTTTGTATCTTGGCTTGATAATTTCATTTTGGGGAATATTTATTGGTACAGTTTTAGGACTGTTAGTATCTTTTTTTATTGCGTCATCATATTTCGATATTATTATTTCTGGATATTTGGAATGGTATTTCATAAGTTATCTTCCAACGGACCTAAGAATTGAATGGATTCTATCAATCATTCTTGGATCATTATTCATCACATCATTTGCAAGTATTTATCCTGCTAGATCTGCTTCAAGAGTCATCCCTGCCAAAATATTAAGATAATGAGCTTAGTTATATTGAAAGAAATCGGAAAAGATTTTAATACTGGTGTTAATACAATCTCTCCTTTGAATAGTATTAATCTTGAGATTAAGAAGAATGATAAGTTAATTATTTATGGGAAATCAGGTTCAGGAAAAACAACACTTTTAAACATTTTAAGTACTTTAGAAATTCCTTCAAAGGGCTCAATGGTATTTTCAAACGAACCTATAGAATCTTTATCAGACAAAGATCTTTCAAATTTAAGATTAAATGATATTGGTGTAGTTTTTCAATCTCACCATTTATTAGATGAATTTTCTCTATATGAAAATATCATTCTTCCAGGATCTATTAATCAAGATTTAGATAAAGACTTTGCGCACTTTCTAATTGAAAAATTAAAAATTTCAGATAGAAAAAATCACCTACCGGATCAACTTTCTGGAGGTGAAAGACAAAGATGCGCAATCGCAAGAGCATTAATCAATAAACCAAAATTATTAGTAATGGATGAGCCTACTGGCGACTTAGATAGAAATACTTCAGATGAGGTTATGGAATTGATAGATAATGTGTTCAACGAGATTGATATTGCTGTCGTAATTGCAACTCATGATGAAAATTTAAAATTCATGCCAAAATCAAAATATTTGCTTGAACAGGGTAAGCTTAATTTAATACAAGGCTGAGATAAAATTCTTCTAAGAAGGTAAAATAACCTCTTTTACGGCATGAAAAGCAACACTTCATATCTTGCACGTCTTTTTGGTTATGTTTCCTCTAGCATTCCATATTTTTTGATTAGTTTTTTTGGATTTATATTATTTGCAGCAGCTCAAGTTGGGGCAGCAGAATGGCTCAGAAGAATTGTTGATTTCATTGAAAACCCAAATGAGACTGTTCAATTAATATTACCTTTAGCTTTGATAGCTATTGCCTTAGTAAGAGGAATTGGTTTTTATCTCTCCAATTTCTTTATGGCATTCATTTCAAATAAATTAATTCATAATTTAAGGGTAGATTTATTCAAGTCATTAATTTCAATGCCAGTGAGCTTTTATGATAAATCCTCAAGCGGACATTTATTATCAAGAATAACTTTCAACGTCATGCAGGTAAGCAGCGCGGTAACTGACGCAGTTAAAATTATTATCAGAGAAGGTCTTATAGTAATAGGTCTGCTAGGTTATTTAATTTATTTGAATTGGAAATTAACTTTAGTATTGATAATTGCAGCTCCTTTGATTGGATTCATTGTCTCCATTGCCGGAAAAAGATTAAGACGTCTTAGTAAAAAAATTCAATCTGCCATGGGAGACGTAACTCATGTTAGTTCTGAATCTATAAATGCTCATAAAGAATTAAAAATATTTGGCAACGAAAATCTTGAGATCGATAAATTTAATGTAGCAAGTGATGCAAATAGAATTCAAAATTTAAAATTAGAATCAACAAATTCAATTGCTTCTCCACTAATTCAGCTAATTATTTCTTTAGCTTTAGCTTTGATTACATGGTTTGCTTTGGATCCATCTGTAATCACTTCAATGTCATCAGGAACTTTTATAGCTTTTTTTGGAAGCGCAGGAATGCTAGCAAAACCTATCAGACAATTATCTTCTACAAACGTTATGTTCCAAAAAGGTATTGCAGCAGCAGAGGATATATTCAAGCAAATTGATGAGACACCCGAAATAGATGATGGCTCAAAATCGATTAATGACTCAGAGGGAAGAATTAAATTTGATAATGTCTCTCTTAAATATCCAGGTTCAGGGGAATATTCACTTAAAAATATTAATTTTGAGCTAGAAAAAGGATCAAATTTAGCCATTGTGGGAAGTTCAGGTGCAGGTAAAAGTAGCATAATCAACCTTATTCCTAGATTTTATGATGCTACGGAAGGAGGAATTTCTATAGATGGAATAAAGATTGAAGAACTTTCCTTAGAATCCTTAAGAGATCAAATCTCTTACGTAGGACAAGAGATCACTTTATTTAACGATACAATTTTTAACAATATTTTTTATGGAGACATTGATACCAAGGAAGAAGAAGTCTATGAAGCTGCAAAAAAAGCTAATGCTCACCAATTCATTGAATCTTTTCCTGATGGATATAAAACAGTCATTGGAGATAATGGAACATTGCTATCGGGAGGACAAAAACAAAGGATTGCCATCGCTAGAGCTATTTTAAAAAATTCTCCATTTTTAATACTAGATGAAGCGACTTCTGCTTTAGATTCTGAATCTGAAAGATTAATAACGGATGCCATAGCTAATTTAAAAGAAGGAAAAACAACAATTACTATTGCCCATAGACTCTCTACCGTTGAACAAGCAGATGAAATTTTAGTTCTTCAAAATGGAGAGATCGTTGAAAGAGGTAAGCACAACCAATTAATATTATCTGAGGGTCCTTATTTCCAACTATATAGGAATCAGTTTGACTTTGATGAGGAAACATTAAATATTGATTCTAAATCTAATACTGATCTCTTGGTAAACATAGAAACATCAAAATCCTACGTTTCTACTTTAGAAAGAGCATGGTACGAGAATAGCTTCTGGCCAAAACTTCTCATCCCTTTTTCTTGGATATATCAATTTCTATTTAATAGGCAAAAAAGATATCAAATATCGAATTCATGGAAACCCAATCTTCTCACAATTGTTGTTGGCAACCTTACCGTCGGAGGAACTGGCAAAACTCCTATAATTATCTATCTTGCAAAATTGCTTAAAGAACAAGGTCTAAAACCAGGAATAATTTCTAGAGGTTATTTAAGTAAGTCTAAGTCCTATCCATTACTTCTTAAAACAGATACACCAATTGAAGATTCTGGAGATGAGCCAGCTATCATGTTTAGAAACTCACAATGTCCAGTAGTTATAGGGCCTAATAGAATTCAAGCTGCAAAATATCTTATGGAAAATACGGATAGTAATGTCATTTTAAGTGACGATGGTTTGCAGCATTTTTCGCTTGGACGAGATATAGAAATATTAATGATTGATGGAAATAGAAAATTTGGAAATCAACTATTACTTCCTGCAGGACCACTTAGAGAACCAAAATCTAGGGTCAAAACAGTTGATTTTATTATCAGCTCAAATAGAAAATGGTCATCTATTGCCAACTACGAAATGAAATATCGACCATTTAAATGGGTACATATGAAAAGCCAAAAAGAATATGATATTTTTGATTGGCCTTTAAAAAAAGAAGTTAATGCAGTTGCAGGAATAGGCAACCCATCAAATTTTTTTAATTTATTAAAACAACTCGGATTCGAAATCTCTGAATATGCTTTTCCTGATCATCATGACTTTCATAAAGTGGATTTTGAAATAATGGACAATCAACCAACAGTTATGACAGAAAAAGATGCAATTAAATGTTCTTTTTTAGATCATACAAATTATTGGTACTTGAAGATAGAAGCCGACGTTTCTGATAATTTCAAAGAAGATTTCTTGGAAGAAATTAAATCAAAATGAATTATGTAGTTATCCCTGCTAGATGGTCCTCATCTAGACTACCTGGAAAACCGTTAATGAAAATTGGTAATAAACCAATGATTCAATGGGTTTATGAATCTTGTGAAAAATCTAATGCAGATAAAATATTTGTAGCAACAGACTCTGAAAAGATAAGAGATCAGGTATTAGGATTCAAAGGTGAGGTGATTATGACTTCCTCTGACCACAATACTGGAACAGATAGAATTTCAGAGGCAATAACAAAAATTAATTGTCATGATGATGACTTAATAATAAATGTTCAAGGCGATGAACCATTTATATCTTATAAAGATATCAATACATTGATTGAAAACTTTAAAGATGATTTCGAAATGGCAACTTTATACAAAACTCTCACAAAGGAAGATCAAAAAGACAAAAATACTGTGAAAATTAATGTTATTGACAATATTGCTACTTCCTTTTCAAGAGATTTTAAATCATCCAGTACCATTCATCATCATTTAGGAATATATGCTTACAGGTGTGACTTTTTAAAAAAATTCGTTAAATATTCTCAGACTGAAAACGAAATTCGTGAAAATTTAGAACAATTCAGAGCTTTAGATAATGGGCACCGAATAAAGGCATTTAAATCGTATTCTTTAAAAAGTTTTGGTATAGATACAGAAGAAGATTTAAACAGAGCTAATGAAATCGTTAAATAAATTTCAACAATCCTTAAGTTTAAAAGAAAAAAATCTTTTAAAAATTAACTCTGTTGCCAGGTTTTTTATAGAAATATCAGATTTAGATGACTTAAATAGTATTCAAGATTTTGTCACAGAGAAAAAAATTAGTTTTTGCACTTTGGGAGAGGGGTCTAACGTAGTTCTGCCTAATTTGATTGATAAACTGGTAATTAGTATTTCGTACGATGAAATAATAGTTGAAGAAAATTTGATTACAGTTGGAGCTGGAAAAAATTGGGATGATTTTGTTATTTGGTCTTTAAAAAATGGTTATTCAGGACTTGAAAATTTATCAGGAATACCTGGTAGCGTAGGGGCAGCTCCTATTCAGAATATTGGCGCATATGGAAGTGAAGTTTCACATTTTATTGAAGAAGTAATTTGTTTTGATGTGGAGCTCAATGAATTTATTAGTTTTACTAATTCCGAATGTAATTTTTCATATAGAAAAAGTATATTTCAAAAACAAAGCTCTTTAGTCATCATAAAAGTAAAATTTAAATTAAGTAAAGATTTTATTCCAAATCTTGAATATGAGGATTTAAATTCTTTGAAGGAAGATAATATTTCTCCTAATACGATTAGGGAGCATATATTAAAAGTAAGAAATGCCAAGATATCGGATCCAAGAATATGTCCAAATGTTGGGAGTTTTTTTAAAAATCCCATCATCTCACGAAACGAATTAGATAAAATAAAACAAATTAATCCAAGCATCAAATATAATTCCTACTTAGACAATAAAGTAAAAATCTCAGCAGCATTTTTGATTGAATCATTGAATTTAAAAGGTTTTACTTTAAAAAATGCAAAAGTATCTGACAAACACTCTTTGGTTTTAGAAAACAAATCAGAGAAACCAAAAGATATTCTTGATTTAGCTTCACATATTCAATCCTTGGTGTTGGATAACTACAATATTAATTTAGAAATCGAACCTCTGATATTTTGACTGAATTTCTTTTAATTGCGTCTATCCATCTTGTTGCAGTTATAAGTCCCGGTCCTGATTTTGCAGTTGTACTGAGACAGTCTCTCTCTTCTACAAGAAAATCCTCAATTTATACAGCTTTAGGAATTGCAACCAGCGAGTTTATTCATTGTTTATATTCTATATTTGGAATGGAATTGATTATGAAATATCAAGAGAACGTTTTTCTTGTTCTTAAACCCATAGCAATTTTGTATTTATTTTATTTAGGGATATCCTCTTTTTTTACTAATCGTCCATCTGAAAAGTTGACTCAATCCAGTTCTAAAAATTTTTCTCTTGGATTTATGACAAATCTTCTAAATTTTCAAGCAAGCACTTTTACCGTTACGTTATTTTTTGCAATTGTTAACATTAATACTCCTTTAAGTATTTTAATTTTTTATGCCATATTTATCGCAGTAAGTACGTTCGTATGGTTTGCATTTTTGTCTTTATTACTTACAAGTAAAGGATTTCTTTATAAATTCAATAATTTCATACCGTGGATTTACAAATTTACTGGTATTGTTTTTATAATTAGTTCTTTTTATTTAATAACTCTCTAATGGATACAGAACCGAAAACATCTGCACAACTATTTAGCGATATTTTAAAACTTCAAAATGAAGGTTCATTGCCTCCAGTTGATGACTGGAATCCACCTTTATGCGAAAACGTACAAATGAAAATCACAAGAGATGGAAAATGGTATTTCATGAATTCTCCAATAGGTCGCGAAAAAATGGTTAATTTATTTAGTACGGTTCTTAGATATGATGATGATGGTCATTATTATCTCGTTACTCCGGTAGAAAAAATAAAGATCGAAGTAGAAGATAAACCATTTGTAATCGTTACTTACCAAAAAGAAATTAAAAATGATAAGGAAGTATTTTTATTCAAGACTAATGTCGGTGATATCGTTCTTTTAGACTCTAAGGATAAATTAAGAGTAGAAATCGACAAAGATACGCTTGAACCTTCTCCATACCTAAAAATAAGAAAGAATTTAGAGGGACTTATAAGTAGAAATGTCTTTTATCAACTTGTAGATGAATCCTATGAAAAAGATAATGAGTTATTTATAAAAAGCAGTAATGAAGAGTTTTCGTTAGGAAAATTGGATTGATGATCACATATTTGGATAGTTAGGTCCTCCCATTCCCTCTGGTGTTACCCAAACAATGTTTTGACTTGGATCTTTGATATCGCAAGTTTTACAATGAACACAGTTTTGCGCATTGATTTGAAACTTTTGTTCTCCATCTTTTTCTACAACTTCATACACTCCAGCAGGACAGTATCTTTGAGCAGGTTCATCATATTCCGGAAGATTAACAGAAATAGGTATAGATGAATCTTTCAAAGTAAGATGGCAGGGCTGATCCTCTTCGTGGTTGGTATTGGAAAGGAATACAGAAGATAATTTATCAAAACTCACAACACCATCCGGTTTAGGATAATCAATAGGCTTACTTTCTGAAACTTTTTTCAAACAAGCATAGTCTGGAGTAGGGTGGTTAAGAGTAAAAGGAAGCTTACCGCGAAAAATTAATTGATCTATTGCAGCTAAAGCAACTCCAATTAAACCTTTAAAACCCCACTTCAAACCGTTATGAAGAAAAGGACCCCAATTTCTAGCTTTGTGTAATTCTTTATTGGCCCAGGATTTTTCAAATTCTTTTTCATAATTTACTAAATCAGCATCATTAACTTGATTTTTGATCGCTTCAAAAACTACCTCTGCGCCTATCATCCCAGATTTCATTGCTGTGTGAGTACCTTTAATTTTTGGAAAGTTTAAAGTACCAGCATTATCTCCAACCAATAGACCTCCAGGAAATGACATTTTTGGTCTAGATTGATAACCGCCTTTAATTAGTGCTCTAGCACCATAGGCTACTCTTTTACCTCTCTCTAAAATCTTTTTGATATCTTTTTGCTGTTTCCATTGTTGAAATTCATCAAAAGGACTTATGTGAGGATTTTCATAATCCAAAGGAACAACGTAGCCCAAATAAACTTGATTGTTTTCGCCATGATAAAAATAGGAACCAGATATAGTTCCATTACTAGGCCACCCCATTGTATGCATTACTGTTCCTTCCTCATGATCTTCAGGAGAAATATCCCAAATTTCTTTAAAACCTATTCCATAATGCTGAGGATCTCTATTGTCATCAAGGTTAAATTTATTTATGAGTTGTTTACCTAGATGACCACGGCAACCTTCAGCGAAGATAGTGTACTTTCCTCTTAATTCCATTGAAGGCTGATAGGATGGCTTTTTTTCCCCTTCCTTGGTGATACCCATTTCTCCGGTAAGGATGCCTTTAACGGTATCCCCTTCAAATATAACCTCTGAAGCTGTAAATCCTGGGAAGATTTCTACCCCCAAATTTTCAGCTTGAGAAGCAAGCCACCTGCAGAAATTAGCTAAACTCATGACATAGTTTCCGTGATTATTGAAAGTCGGAATTAAAAAACTAGGAAATGGTATGTTAAAGGAAAGATTTTCAGATATAACGAATTTCACGATATCTTTTGTTGCAGGAGAATTCAAAGGCGCTTCTTTTTCCTTCCAATCAGGAATAAGTTCATTAAGGGCAGTAGGCTCGAACACATTTCCAGATAGTATGTGTGCTCCTATTTCTGAACCTTTTTCAATGAGGCAAACGCTTAACTCTGTATTACTCTCAGATGCTAATTGTTTGAGTCTTATTGCCGTAGAGAGCCCTGATGGACCTCCACCTACAATAACGACGTCATATTCCATGACGTCTCTTTCTTGTTGTATTTCTTCCATACCTACTCTTATATGGGGAGTATTGTGCGTATTTTAAAGACTTACTTTAAACTAGCAAATCCTTTAGAATATGTAGTTCTTGTAATATTCCGCCTTAACACTATATAAAAAGTATGAAAATTTTAGTTCCAATAAAAAGAGTTGTTGATTACAACGTAAAAGTAAGGCCAAAAGCTGATGAATCAGGTGTAGATCTGAATAACGTTAAAATGGCCATAAATCCCTTTTGTGAGATAGCTGTCGAAGAGGCTGTAAGATTAAAGGAAGCTGGTACAGCTACTGAAATTATTGCTGTAACAGTCGGCACTTCTGCTTCACAAGAGCAATTAAGAACAGCATTAGCATTAGGTGCAGACAGAGCTATTCTTGTAGAAACTGATATTGAGGTAGAGCCTTTAGGAATTGCAAAGCTTCTCAAAGGAATCATTGATAAAGAGTCTCCTGACCTAATTCTTCTAGGGAAACAAGCAATTGATGGAGATAATAATCAGACATCTCAGATGTTAGCTGCTCTCAGCGGTTATGCTCAAGCAACTTTTGCTTCTGAGTTAAAAATTGAGGGAGAAAAGGCAGTTGTAACCAGAGAGGTTGATGGAGGGTTACAAACAATATCTGTGAATCTTCCGTGTATTGTTTCATCAGATCTGAGGCTTAATGAGCCAAGATATGCTTCCCTACCTAACATAATGAAAGCAAAGCAGAAACAACTTGATGTTGTTGAAGCCGGTTCTATGGGAGTAGATATTGAACCGAGAAATAAAACTATTAAAGTTTCTCCCCCTCCTGTAAGAGAAGCTGGGATAATAGTGGAAACTGTTGATGATTTAGTCGATAAACTTAAAAACGAAGCAAAGGTAATAACATGAGTATACTTGTAATAGCTGAACACGATAATGAAGAAATAAAAGCTTCAACGAACAACGTTGTAACTGCTGCCACTAATCTAGAAGGTGAAATTCACATTCTTGTAGCAGGATCAAATTGCACAGGAGCAAAAGATCAAGCATCTAAAATCTCAAATGTAACAAAAGTTCTAGTTGCCGATGCTCCAGAATATGAGCATTGTTTAGCAGAGAACATTGCAGATTTAATAGTTGCTATTTCTGCAGATTATTCTCATATATTAGCTCCAGCAACAACTAATGGTAAAAACTTTATGCCAAGAGTTTCTGCACTTCTTGATGTTTCTCAAGTCTCAGATATTACTGCTATTGATGCACCTGATACTTTTCAAAGGCCAATTTACGCAGGTAATTGCATCGCTACTGTCCAAAATTCTGATTCAAAGAAAGTTATCACTGTAAGAACTACAGCTTTTGATGCTGCCCCTAACGATGGTAATGCTGAGATAGCTGACCTTCAGGAGAATCATAATCTTGGTGTGTCTGAATTTATAAAAGCTGAAATTGCTGAATCAGATAGACCAGAACTGACAGCCGCAGATGTGATTATTTCTGGTGGAAGAGGTATGCAAAACGGAGATAACTTTAAAATTCTTGAATCAGTTGCTGATAAATTAGGTGCAGCAATTGGTGCTTCTCGTGCAGCAGTTGATTCTGGTTTTGTTCCGAATGACTATCAAGTAGGTCAAACAGGTAAAATAGTTGCACCAAATTTATACATAGCTGTTGGGATATCAGGAGCTATTCAACATTTGGCTGGGATGAAGGACAGTAAAGTTATTGTTGCAATTAATAAAGATGAAGATGCCCCAATATTTCAAGTAGCTGATTACGGTTTAGTTGCAGATTTATTTACTGCTGTTCCAGAACTTGATGCAAAACTTTAATGTCAAACATAGTTGAAATAACAAAAGGAGCTGAAGAATACTTAGGTAATCTTCTTAGAGATTCTGAAGAGAAAGATACTAATATAAGAATCTTTGTTTCAGATCCTGGATCTAATAAAGCTGAAACTTGCATTGTTTATTGTAAACTCGGTGAACAAGATCCAACTGATTTTTCTCAAAGCTACGAATCTTTCAATGTTTTTCTGGACGAAAAAAGCTTACCTTACTTAGAGGATGCAAAAGTTGATTATCATCCTGATAAATTTGGTGGCCAATTAACTATTAGAGCTCCAAAATCAAAAACTCCTTTTTTATCTGATGGAAGTTCCATAGAGGATAAGATCAATTTCTATCTTCATAGTGAAATAAATCCAGCGCTTGCTTCACATGGAGGCGAGGTTAGCTTAGTAGAAATTCTAGACAATAATAAAGCTGTTCTTCAATTCGGAGGAGGTTGTCAGGGATGCAGTATGATCGATGTCACTCTTAAAGAAGGAGTCGAAAAAACTCTTATCGAGAATGTTCCAGAAATAACAGGAATTATAGACTCAACCGATCATACACTTACTGAGAACGCTTACTTTAAATAAAAATGCCTAATCAAAATGTCTCTTATGTTTTTAACGACACAGAGACTACAGGCTTAAACTTAAATTTTTCTCAAATTATTCAAATAGGTTCAATACTAACTTCAGAGAATTTTGATCTTATTGATAATATTGACCAAGAATGTCAAATCTTACCCTGGGTAGTTCCGGATCCAGGAGCTTATTTTACTCATAAAAAGATTTCTACTCTTAATTCAAACTGTAACAAGAGCCACTACGATTTAATGAAGGAAATTCATTCTACTTGGCAGCAATGGTCGAATTCTTCAAATTTGGTTCATATAACTTATAACGGACATAAATTTGATGAAGAACTTCTCAGAAGACAATTTTATTGGTATCTGTTAGATCCATATATTACAAACACTAATAATAATGGCAGAGCAGATATGTATGTGTTGTTTCAATTATTAGCAAATTTTTTTTCAGAAGAAATAAAAACTGGAAAAAATGAAAACGGTGATTTAAGTCTTAAATTAAGCGATTTGGCAGAGGCCAACGGTATCTCAGCTGAAGGAGCTCATGATGCATTAGAAGATTGTGTTTTGATGGTAGAGCTAGGAAAAATTATTAAAGATAGAGCTCCTGAAGCTTGGAAAATTTTCATTAAGGGATCATCTAAGAAAGGAAATTTAGATATTTTAAGGTCTGAAAAATTTTGCCTATTAGGTGAAGTAGTTCGAAGAAATAAATATGTTTATCCCATTTATCCTTGTGGACAAAATAACGCGAATCAGAATCAAATAATTGTATGTGATTTGTATTTCAATCCAGACGAATTATTTATCCTAAAAGATCATGAACTTTTAGATCAATTAGGAACTCAAGGAGGAGCTTTTAAATTAGTTTCGATAAATAAAAGTATGCCTGTGATTCCATTAGAAAGTTTATCTAAACCCTCATCATTTTTAGATTTAACAATTAAAGAGTTAACAAAAAGAGCAAATTTATTAAGAGAAAATTTTGAATTTTCAGAAAGAATCTCAGAGCTTTTACTTAAGAAACAAAAGACTTATCCTCCACCTAAGTACGTAGACCAAGCTATCTATGAAAGATTCCCTAGTGAATCTGACAGACTTTGGATGGAAAAATTTCACATTTCAACTTGGCAAGATAAAGCAAAATTAAAGGAAGGCTTTGAGGATGGCAGATATAGAGAGTTAGCCTCTAGAATCATTGCTTTAGAGAAACCCGACCTATTGACTGATAAGGAAGATGAAGATTTTTCTCATTTTGTTAATGAGCGATTATTTTCTAAAGGTCCTTGGCTTAATTTAAGTCAAGCAATACAAAAATTAGAAAGATTTAATTCTGAAGATTCGGATCACTTGAAAATTAAAAATGCTCTTACAGAACATCTTAAGAATTTAGAAAAAACTAATCTGGCTTAGTTATTAAAAGAAGTAATCCAAATTTTGGATGATCAAAATAATTAATTTCTCCTGATTTAAGTCTTCTTGATTCCTTTAACTGAAACATCGGGACTAAATCCTCCTCATGTAAATTAGGGAGAATTTTCTTTTGAAAAATTTGTTCCTTCTCGCTAAGTAGAAATCCCTCAGGAGTTAAAACATTTTCATCTAAATTTTTAACTATAGAGTTTTCATTCTCCTTTATCTGCTCAGCCAAAAAAATTTCGACATCGCTATGCAAATATCTTCCTTTATAGGGTCTTATAAATCCATAAATTCTAGAACCTCTTTCTATATTTGAATCTATAAAGATTTCAAATGAATTATCCTTTGTAGGAATTGGTTGATACCAGGATTGCTCACCAATAAATCTGAAGTATCTACTTCTTCTTATTAAATCTTTAAATTCTTTCATTAAATTATCGTCTCTTTTATCTAATTGGAATATTTTTCTAGGAAATTCCCTTTCTCGAGTAATTATATTTTCTTGTATTATTTTTCTTTGAGTTTCTTTCTTTATGAAAGGAATATCAATTGACTCATTTTCATCCAAAATCTTAAAATCTGTCGGAATAATATCTAAGTTTGGATATTGAAATTCATCTAGAACCAAGAAAAATTTCTCAAAATTCACTGAAGGTTCTTTAAATATTTCTTTCAAATTTTCATCTTTTAAATATTTAATAAAAATGATGTCAATTCTATATTCATCATCATTTAGAAAATCAAAATCGATTTGTTTTTGCTCAACTGAAATTAGATTTAATGAAATTATAAGAAGAAAAAAATTAACTAGCTTCATCTAACTTTAGATTAGAAATTAATGATGAAAATGTATTTTGCAGAAACATAATTGAATTATCTTCTTGCGGATTAAACACTAATACGTTGTTTGATTTGTTATCTGTCAAAATCGGAGATTCAGAGTCAAATATGCATTCAATTTTTTTGCTTGATCCAACTATTTTCTTAATCATTAATGGTTTGGAAATAATTTTTAGTTTAGTAAGTTCTATTAAATTTTGAAAAGATTTTGAAATAGGACCAAATCTATCGATGATTTCAAATTTTAAGCTTTTTAATTCATCAAGTGTTTTACATTCAGCCAACCTTTTATAAATTTCAAGCCTTAATTCTGCTTGAGGCAGATAATCATTTTCTATGTATGCTGATATGTTTAAATTAATCGACGTATCAATTATTTTGTTCTCAGGCATTCCTTTAAGAAGGTATTTAGCTTTTTTTATCATTTCACTGAAAAGATTTAAACCAACATCATGCACTAAACCACTTTGCTTTTCTCCCAAGATTTCTCCAGCACCTCTAATTTCAAGATCTCTCATTGCTAGAGCCAAGCCCGCATTGAAAGAATCTGTGGATTGCAATGCTGTAATTCGCTCTTTTGCTTTTCCTTTGATTTCTTTGTGTTCATTTGTAAAAAAATACGCATATGCTTGTGTAAATGATCTTCCAACTCTACCTCTTAATTGATGAAGCTGAGACAAGCCAAAATTATCTGCATCTTTAACTATGAGTGTATTGGCATTAGGAATATCTATCCCGCTCTCTATGATAGTTGTGCATACAAGGACATCAATCCTTCCTTCCTTAAAATTATCTATTATTCTCTTTATCTTTAGTGGATCCATTTGGCCATGAACAATATCAATATTTTTATCAGGAAAAATTTGAGTTAATTTATATTTTTCGTCCTCTAGCATGTGGATTCTGTTACACACATAGAATGTTTGACCACCTCTTAATGTTTCTCGTCTTATTGCTTCTTTAATAAAAGATTTAGACTCTCTTGATACTATTGTCTCAACTGGCTTTCTTCCGTGCGGGGGAGAGGCAATGATAGAAAAATCTTTTAGGTCAGTTAGGGCTAAATTTAAAGTCCTAGGAATTGGAGTTGCCGATAAATACATTACATCAATTTGCGCTTTCAAAGATTTGATTTTTTCTTTTTGCCTGACTCCAAATTTATGTTCCTCATCAATTATCAATAAACCAACATTGTTAAAGTCTAATTTATTGTTCATTAATGCATGCGTACCAATAACTATTAAATTAGGTTTGTCTGAAATCTTCGAATAAACTTCTTTTCTTTCTTGGGCGGTAAGATTCCTTGTCAATAAAACAATATCTACATCATATTTGGAAAATCTTTTTTTAAATGTTTCGTAGTGCTGTTCAGCAAGAATTGTAGTAGGAACCATTAAACAAACTTGGAAGCCATTGATATAAGAAATAAATGAAGCCCTCAAAGCCATCTCTGTCTTTCCAAAACCAACTTCTCCACAAATTAATCTATCCATCATTTTAGAGGTACTGAAGTCCTCTAATATAGAGCTAGAACATTTATGTTGGTCAGGAGTAAGTTCATAAGGAAAATTTTCTATGAATTTTTGGAAACTTTTTTTATCTATATCTAGTGGAGATCTTTTAAAACTCGATCTTTTTGCTTCTGATTCTATTAATTCAGCAGCAAAATCATAAGCTTTTTTAAATGTCTTTTGTTTTTTTTGATTCCATTTACTCTTTCTAATTGAGTCGAGTTTAATTTCATCTATTCCTACGTAAGCTGATAGAAGGTTCATGGAATGAACTGGCAAATAAATTAAATCTCCTTGATCAAATTCAATAATCAAACATTCAGTTTCATTCAATTTTTTTAGCCCCTTAAAGATCCCGATACCATGATCTAAATGGACTACTTTTGAGTCAATTTCAAAAGCAATATTCTCGGTAATAGAAAATCTCTCATATGAGTAATCATCTTTAAGATTGAAATCATCTTTTTTATTTTGAATATTTAAAGTCAGATTCTCAGAATTTAGTGAAGAAATTTCATCTATTGTATTAAATAAAATACTTGGAGGGAGGGGAGGTCTGTCTAAGTCTAACTTGAAGTCTTCATATCTTTCATTAATCAAATCCCAATAATCATGCAAATGTTTTTTTGCTTCATTAACGTAGATAATTTTGTATTTTTTGAAGTAGTCGCTAAAAAATGTTCTTTCATAAAAAAATAAAGGCAAATAATGTTCTAATCCCTCTAAATTTTTTCCCTCAAGGATTCCGTCAAATACGAGGCCATCGGATTGAAATGTACTTCTCCAGTTTTTCTTAAAAATATCAATGGATTCATTCGTTAACTCATAACCTTTAGCAGCAATACATTTATATGTATCAATTTCTTTAAAAGTAATTTGATCTTCAATCTTAAAATATTTTATAGAAATAACTTCCTCATCGAAAAGGTCAATTCTTATAGGAAGTTTAGAATTACTTGGAAATATATCTATCACAGATCCTCTAATAGCGTATTGCCCGTTTTTGACTATTAAATCTTCTCTTTCATATCCAGAATTAATTAGAAATTTAGTTAATTTACTTAAATCTATCTCTTGATTCTTTGATATTTGGAATGTCTTTTCAAAAATATATTTTTTATCAAATAAGGGTTGAATTATTGATGAAGCGGTACAGGCAAAGCTTTTTTCATTTTCAATTAACGATCTAAGTGTTTCTATACGTTTTCCAAGAAGAGCTGGATCTGGTGAAAAATTATCATAAGGTAGAATTTCCAAATCGGTTAAAACTTCTAAATTTTCAAAAAAGGATGGGGTAGATGCTTTATGGCTATCTAATTGGTATTTACTTTCAAAAATAATTATATTTTTTTGATCTAAATTCATTAGTTTCTGCTTATTAAGATTTGATTACATTGTGTATAATGACGTCGTCTATTTTGCCCTAAACTATAGAGGAGTTTTAATGAATTTATCATTTTCTAAAGAAGATCAAGAATTTCAACAAGAGGTTAGAACTTTTATTGAAAATAATTATCCGTCTGAAATTAAAGAGAAACAAGATCAAGGTATTCCTTTAAGCAAAGAAGATACTATTAAATGGCATAAGATTTTAAATGACAAAGGTTGGCTTGCAGTAAATTGGCCAGAAGAGCTTGGTGGTACTGGTTGGACAATTACTCAAAAACATATTTTTCAAAATGAATTAGCCGCAGCTAATACTCCAACATTGATGCCCTTTGGCGTGAATATGTGTGGTCCAGTCATCTATACTTTTGGCTCAGATGAGCAAAAGGAATTTCATCTTCCAAAAATTCTCAATGGAGATATTTGGTGGTGCCAAGGATATTCTGAACCAGGATCAGGTTCTGATTTAGCGTCCTTAAAGACAAAAGCAGAGAAAAAAGGAGACGTTTATGTAGTTAATGGAGCAAAAACTTGGACTACTTTAGCCCAACACGCTGATTGGATTTTTTGTTTAGTAAGAACCGATGGCAGTGGAAAAAAACAAGAAGGTATAAGCTTTCTCTTGATCGATATGAAGACACCTGGTGTTGAAGTAAAGCCAATTATTACCATTGATGGAACGCATGAAGTTAACATGGTTTACTTTGATAACGTTGAAGTTCCTGTCAGTAATTTAGTAGGCGAAGAGGGCTTCGGTTGGAGCATTGCAAAATTTCTTCTAGCTCATGAAAGAACCGGTATTGCTGGAATTCCTTCTCTTAAAAGAGAATTAGACAGATTAAGAGATATCACAACTCAAATCCAAGTTGGAGAGGGTTCTCTAAAAGATGATGCAATGTTTATGTCTAAGCTTGATAAGTTAGAAATAAAATTAACTGCAGCTGAATACACTGAATTAAGAACTCTTGCTGCTATGTCTGCCGGAGGTCATCCTGGACCTGAATCATCTATCTTAAAAATTTTAGGAACAGATCTACAGCAAGAATTATCCGATCTATTTGTTGAAGCAGTAGGATATTATGCTCATCCGTTTATGACTGAGGAAGACCTTGCTTCGAATGAATCGAGAATTGGTCCTGATTTTGCAGCTCCAGTTATGCCTCACTATTTAAATTACAGAAAAGTATCTATTTACGGTGGAAGTAATGAAATTCAGAGGAATGTAATTGCAAAAGCAGTATTAGGTTTATAAGGAAATCAAGGTACAGATATGGATTTTTCATTAACAGAAGAACAACAACTTCTTCAAGACAGTATCAATCAATTTGTTGAAAGAGAATATACTTTCGACGATAGAAAGAAGTTTCTAGATTCTGAAAAAGGATTCAATGAAGAAAATTGGAAAACTTTTGGAAGTTTAGGTTGGCTGGGTATGCCATTTTCTGAAGAAGATGGGGGATATAACGGCGGCCCTGTCGATGTAATGGTGATTATGGAAAATCTTGGTAAAGGACTAATTGTAGAGCCTTACGTTCCATCAATTCTTCTTTCTGGAAAAATCCTAGCTGATTTGGGTTCTGATGAACAAAAGACAAATTATCTGCATCCCATGATAAGTGGAGAAAAAATAATTACCTTTGCCTATATCGAGCCTCAAAGCAGGTTTAATTTATCTGATTGTTTAACGAAAGCTACAGCTTCAGATGATGGTTTTATTTTAGATGGTTACAAAGCTTTAGTTCATAATGCTTCTGCTTCTGACACCTTAATTGTCTCTGCAAGAACATCCGGCAATCAATGCGATGAGAAAGGTATTTCACTTTTTTTAGTTGATGCAAATACCAAAGGAGTATCACTTAGAAATTACTCTACTATTGATGGCGGGAAAGCCTCAGAATTAACTTTAGAGAATGTATCAATTCCTAAAAATTCATTATTAGGTGCAATGGATGAAGGATTCTCTACCATTGATAACGCCATTGATCTAGCAACTTTAGGTATATGTGCAGAGGCAGTTGGAATAATGGGCAAAATGAACGAGATGACTCTTGAATATACTAAGACTAGAGAGCAATTTGAGCAAAAACTGAGTCAGTTTCAGGCCTTACAACATCGAATGGTAGATAATTTTATGCACTATGAACAATCTAAATCTTTACTAGTTATGTGTGCTGCGAAAATGAATGATAATACTGAAGATAAAAAGAAAGCCTTAGCTTCACTAAAATATCAGATTGGGTTATCAGGCAAACACATAGGAGAAGAGTCAATTCAGCTTCATGGCGGAATGGGCGTTACCGACGAAATGCACATCGGCCACTATTTTAAAAGGCTGACCACTATAAGAACTTTATACGGAAATTCTGATTACCACCTAAGCAACTACGCATCTTTATAAAATTAAATATAGATGGCCTCAACAAAGTCTGATCAAAATCCAGATAAAAGAGATAGATCTAAACCAAAAGACTATCTTTCCGATTGGATTAAAAGACAATCCTTAGTAGAAAAAATGATTCCTATGATTGGAAATCTTCATAGGGAAAAAAATGTAAGAATTCTTTTATATGGTAATCCCTTAATAACGTTATCGGTTTCTCAAATTATGCAGGAACATAGATTAGTTAGAGAAACTGAAAAAAATGAACTTAGTGAATTTGAATCTTACGAGGTAATAAACATACTTAATAATCTTGATCTGGGACCTAGTGAGATAGATGTGGGTATTATCGCCGCTGGCTATATGTTTGATTCAAAATCTTTATCTCTAGAGGAATTTGTTAAAGAGCAGGTTGCAGATGCCATTGGTAATAAAAATCCTGTCCTCCAAGAACCTCAAGATGTAGTTCTTTTTGGATTTGGAAGAATTGGAAGATTAATCACCAGACTTTTACTTGAAGATACTGGTTCAGGAGAAACTCTTTCATTAAAAGCTGTGGTTGTAAGAAAAAAAAGTGATGATGACTTATTTAAACGCGCAGAATTAATGAGAAGAGATTCTGTACATGGAAATTTTAAAGGGACTATAAGAGTTGATTTAGATGAATACGGATTAGTAATAAATGGAAATCTAATTAAATTTATTGACGGAGATCCTTCCAATATCGATTATGAAAAGTATGGAATTGATAACGCATTAATCATTGATAATTCAGGAGCTTGGAGAGATGAAAAAGGTTTATCAGAACATCTAAAATCTAAAGGAGCCAATAAGGTATTATTAACTGCTCCCACTAAATCACCTCTGAAGAATATTGTTTTTGGAGTTAATGAAAAAGAACTCAATGATGAAGATCAAATTGTAGGTGCAGCATCTTGTACCACGAATGCAATTGTTCCACTTTTAAAAGCATTGGATGATGATTACGGAATTAAGAATGGACACGTTGAAACAATTCACTCTTATACAAATGATCAAAACCTTATAGATAATTATCATTCAAAATCAAGACGAGGCCGCAGTGCTGCGCTTAATATGGTTATAACTGAAACTGGAGCAGCTTCAGCAGTTAGTCAGATTCTTCCAAACCTGAAGGGTAAATTAACAGCAAATGCTATAAGAGTTCCCACTCCAAACGTTTCTCTGGCTATTTTAAAACTTTCCTTGAATAAATCTTTAAATAACAAAGAAACAGCAAATGAGTATTTTAGACAATTAGCTTTTCATTCAATTTACAAAGACCAAATTGATTTTACGAATTCTTCAGAGATCGTTTCATCAGATTTAGTTGGCAGTAGATATGCTTGTGTTATTGATTCTGAAGCTACTATTTGTGATGAAAAACAAATAGTTATCTATGCATGGTACGACAATGAACTTGGTTATTGCGTGCAACTCTTAAGAGTAATCAAAAGCTTGGCAGGCATTAAATATAATCGTCTTCCTTACTTTTTGTAATGAGAAATATTACTATATCGAAAGGCTTAGATATTCCAATTTCCGGCCATGTTATCGATTTATCTATAACAAAATATAACACCGAAAGGGCAGCTGTATTAGGTAAAGATTTTCATGATTTAAAGCCTACAATGTTCGTAAAAGTTGGTGATCAAGTCATAAAGGGGCAAAAGCTTCTAGAAGACAAAAAAATTCCTGGTCTATTTTTAGTTGCGCCTCTTTCAGGAGAAGTAATTGAGATTAATAGAGGAGAAAGAAGAGCTTTTGAGTCTTTAGTAATTGAAGGAAATAGCTCCAACGAAGAGAAAGTTTTTATAGAAAATCCTCAAAGCTTTGAAGCTGATAAAGAAAATGTAAGAGAGATACTAATAGAAAGTGGGCTTTGGGCTAATTTGAAGAAAAGACCTTTCTCCAAGGTACCTAATATTGATGAAAACTCGGATGAAATATTTATATCATGTCTAGATACTAGCCCTCTTTCTTTTGATCCAGAAATCTTCATCAAACAGAACTTAGATGATTTTAATAAAGGTATAGAAATACTGTCCTTAATAACCTCAAAGTATGTGCATATTTCTTCGAAAATAGGTTCTAATTTGTTCGTAGAAAGCGAGAAAGTAAGGCTTTATGAGTTAAATAACCTTCATCCCGCTGGAAACGTAGGTACGCAGATTCATTTCATTTCGCCCTTAGGAAGAAATAAATCTGTTTGGACAATAAATTATCAACATGTTTGTCAAATTGGGCATATGTTTAATTTCGGTAGGTTATCATTTAAGAAACTTGTGAGTGTTGCAGGGCCTCAATTAAAGGTTCCATTTCTAATGGAAACAATCAGTGGAGCCTATTTGCTGGATATTCTAAAAGATAAACTTCATGAGGGAACTAATAGAATCATTTCTGGCTCTATTTTATCCGGAAGAAATGCAGCAAAGAATGAGAGTTTTATCGGACATTTTCACAATCAAGTATCTGTTTTGAGGGAAGTTGAGGACGATGATAGAGAAATATTTAATTGGTTTAGACCTGATTTAAAAAAACACTCTTTTTTACCAGTTTTCTTTACTAAATTTTTTGAAAAAATTAATCCTTTAAATTTTACTACTTCCATGAATGGTGCAGACAGAGCCATCGTTCCGATTGGTGTATACGAGGACGTTTTGCCTTTCAATATTATGGCTACTCAATTACTAAAAAGTATTATTCTCAAAGATACAGAAGAAGCTCAAGATCTGGGCGTTCTTGAATTAGATGAAGAAGATTTAAGTTTAGCCACATACGTTTGCCCGAGTAAGTACGATTATGGATCTATTCTTAGAGAAAATTTAAAAATTATAGAAGAAGAGGGCTAGATAAATGTCAGATCCACTTAGAAATCTCTTTGATAAAGCAAAACCTAATTTTCAAAAGGATGGGGCGTGGTCAAAATATTTTCCTCTTTTTGATGTATTTGAAAATTTATTTTATTCGTCTTCTAGAAGAACATCCGGTTTAACTCACGTTAGAGACGGATCTGATATACAAAGAGTAATGGCAATAGTTTGGATGGCAACTTTTCCAACTATGTTTTTTGGAATGTATAACTTAGGGTATCAATCCTTAATAGCTATTGAAACTTTGAATGCTGCTGGTCAAGAATTCACTAAAGACTGGCATTGGCCGATTATTGAAATTGTATCCGGATTAAATCCGAATAATATTTTTGATTGTATTTCATACGGTGCTGTCTTTTTTATGCCTATTTATTTAGTAACATTTATAGTCGGCATTTTTTGGGAAGCAGTATTTGCTGTAGTGAGAGGTCATGAAATTAGTGAAGGTGCTTTTGTAACTACAGTTTTATTTGCATTATCATGTCCTCCTGATGCACCTCTATGGCAGGTTGCATTAGGCATCTCTGTAGGATTAGTTATCGGAAAAGAAATCTTTGGTGGAACAGGAAAGAATTTTTTAAATCCGGCTCTCACAGGGCGTGCTTTTCTGTATTTTGCTTATCCTGCTTCCTGGTCAGGTGATTTATCATGGGTTGCGGTTGATGGCTACTCAGCTGCTACCATTTTAGGTCTATCAGCTGAATCTGGTTATCAATTCCTTCCAGAAGCCTATAGTTGGTCGAATGCATTCCTTGGTTTCATACCAGGTTCCATTGGAGAGACTTCTACCCTTGCGATCCTCATTGGCTTAGCCGTGCTTCTCTTTACTAGGGTGGCATCCTGGAGAATTATTGCAGGAGTGTTACTGGGTACCATAGCGACATCTTATTTGTTTAATCTTATTGGAAGTGAAAATAATCCCATGTTTTCTATGCCTTTTTGGTGGCATATGGTTATTGGTGGGTATGCATTTGGAATGGTTTTTATGGCAACTGAGCCAGTTTCCGGATCACATACAAATAAAGGACGATGGATCTACGGATTAATTATTGGTGTTCTAGTAGTCTTGATAAGGGTTGTAAATCCTGCTTTTCCAGAAGGAATGATGTTAGCTATTTTATTTGCGAATCTTACATCTCCATTGATTGATTATTTTGTTGTGAAGCAAAATATAAATAGAAGAAATAAAGTAATTTATGCAGAAAGATAGTATCTTAAATATTATTCTTGTTGGTATTGGATTATGCACCATCTGTGGTGCTGTTATCTCTACTGTTGCGGTTTCGCTTAAAGATCAACAAGAGCAAAATGTTATTTTTGATCAACAAAGTAAAATTATTGATGCTGCTAGGTTACTCGAATTTTATCCATCATCCATTGAAGCTTTAGAATCTATTAAAGAAGTAATTGTTGATCTAAATGATGGCCAACCTTCAGATTATCCTTCTGATCAATACGACCTGGACACTATTCTAAGAGATTCATCTCAGCATAAAGTTCTTAATGGTGCTGATGATATTGCGATGATTAGCGTGAGAGAAAACATTTCAAAAGTATTTATTGAATATAGAAATAATGAATTCAAAACCTTAATTCTTCCTGTCAGAGGATATGGTTTATGGGGAACCTTATACGGTTACCTAGCCTTGGATTCAGATCTGAATACAATAGTTGGTTTAGAATTTTATAAGCATAAAGAAACTCCTGGTTTAGGAGCCGAAGTTGATAATCCCAACTGGAAAAAATTATGGAATGGCAAAAAAGTTTATGATGAGAATGGATTAGTTCAAATTGAAGTAATTAAAGGTTTTTCTAATCCTGGGAGCGAAGAATATTCATACGAGGTTGACGGTTTATCCGGTGCAACAATCACAAGCAAAGGAGTTTCAAATCTCTTAGCATTCTGGCTCGGCGATGAGGGATTTGGTCCATTTATTAATAATTTAAAGAATAAAGAAATTAAATTGAGCGATGTCTAAATTTAAAGAAATACTTTTAACTCCTATCTTTAAAGATAATCCAATCGCATTACAAATACTTGGGATTTGTTCCGCTTTAGCGGTTACTAGCAAGCTTTATCCAACATTAATTATGTGTGTTGCTTTGACTGTGACAGTAAGTCTTTCTAACTTCTTCATTTCACTAATTAGAAATATTATCCCCACAAACATCAGAATCATTGTTCAAATGACAATCATTGCTTCGTTAGTTATTTTGGTGGATCAATTCCTTAAGGCTTATGATTATGAGACAAGCAAAACTTTGTCTGTTTTCGTAGGACTTATCATTACAAATTGTATTGTAATGGGAAGAGCAGAAGCATTTGCGATGCAAAATCCTCCTGGAATTAGCTTCTTAGATGGGCTAGGAAATGGATTGGGATATAGTCTAATTTTAATAGTTGTTGGAACTATAAGAGAATTATTAGGTTCAGGCCAACTTCTAGGGATAGATATATTTACCACCACTCAAAATGGTGGATGGTATGTTGGTAATAATTTCTTTCTATTAGCTCCAAGCTCATTTCTTATAATTGGCTTATTTATATGGGCATTAAGATCATGGAAAACTGAACAAGTTGAGGAAAAAGAATTTTTAATGAGTAAAAATGCTCCTAAAGAGGTAGAAACTCATCATGCTTGAACATTACCTCTCAATTTTTATTTCATCTATTTTTATAGAGAATTTAGCTTTGTCAGTATTTCTTGGAATGTGCACTTTTTTAGCAATTTCAAAAAAAATTGAGGCTGCTATTGGATTAGGAATTGCTGTTGTCGTTGTTTTAGCAATTACAGTTCCTCTGAATAACATTATCTATAACTTTCTTCTTAGAGATGGAGCTTTATCGTGGCTTGGGTACCCTGATGTTTCACTGGAATTTGTTGGTTTAATAAGCTACATAGGAGTGATTGCTGCTTGCGTTCAAATTCTTGAAATGTTTTTAGATAAATACGTGCCTAAACTTTATACTGCTTTAGGGATTTTTCTTCCTTTAATCACAGTAAATTGTGCAATTCTTGGTGCTTCTTTATTCATGGTTGAGAAGAATTTAGATTTTGGAGAAAGCGTTGTTTATGGTCTTGGTGGTGGAGTTGGTTGGGCTTTAGCGATAGTTTTACTCGCAGGAATTAGAGAAAAATTAAAATATAGTGATATTCCAGATGGCCTTGAAGGATTAGGAATTACCTTTATAACTGTTGGTTTGATGACCTTTGGTTTTATGTCTTTTGGAGGAATAATACTCTAAATGATTAACTTAGATCTTATATTTGGGATAGCGACGTTTACATTGATAGTAAATCTAATGATATTTGTCATTCTTTTTGCTCGATCAAAACTGGTTTCCACAGGTGACGTTACTATCGAAATAAATGGTGATCAAGACAAAGCAATCAAAGTCCCTGCCGGAGGTAAGTTACTACAGACTCTAGCATCAGAAAATTTATTTCTTTCTTCTGCATGCGGAGGTGGCGGTACTTGTTCTCAATGTAGATGCCAAGTATTCGAAGGTGGAGGCTCAATACTTTCAACAGAAGAAGCTCATTTCAATAATAAAGAAAAAAGAGAAGGCTGGAGATTGTCATGTCAAGTCCCTGTTAAAGCAGATATGAAAATAACAGTACCGGATGAAGTTTTTGGTGTTAAAAAATGGGAAACAACTGTTGTATCTAACGATAACGTGGCCACTTTTATAAAAGAATTAGTACTTAAATTACCTGAGGGTGAGAACGTAGGATTTGAAGCCGGTGGCTACGTTCAAATGGAAATACCCCCGTATGAGGCTGATTATAAGTCATTTGATATTAAAGATATCTATAAAGGTGATTGGGAAAAATTTAAAGTTTTTGAAAATGTTGCCACTGTAGGAGTCCCAGTTATAAGAGCATATTCAATGGCTAATTATCCTGAAGAAAAGGGGATAATGAAATTTAATATAAGGATTGCAAGTCCTCCTCCAGGAACAAATTTTCCTCCAGGAGAAGCATCATCATATCTATTTAATCTAAAACCAGGAGATAATCTAACAATCTTTGGACCATTTGGAGAATTTATGGCGAAAGATACTCCGAACGAAATGGTATTTATAGGTGGAGGTGCAGGAATGGCACCAATGAGATCTCATATATTCGATCAATTGCTTAGACTAGATTCTTCAAGAAAAATTACCTTTTGGTATGGCGCTCGAAGTTTAAAGGAAATGTTTTATGTAGAAGATTTTGATAGGCTGCAAGATAAATATGAGAATTTCACATGGCATGCTGCTTTATCTGATCCTTTACCTGAAGACGATTGGAATGGTATGACCGGATTTATTCATCAAGTATTATTTGATAATTACTTGAAAGATCATCCAGCTCCTGAAGATTGTGAATATTATATGTGTGGTCCACCTATGATGATGGATGCATGTTTTACGATGCTCGATAGTCTTGGAGTAGAGCCTGAGAACATTATGTTTGATGACTTTGGTGGTTAGGTATCTCTTCGTCTTTCTATTCCTCTTAACAGGTTGTGTTCCAAATGAAAAGTATTATCAAGGTTTTATATTTGGAACTTACTACAATATAAAAATATCTGATTCTTCAATATTGAATGATCTTCATTCTTCTATTGATTCAAAGCTTGAAGAAATAGATATGTTATTTTCTAATTACAAAAGTGATTCCTATTTAATGAAATTTAATAGAAAAGAAATTCAAATCATTAATACTGAATTTAATGATTTACTTAATCATTCAATTGAAATCTGTAAATTTGTGAATCAAAACTTCAATGTTTTCGCAGGAAGTCTTGTAAATCTTTGGGGTTTTGGGCCGTCTAAAAGATCAGATATTCCTAAAATTGAAGAAATAGAGAAAGTTATTCCTAATGGATGCAACTATGAATTGAACAATCATTTAGAAATAGATTTTTCTGCGATTGCTAAAGGTTATGCAGTAGATGAAATTTCAAAATTATTAGATGATCGAAATTTACAAAACTATTTTATAGATATTGGCGGAGAAATTCTTATCAAAGGTAGCAAGAAAAAATCTCCTTGGATCGTATGTATTGAAAATCCTGATGTGAATACTAGTAAACCTATTGAATGCTTATCGAAAAAAGACAATGAAAGTTATATGGCTATTGCAACATCTGGTGATTACAGAAATTTTTTTACTTTTGAAAATAAACGTTATTCTCATACCCTTGATCCAAAGTCAGGTTTTCCAATATCGAATAATATATCTTCTGTTTCAGTAGCTCTTCCTGGTCAATTTAGACATACTGTCGATGCAGATGCTTTAGCTACCTCGTTAAACGTTATGGGCTTAGATAAAGGCTATGATTTTGCAGTGAAAAATTCCATTGCAGCATTATTTATTTTTAAGTCAGAAAATCAATTTTCCGTTAAAATGACACCTTCATTTAAAGATATAATTAATTAGAAATGGCTACTTTTATATTTGCGCTTATTATTGTGGTTTTATCCATACTTGGTTTGAGTTTAGGGTTAATCCTCAATAACAAGCCTCTTCAAGGATCTTGTGGAGGCATGAACAATCTTGATAGCGATATAGAATGCGGAATTTGCGGCGGCAATCCAAACAAATGTTCTAAGTAGCTAGAACTGATTCATCGTATTATCTTTTCCGCCTGCTTTAAGTGCTTTGTCTCCAGAGAAATATTCTTTGTGTGTGTCGCCAATTGTAGATCCTGCTAAATCTTGATGTTTAACAGACGACATATCTCTTCTTATTTCTTGTCTTTGAATACCTTTCACGTAAGCAAGCATTCCTTCATCGCCAAAATATCCTTCAGTCAAAGTAGCTGTGCCAAGCGCTGTCTCATGATAAGTTGGTAGAGTAATTAAATGATGAAAAATACCTGCTTCTCTGGATGCATCTTTCTGGAATGTTTGAATAAGTTTGTCAGCCTCTAAAGCGAGCTCAGAATCGTCAAACTTAACATCCATAAGCCCTTTAGGCTCAGTAGTAGGATCAGGATAAGATGATACATCCTTTCCTGAATCGACCCATTCGTTATAAACTTGTTCTCTGAAAGATAAAGTCCAATTAAATGATGGAGAATTGTTGTATACAAGTTTAGCTTTAGGTTCAACTTTTCTTATTGCATTTACCATTTCAGCAATTTGTTGCACATTTGGCTTTTCAGTTTCAATCCATAAAAGGTCAGCGCCGTTTTGTAAGCTAGTTACACAGTCAAGAACAACTCTATCGAAGCCAGTACCATCCTTGAATCTGTATAATCCATTAGGTAAACGCACAGGCTTAACTAGGACACCGTTTTGGTGAATTGTTATATCATTTTCATCCAATTCATCGAGATTTGTTATTTCTTCCGTTTCAAGAAAAGAATTATATTGATCTGCTAAGTCACCTTGTTCCTGCATGACTGGAACTTTCTGAGTAAGTCCTGCTCCTAAGGAATCAGTTCTAGCAACTATTAATCCATTTTCAACTCCAAGTTCCAAAAATGCATATCTCACAGCATTTATTTTGTGTAAAAAATCTTCGTGAGGGACGGTTACTTTTCCGTCTTGATGACCACATTGCTTTTCATCAGAAACTTGATTTTCAATTTGTATGCAACAAGCTCCTGCTTGAATCATTTTTTTAGCTAGTAAATATGTTGCTTCTTCATTTCCAAATCCAGCATCAATATCCGCAATTATAGGGACTACATGAGTTTCAAAATTATTAATTTTAGATATTACTTCTGACTCATCTCCGCCGCTCTCTCTAACTTCGTCTAATTCGTTAAATAAGTGCTGTAATTCAACTGCATCTGCTCTCTTTAAAAATGTATATATTTCTTTTATTAGGTTCGGAACAGCTAACTTTTCATGCATACTTTGATCGGGAAGGGGTCCAAAATCTGATCTTAATGCGGCAACCATCCATCCGCTTAGGTATACATATCTTTTATTAGTGGTTTCTCTAGATTTTTTAATCTCCATCATCATTTGTTGAGCTGTGAATCCATGCCAACATCCTAGAGACTGGGTATAGACTGATGAATCTCCATCATATTCAGACATATCTTTATGCATGATGTCGGCAGTATATTTAGCAATATCCAAGCCAGTTTTGAACCTATTTTGTAAATCCATTCTTGCAGCATTTTCAGCAGAAATATTTTTGTATAAATCTCCACCTTTTGCTATCAATTGCTCAAAATGTTCCACAGTCTTTTTATAATCAAGCATTTACAAACCTCTTTTAATGAATACTTATTTTAATTTTGCTAGATAGCTAGCAAGGCCGATGTATTTTATAGGAGTTAGCTTAAGAAGTTTAGTTTTATCTTCTTCAGTAATAGGAAGATTTTCTATCAGAGAAAGATAACTATCTTCACTTAATTCATTTCCTCTTGTTAATTTTTTTATGATGTCATAGCTATTAGAAATTTTATTTTTTCTCATAATTGTTTGTATTGCTTCTGCTAAAACTTCCCAACTTTCTAATAATTCCTCTTTAATTTTAGACTTATTTGGCTCTAGTTTTTGTAGACCTTTACTTAACGAGTTAAGAGAAATTTCTAAATAAGCAAAACAAAGACCAATATTTCTACTTACTGTTGAATCCGATAAGTCTCTTTGTAATCTAGATATTTGCATCTTATTTCTGATAGACGGGATAAGACTATTTGATAAAGATAAATTTCCTTCCGCATTTTCAAAATCGATAGGATTTACCTTATGCGGCATCGTCGAAGAGCCAACTTCATTTGATGAGATTTTTTGTTTTAAATAATCTTTAGATATATAAAGCCAAATATCCTTTGATAAATCTAATAAAACATTATTTAAATTTTCAATGTTTGATAAAAGGAATACTAGATTATCTTTAGTTTCTATTTGAGATGAAACTAGAGAATATTCAAGATTGAATGAAGATATGAATTTATTCGTTACTTTTGGCCAATTAATTGAAGGGTCCAGAACATGATGCGCGTTAAAATTTCCTACGGCTCCATTAAATTTAGCTGCTTGCTTTGATTCACTAATTTTATTTTTATGAAAGTTGATTCTATGTACGAAATTTCTAAATTCTTTTCCCAAAGATGTTGGACTTGCTTTTTGACCATGAGTAAAAGAAAGCATAGAAATATTAGCCCATTTAACTGCTAATTTATTTAGCACTTTATTGAAGTCTTTTAGGATAGGTATTAAATATTCAGTTCTATATCTCTCTATCATCAATGCATAAGAAAGATTATTAATATCCTCAGATGTACAACAGATATGCACAAATTCACTAAGTTTCGATAATCTTAGAGATTTAAGCTGTTTGACTATATATATTTCAATGGCTTTTACATCGTGATTAGTTATTTTTTCTATAGATTTAACTTTAGAAGCTTCTTTTAAATCAAAATTAATAAAAATATTCTCAATTTTTTTTTGTTGATTATTATTAATTACAGGAAGAAATTTAACGTCTTTTGAATTTAATAAAAATAGTAACCATTTTATTTCAACTTCTACTCTAGTTTTGATTAATGCAAATTCAGAAAAATAATTTTCTAGTTTTTTTGTCTTATTTTTATATCTTCCATCAATTGGAGATATTGATAAAAGTGATTCTTTTGTCATGATTTGTAAATTTCTCCACCGCCTAAACAAAGATCATTTTGATAGAAGACAATAGATTGACCTGGAGTTATGGCTCTTTGAGGTTTTTTAAATTCTACACTATAGCAATTATCTTTTTTTGAAAGGATACATTCTTGATCATCTTGCCTGTATCTAATTTTAGCTTTTAATTTTATAGATTTTGATAGGTCAGGTTTAAAAATCCAATTAATTGAATTAACAGATAATTTTGTTTCAAATAAATTATCATTATCATTTCCTTGTGCAACGATAAGAGTATTTTTTGATAAATTTTTATCTATTACATACCATGGTCTTTCATCATAATTCTTTAGACCTCCAATTCCTAAGCCCTGTCTTTGACCTAAAGTATAAAAGGAAAGGCCTCTATGCAACCCAACTTCCTTACCTTCATCGCAGATAATTTTTCCAGGTTGATCCTTGATATAATTTTCTAAAAAACTTGGAAAAGGTCTCTCTCCTATGAAACAAATTCCAGTACTATCTTTTTTTTCAAAAGTAGATAATTCTTTGGATTTTGCAATTTCTCTAACTTCTTTTTTTGTAAGTTCTGAAAGTGGAAACATAGTTTTTTCTAAAACTTCTTGATTGATATTGCATAAAAAATAAGTCTGATCTTTAGTTTGATCTTTTGCTTTTGCAAGATAATTCAATCCAGAAATATTTTTTATTTTTGCGTAATGACCGGTAGCAATGAAATCAAATTTATTAGCAATTGCATAATTATAGAATTCATTAAATTTAATAAATTGATTACATAAAATATCTGGATTAGGAGTTTTTCCTTTTTCTAAATCTTTTAAAAATTTTTCAAAAACTTTACTTTTATATTCTTTTGAAAAATTAACATGATGCAATTTGATATTTAATTGATCTGCAACTTTTGCAGCATCCATAAAATCTTCTTTAGCAGTGCAAAGAGGAGTACCGTCATCATCTTCCCAATTCTTCATAAATGCACCCTCTACTTGATACCCTTTATCTAATAGAAGGGCTGCAGAAACAGAGGAATCTACACCGCCAGACATACCAACAAGCACTTTCATTAAGCTATTTTATTAAAAAAATGCAAAAGTCTTAAACCTTTATTTTAATGGTACAATCACAATCTAAATTTTTCCCTACCTATAAAAAGATAAGTTATGAGTTTTGAAAAAATAGTAATTCCTTCAGAGGGTGAACCTATATCCGTAAATGAAATGGGCAAGTTAAACGTGCCTAATAATCCGATAATTCCTTTTATTGAAGGAGATGGTATTGGTACCGATATTACCCCTGCGATGATAAAAGTTATCGATAAGGCTGTAGAAACAGCCTACGGAGACGAAAAAAAGATTTCTTGGATGGAAATCTACTGTGGTGAAAAATCAGTTGAAACTTATGGAAACGATACTTGGTTACCCGAAGAGACGATTGACGCCATTAAAGAATATATTGTCGCAATAAAGGGTCCCTTAACCACACCTATTGGAGGAGGAATTCGATCATTGAATGTTGCTTTGAGGCAAAAATTAGATCTTTACTCTTGTGAAAGACCTATTACTTATTTTGAAGGAGTTCCCAGCCCGGTTATCTATCCAGAATCTACAGATATGGTAGTTTTTAGAGAAAATTCCGAAGATATCTATGCCGGTATTGAATTTAAAGCCGATTCCGATGAAGCAAAGAAAGTCATAAAGTTTTTTCAAGAAGAAATGGGAGTTGGTAATATAAGATTTGAAGAGTTTTGTGGTATCGGTGTCAAACCAATTTCCAAGCCCGGTACCGAGAGATTAGTTAGAAAAGCTATTCAATTCGCTGTAGATAATGATAGATCTTCTGTAACTTTGGTTCATAAAGGCAACATCATGAAATTTACTGAAGGTGCTTTTAAGGAATGGGGATACGGTGTTGCTAAATCTGAATACGGAGCAGTTTCGCTTGATGGTGGAGAGTGGATGAGTTTTATAAATCCTAAAACCGGAAGGACTATTGTCATTAAAGACGTTATAGCTGATTCTTTTTTACAACAAATTCTGACAAGACCTGCTGATTACGATGTTATTGCAACAATGAATTTAAATGGAGATTATATTTCTGATGCATTAGCAGCAAAAGTGGGTGGGCTTGGTTTGGCTCCTGGAGCTAATGTTGGAGATCACATAGCCTTATTTGAAGCAACTCATGGTACTGCACCAAAATATGCTGGAGAAGATAAAGTTAATCCTTCCTCTTTGATATTGTCAGCAGGGATGATGCTCAATCATATAGGTTGGAAAGAAGCCTCAGATAACGTCATCAAAGGAATTAGTTGGGCTATAAAAAATAAACTTGTTACATATGATTTAGCTAGATTAATGCAAAATGCTACCAAACTAAAATGTTCTGAATTTGCAGAAGAAGTATGCAAAGGAATGAAAATGGGGTCTTCTTAATAGCATAGATTTAATGTTTTTTGATTTTAGATTAGAGAACAAAAATCCAGAGGAAGAATTTGAAGGCGACTTGTCAGTCGCCGTTAGACCTTCTGATCCAATAGTAAAAAAACCTTCTTTATATAGAATTCTTTTGTTGAATGACGACTATACGCCCATGGAATTTGTAGTATATGTGTTACAAAAGTTTTTTAATTATGATCAGGAAAGAGCAACACAAATTATGTTAGCAGTTCACACTCATGGAAAAGGAGTTTGTGGTATCTTTACGAAAGAAATAGCTGAAACAAAATCAACTCAGATCAATGATTTTGCTCAACAAAATGAACATCCTTTGTTAAGTGAAATTGAACCAGTGGATGACGAAGATTGATGTTAGAAAAGAATTTAGAAAATTGTCTTAACAATGCATTTAAGAAAGCGCATAGTTCCAATCATGAATTTGTTACAACAGAGCACTTATTATTTTGTCTTTTAGATAATAATGAAGCTCTTAAATTACTATCTGCTTGTAATGTTGATATCGAAAAATTAACTTTAGAATTAGATAAATTTTTAAAGGACTCTATTCCTGAAAACACAGATTCAAATAAAGATGTTCAAGCTACCCTGAGCTTTCAAAGGGTAATACAAAGAGCAGTGTTTCATGTTCAAAGCACAAAAGGTGCAGAAGTTACAGGAGCTAACATAATTGTAGCCTTGTTCAGTGAAAAGGAGTCTTACAGCGTTTATTTGTTAAAACAACAAGGTATGACGAGGTTAGATGCCGTTTCCTACCTCAGTCATGGAGAGGATGAAGAGACTGAAGATTTAGAGCTAGACTATCAGAGTGAGGATGGAGAGGAATCTGAACAAAATGCATTAATCAAATATGCTACAAATTTAAATCAGGAAGCAGCTGATGGAAACATAGATCCACTGATTGGCAGGTCTAATGAGCTAGAGAGAATTACTCAAATAATTTCAAGAAGAAGCAAAAATAATCCGCTTTTAGTCGGAGAATCCGGTGTTGGAAAAACAGCTGTTGTGGAGGGCCTTGCAAAAAATATTGTTGAAGGAAATGTCCCTGAAGTGCTTAAAGACCGTCAGATTTTTTCTCTAGATATGGGAACACTTCTTGCAGGGACAAAATACAGAGGAGACTTTGAAAAAAGATTAAAGTCTATTCTTAAAGAACTTAAAAAAATTGATGGTTCAATCTTATTCATAGATGAGATACATACTGTTATTGGAGCGGGTGCAACATCTGGAGGCGTAATGGATGCTTCGAATTTGTTAAAACCTACCTTGGGTAAAGGAAGTTTTACTTTGGTTGGATCAACTACTTATACTGAATATAGAAATATTTTTGAGAAGGATAGAGCATTATCAAGAAGATTTCAGAAAGTGGATATTGAAGAGCCATCGCAGGAAGAAACTTTAAAAATTCTTGAGGGTTTAAAATCAAAATTTGAAGATCATCATGACCTTAAGTATTCAAAAGAAGCTTTAAAATCGGCAGTTGAATTATCCTCAAAACACATAAATGACAAGTTCCTCCCTGACAAAGCTATAGATGTAGTCGATGAAGCTGGTGCAAGGTTAAGACTTTTAAAAAATAATAGAAGGAAAACTGTTTCTGAGCTGGATATTCAAAAAGTTATTTCATTGATGGCTAGAATACCGGAGAAGAGCGTCTCTAAAGATGACAAGGTTTCTTTAGGTAAACTCGAAGAAAACCTTAAGAGAGTCATTTTTGGCCAAGATGATGCTATAGAAAAATTAGTCAGCTCAATAGTCATGTCTAGGGCAGGGTTAGGTAACGATGAAAAGCCAATCGGAAGTTTTCTATTTGCAGGGCCAACAGGCGTTGGAAAAACAGAATTATCAAGACAATTATCTTTGTCTATGGGCGTAGAACTAATTAGATTCGATATGTCTGAATATATGGAGCGACACACTGTTTCAAGATTAATTGGAGCACCTCCAGGTTATGTTGGTTATGATCAAGGCGGTTTATTGACTGAAGCAGCTGTAAAAAATCCGCATTCAGTAATTTTGCTAGATGAGATTGAAAAAGCACATCCTGAAGTTTTTAATGTCTTGCTTCAAGTGATGGATCACGGCACATTGACAGACAATAACGGTAGGGTGGCTAGCTTTAAAAATGTTGTTCTTATTATGACAACTAATTCGGGTGCACAAGAAATGGCTAGAAATTCTATGGGATTTCAAAAACAAGATAATTCATCAGATGGTGCTGAAGTTATTAAAAAAGCTTTCTCTCCAGAATTCAGAAATAGACTAGATGCAATAGTTCAATTTGATTCTTTACCTGCAGAAGTAATTCTTACTATTGTGGATAAATTTTTAACTGAAGTGCAGGCACAACTTGATGAAAAACAAGTTACTTTAGAAGTGGATGACGAAGCTAGATCTTGGCTTTCAAAAGAGGGATATGATGAAAAAATGGGTGCAAGACCTATGTATAGGATAATTCAAGATAAAATCAAGAAACCTTTAGCTGAGGAATTAATTTTCGGTGAACTTTCAAAAAATGGCGGTAGCGTGATCGTTACAGTTGAAGAAGATGAACTAAAAATAAATCTTAAATCTAGTCCAGAAAAAGAAGAAAAGAAAAAAGAGAAGGTCTAATTATTTTCCTCTGTATGTAATCCTGCCTTTACTTAAATCATAAGGCGTCATTTCAACTTTAACCTTATCCCCAGTAAGAATTCTGATGTAGTTTTTTCTCATTTTTCCTGAAATATGAGCTGTTATCACATGATCATTTTCAAGCTTTACTTTAAATGTGGTATTTGGCATGGTGTCAATAACTTCACCTTCCATTTCAATTAAATCTTCTTTTGCCATAAAATAAGTCTGTGTATGACTATTATGCCAGATGAAAAAGGAAGATAAAAAGTTTCATCTTTGGACGTTACTCTCTTCGCTAGGTGTGATTATTATTCTCTTAGCAGTAGTTAGTTACTATATTGATCTAATTTACTGAAATGAAAAATCTTAGTGACTCAGACATTTCTAGGGTTATTGAAATGGCCTGGGAGGATAGAACACCTTTTGATGCAATTGAAGCTCAGTTTTCTCTAAAAGAACAAGAAGTTATAGAGATTATGAGACGAGAAATGAAAGAAAGCAGTTTCAAGATGTGGAGAAAAAGAGTCAACGGTAAAAATACGAAGCATTTATCAAAACGTTCTTTTTCTGTAGGAAGGCACAGAGCAAAAATCCAAGGCAAGCCAAGGTAGTTAAAAATAATTTTTTAAATTTTTAAATAAAATAATCTTAATTTCTTTATTTGTTCTTTTAGATATCCCAACAAGTCTTTGCCAAAAAGGAAATGAGAGAGTGTTCAATATAAATTCTTTTTCTTCCCACTTTTGATTTTTTATTTCAGGAAGAAATTCAAATATATAATTGCTACTTCTTTTATTCCACTCAACGATATTCATCCTTACATCCTTTGAATACCATAAATTTTTAACAGTCCAATGATTTACATACTGATATTTTTCATATGTATTGCATGTAAATTCAATAAGTAATTTCAACCTTGAAATAACATCAATACTCAAATTAATTTTTGGTTTGGATGATTCAAAGTCCTTCAAAAGCTTATTATGCATTCCGATAATTAAAGAATTCTTATCTTTAAAATGACGGAATATAGTACGAGTTCCGATTTTTGCTTCCTTGGCAATTAATTCGTGAGTGATGTTTAAAATACCCTCATTAAGAAGAGAAAATGCGGTGTCTATGATTAATTCAGACGTTTCTTTGCTTCTTTTTTTTCTACCGTCTATAGATATAACTTCCATATAATTATCTTTTGACATGATCTATGACATATTATAAATTTTTAGAAAGATTAACTCAAATGACCGAATCATCCATTAAATTAATAGGTAATCCAGCATCGCCTTACACAAGGAAGATGATTGCATATTTACGATATAAAAGGATTCCACATCAGGTTATTTGGGGAGAGGTACCCAGTGTACTAAAAACAATGAATATTGATCCACCAAAACCGATTTTATTACCTGTTTTTCTTCTTCCTAGAGATGGTCAATTAACTGCGGTAACTGATTCAACACCACTTATTGAAGAATTTGAAATTTCTTATCCAGATAGATCTGTATACCCTCAAGATCCATCTTTAAGATTTATTAATTATGTCCTCGAAGACTTTGGAGATGAATGGTGTACAAAATATATGTTTCACTATCGATGGCATTACACTGAGGATGCTGACAATGCGGGAACACTCTTACCTTTGGGGATTATGAATAATATTTCCGATGATGAGCTTGCATTTTTCAAAGACCATTTTGCAAAAAGACAAATAGATAGATTATGGGTTGTTGGATCTAATGATGAAACCGCTCCCTTTATTGATCAAAGTTATAAATCGTTTCTTGAGATTTTAGAAAATCATTTAAAAATTCAACCTTATTTATTGGGTCCAACTCCATCGTCATGTGATTTCGCTGTATACGGACAACTTACTCAACTTGTGGGATTTGATCCAACGCCTCGTAAAATCGCTCATGAATTAGCTCCTAGGGTAATTGGATGGGTTAGATCACTTGAAGATAGAAGCGGTCTTGAAGTTAAAGAAAGTAAGTTAACACTTTCAGATCTTCCTCAGACAATTCATGACTTATTCAAAGAGATGAGTACTTCCTATGTGCCAACGATGATAGCAAATAAAAAAGCAATTGAAGAGGGTGATGATGAATGGGAAATTGATTTAGATAAAGGTAAATGGAAACAAAAATCTTTTCCGTATCAAGCAAAATGCTTAACATGGATTAAAGAAGAATATGAGAAACTAGATACTGATAAAAAAGATGAAGTTTTTTCTTTTTTACAATTAAATCATTGCGAATCATTGGTGGCATCAAATGAATAGAATTACAGAAATGTTGGGTTGTAAATATCCAATAATACAAGCTCCTATGGGATGGATAGCAAGAAGCAACCTCGCATCAGCTGTATCTAATGCTGGTGCATTTGGCATTATTGAAACTTCATCTGGAGAAGTAGATCAATGCAAGGAAGAAATTAAAAAAATGGCTACATTAACCAACAGTCCCTTTGGGGTTAATTTGCCTATTTTATTTTTATCTGACGAGAGCATGCTAGATGTTGTTATAGGTGAAAATGTTAAATTTGTTACTACCTCTGCTGGAGATCCAGCTAAATATATACATAAATTGAAAGAGGCAGATATCAAGGTTTTTCATGCTGTACCAAGCCTTGCAGGAGCCATGAAAGCGGTTGATGCAGGAGTTGATGGTTTGGTTGTAGAGGGGACAGAAGGGGGCGGTTTTAAAAATCCCGAGGAAGTTGGACTTCATGTATTAATTCAATCAATCAAGAAGCATACTGATCTACCTATTGTTGCAGCTGGAGGCATTGTAGACGGTAGAGGAATGGCAGCTGCTTTTGCTGCCGGTGCAGAAGGCATTCAAATGGGTACAAGATTTGTATCATCCTTAGAAAGCCCAGTTCATGATAATTATAAAAACGCGATCATAAATGGTAATGAACAAGGCACATATATTCTTAATAAAAAAGCTAAACCCTGCATAAGAGCATTGAAAACTGATTTTACAGATAAAATTTACGACGATGGTCTAATGGACATGAGTGCGATGTCTGGAATTAAGAATCTATACTTTGATGGCGATATGAATGCTGCACCTGCATTGGCAGGTCAATCTATAGGATTAATAGAAGAAATAAAACCAGTAGAAACAATTATTAATGAGACGATTACAGAGTTTAATGAAATTTGTGATTCTATGGCTTCTATAAAGTTCTAAAAGATGAAAATTTTAAGGACTCCGGATAGTAGATTTAAAAACATAAAAGACTTTCCATATGAACCTAATTACACCGTCATAAAGACTCATGACGATTCTGATCTGAGAATACATCATTTAGATGAGGGTCCAAAGGATGGTCCAATTCTTTTAGTGATGCACGGTCAGCCTGTATGGAGTTATTTGTACTCAAGGATGATTCCCTATCTTACTAACGCTGGAATTAGAGTCATTGCTCCTGATTTACCTGGCTATGGTAAATCAGATAAACCTGCATCAAGAGAAGACTATTCTTATCAACGACAAGTAGATTGGATGACTGATTGGATAAAAGCTAATAATTTAAATAATCTCACTTTTTTTGGCCAGGATTGGGGAGGACTTATCGGATTAAGGGTAGTTGCTAACCAACCAAATAGATTTCTTAAAGTAGCCATGGGGAATACAGGTTTACCGTATAACCCTGATGTACCTCAAGACGTCATAGATAAAATCAAGGATTTTAGAAATAGTGATATAAAACTTAATCCAATATCTATGCAAAGAGAAATTAGAAAAATGGATGGTAAAAATATTTCAGGTAGCGATTCATCACATCATCCAGCTTTAAGTTTTATGTATTGGCAGAAACTATGCTGGGATACCAAAGATCTCCCTATTGGATTTATGATGTCGAGCATGATGGAAAAAAATTCACGCATTAAATTTTTAATTTATTTTATATTTCTTAGACTTGGCTTAAGAAAACTATTTCCCTTTAAATCAAATCTTGATGAAGCCTATGAAGCACCTTTCCCTGATCCATCCTATAAAATGGGTCCTAGAGCTATGCCTAGTCATGTACCGATGATTCCTGATCAATCATTAGAAGCGCAAAAGAAAGCAAGAGAATTTTATAAAAGTTGGCAGAAACCTTTTTTAAGTGTCTTTGCTGGCGATGATCCAGTTACTAATGGAGCTGAAAAAGATGTTTTAAAAATGTGTCCTAATGCAAAAAGTGCACCGAATATAGGAGGAGGGCATTTTTTTCAGTGGACTAAAGCAAAAAAACTATCAAATATTCTCATTGATTTCATAAAAGAGTAATAACTCATGTTTGCTATGTTGTTTCCCAAGATTGCTGATAATAATTATCTTGGTTCTAGATTGGTGGTTTATATTTTTACTCCATTTCTTTTATTGATGACCTGGAGATCGATTATTCATCTCTTCTATGTAGAATTTGGTCTGCACAACATAGCAAATATTATTGTGATAGAGGGCTCTCCTGATCCAATGCCAGTTATCTATGCATTTTCTTCGCTATGGGGATTAATTCAATTATTATTTTGTGCTTTTTCTTGGGTGATTCTTTTCAGATATAAATCTCTCTTACCTTTAACTATTTTAGTTTTTTTAATTGAATGGTCAGTAAGAGTTATAAATGCTCCAAATTCTCCTCTTAATTTAGCTGAATATAAAACCGGAACAACTCTGGGAATTGAATCCGCTCCTTTTGTTACTGCTTTCTTATTAATTTTATTTATTGCTTCACTTTTAAAAGGGAAATCTTGATATGAAAAAAATTATTACCTATCTAATTTTGGTTATTTTTATAATCGCTGGAATATTATTTTTCCTAACTAGAGTACCGGCCGTACAAGATGCATTATTTCAACGACTTGCTCAAAGCTTAATAAACACCGCACCAAATATTTTTCCAGAAGAAGATTCTTTAAGTGCTTTGGTGTGCGGTTCAAAGTCTCCTCTACCACATCCAACTAGAGCAGAGACTTGTGTAATGATAAAAGCTGGAGAGGAAACTTTCATTTTTGATGTTGGAAATAAAAGTATAGATAATTTAAGAAATTGGCGTGTTCCTTTGACCCAATTAAATGGTATTTTCATTTCTCATCTTCACTCTGATCATATTGCTGAACTTCCTGAAATACATATGTGGAATTGGGTAGGAACAGATCGACAGTCTAAATTGAAAGTGTACGGTCCTGAGGGGATAAATCAGGTTCTTAACGGATTCACTGAAGCTTATTCCTTAGATTGGAAATATCGTAATGACCATCATGGCGATAAATTTGCTCCTTTAAAAGTAGCAGGTTTTGATGGATACGAAATAACTGACTTTAGCGAGCCTGTTTACGAATCTAATGGAATTGTAATTACAGCTTTCTTGGTTGACCACAAACCGATCGATCCTTCATTGTCTTTTAAGATTGAATACAAAGGAAGATCTATCGTTTTAAGCGGAGATACTGTTTATTCAGAAGCAATCTTAAATAATTCAAAAAATGTTGATGTCTTATTCCACGAGGCCTTTCATAAAGGGACTTTGGATATGATGTATAACGCTCTTCCTATGAATTCCTCCTCTAGGATTGCGCTTATAGATATACAAAATTACCATACCAATACTATTGAAGTTGCTAATCTAGCGAAAGAAGCTAACGTTGGCCATCTTGTTTATTACCATTTGATTCCCGCTCCGAGAACAAATTTAGTTGCAGATATTTTTACTAGAGGAATAGATGATATTCTTTCAAATTGGACTTTATCTGACGACGGAACAATGGTTATATTACCTGTAGATTCGAAAGAAATTATTATTTCGTCAATTAACTAGGAGAGTTATGAAAACAAAAATTACTGAACTTTTTGATATAGAGCATCCAATTATTCAAGGTGGCATGCACTATGTTGGATTTGCTGAATTGGCAGCTGCTGTATCAAATGCTGGTGGCTTAGGAATAATCACTGGTCTTACTCAAGGTACTCCAGAAAAGTTAGCAAATGAAATAGCTAAATGTAAGGATATGACCGATAAACCTTTTGGTGTGAATTTAACTTTCTTACCTTCGTTAACTCCACCAGATTATCCAGGCCTTATTAAAGTTATTGTAGAAGGCGGAGTTAAAATAGTAGAAACAGCTGGAAGAAGTCCTGCCGAATATATGCCTGCCTTAAAAGATGCTGGAATTAAAGTTATTCATAAGTGTACATCTGTAAGACACTCATTGAAGGCTCAAAGCGTTGGATGCGATGCTATATCTGTTGATGGATTTGAATGTGGAGGTCATCCAGGTGAGGATGATATTCCTAACTTTATTTTGTTACCAAGAGCAGCAGATGAATTAGAAATTCCTTTTGTTGCCTCTGGGGGAATGGCTGATGCCCGAAGTTTAGTCGCGGCTATGGCTCTAGGGGCTGAGGGTATGAATATGGGAACAAGATTCATAGCAACTGAAGAAGCTCCAGTTCATGAAAACGTCAAAAAAGCTATTGTAAATGCCTCTGAATTAGATACAAGATTAATTATGCGATCTCTTACAAATACTGAGAGGGTATTGGCAAATCCTGCGGTTGATAGATTAATGGAAAAAGAAAAAGCCCTTGGAGAAAAGCTTACATTCTCTGATATTGTTGACGAAGTTGCAGGTGTCTATCCTACGATTATGTTGGATGGTGATATGGATGCTGGAGCTTGGTCTTGCGGTATGGTTGCAGGTCTGGTTTATGATATTCCAAGTGTAAAAGAACTTATCGATAGGATAGTGAATGAAGCTGAAAAAATCATTCAATCAAAACTAAAACAAGCTGTTTGATGAAGTTTGAAAATAAAGTGATGCCAAATGATGAACAAATGGCAGAATTTCTCAATCCTGGAAATGATGAACCAATTTATATGGTGAATCTTCTCAAGTTTAAAGATAAAGCTGAATATCCTGATAAGAGAGAGACAGATTTATCAGGAAGAGAAGCGTATGCTATATATTCAGAGGAAGTGCAACATCATCTAGCTAAAGTTGGGGCAACAGCTATATTTGGTGCTAATGTTAAGAGATTAATGTTGGGCGAAGTAGAAGAACTTTGGGATTCTGTTGCGATAGCTTCTTATCCAAACAGAAAAGCAATGTTAGATATGATTTCTGATCCAGATTATATAAAAAGCGCACAACATAGAGTTGCTGGATTGAAGGGTCAGTTAAACATTGAAACAGTAATTCCCTTGGAGAAATGACTAAATTAAAAGATGCTTATCTATTTTCCTTAGTAGCACTTTTTCTATTCTCATGCATTGTATGAAAAACGGTAAAAGATATTTTGAAAAATCCTAGTTTAGAATTTTTGCTTAATTTATTTCCAAGATCTTAAATTTGGAGTTAATCAACTTAAAAATTATTAAAGATGAAAAAATCTTTTCTTCTTTTCATGAAATCAATAAACAGCAAGTTCCTAAAGTTGGTTCTGTATCTCTACAAGAATTTATAAATTTAATAAAAATATCAGATATTTCTTATGGAATTATAAAGAAGGGTATATGTTTGGGTTTTGTTATCTGTCTTAGAGAAAACACTAATTATCAATCTATCAATTATAAATTTTTCCAAAAAAGACATAAAAAATTTTTCTATATTGATCGAATTGCAATAGCAACCAAATACCAGTCTTCAGGTATTGGGAGTAATCTCTATAACAAATTATTATTTATTAAAGAAAAATTTAATATACCTTTATGTGCAGAGGTGAATATTGATCCACCTAATGAGTTATCTATTAATTTTCACAGAAAGCATGGATTTTCTGAAATCATTGAAAGCACTATAAAAGAAGGGTATTCGGTTGTTTATATGGAAGTTTGTTAATTTATCTTACTTTACATAATATATATTATACGAATATGTAATACTAATTAATTTCTACGTTTAAAGAATCTACTACTTTTCCTTTATTAGACATTAGTTCCAAAACTACTTCATCTTTAAATATACGAACAATTCCAAAATTAGCTTTCCTGTAGGTTGAACCTATTCTTAGAGGACCTTTCTCTTCTGTATTAAATGGAATTGGTAGATTTAATGAACTAGATGTGAATTCATAAATAATATTATTATCATCAGTCTCAAAGCGATAAAAACCACCTCTATGCCTGTCTCCAGAAAGTATAAAAAGATTAGATACATCAGATTCATCAATGAGTTTAAAGAGTCTTTCTCTCTCTAAAGGAAACTTATCCCATGATTCCCATCCATGCCCTAAGCTCAAAATCTGCAAACTAGATAAGATAAATTTGATATCACTATCTTCATTCAGTTTTTCCTTAAGCCATTGCCACTGTTTTTTCCCCAATAATGTCTTTTCAGGATCGAAATCTTCAACGTACCTCTCTTTTCCTTCTTTATTAAATTCATCTGTTAATTTCCATTGCGATTTAAAGAATCTGTTATCTAAAAATAATAAATGAACCTTCAGGCCATCTTTTTGGATCATTTTATCGAAATAAAGACCATCTCTTAGTCTGCGGGGATCATTAGAGGAGATTTGCCAAGTCTCTAAAAAAAGTTCTTTTGCTCTGTCTTTGTAGCGATAATTGGAACCACCATCGTTTAATCCAAAATCATGATCATCCCAAATAAACTCTGTACTTACATTTTTTAAAAAGTCTTCTAGATTATCGAGCTGTTGTTTATAGGTTCTGATAAGTTTATCTAATTCTCCATCTTTTTGATCTCCGTAGACGTTATCTCCAATAAACATAAATAGATCCAACTCTTTCTTCTCTATGGTCTTTAGAATAGCCATGCTTCTGTCTTGATGAAGACAGGAGCCAAAACCTAAGGTAATTATCTCTTGTGTTGAATATAAATTAACTGAGATAAGAAAAAGGAAAAGAAAATGAATAATTTTCATTAAATGATCATAGACGATAAGGAAAAATAGTAAATTGAAAACTGCTTTAAATTATCAAAAAAAATAACTTATACTTAAAGAATTAAAGGAGAAAATTATGGAAATGATAATAGGATACACCTTACTGTTAGCCTTGTTTCAAATTTGGCTTATCCCGATGATGTTGAATTCTAAAAATTTGAATTGGCAACTTTCTAACAGAGATAATGAGCCTGAACACCCGCCCTCTTTAATGCTTTCTAGAGCTACGAAGGCGAAAGATAATTTGAAAGAAACTCTCCCAATTTTTCTTGCTTTAGCTGTTTGGTCTATTGCTGTAGGAGAAGATATTAGCGTTTTAGCAATGTGGTGGCTAATCTTGAGAGTAGCTCATGGAGCTTTATACATGGCTGGCATAGGTATCGTAAGAACGCTGGTTTGGCTTCCGTCAACAATTATTCTTATTATGATGGCATTAGCGTTAATTTAAAAAATGTACTCAAAAAAACATATCAAAATTAAAGGGAAAGAAATGGCCTATGTTGACAAAGGTCAAGGAGATCCAATCGTTTTTTTGCATGGAAATCCAACCTCATCTTATTTGTGGAGAAATATAGCTCCTCATGTAGAAGGGTTAGGACGAATAATAATGCCTGATCTTATTGGTATGGGAGACTCAGAAAAACTAAACAATGTTGATGATCCAGGATACAAATATCATGGGCAATATGATTATTTAACTTCATTTTTAGAGGAAATGAATCTTGGAAACAATGTTCATCTAGTTATTCATGATTGGGGTTCTGCTATGGGTTTTCAATTTGCAAGAGAAAATTCTGAGAGAATAAAATCCATAACATTCATGGAAGCAATAGTAATGCCTATGGTTTGGGATCAATGGCCTGAAATGGCAAGAAAGATCTTTGGTCTCTATAGATCTGAGGCTGGTGAAGAATTAATTCTTGAAAAGAATTATTTTGTAGAAAAGATTTTATTTTTGGATGCACCTAATCTTTCTGAAGATGATAAAAATGAATATAGGAGACCCTTTGTTGATAGTGGAGAAAGTAGACGCCCTACTCTAACTTGGCCAAGACAAATTCCTCTTGAAGGTGAACCTCCTGAGGTTGTAGATGAAGTACAAAAAAATGCTGATTTTCATAAAGATTCTGATATTCCTAAACTTTTTATTAATGCTGATCCAGGATCAATTCTTATCGGTGATCAGAGGGAATTTGTACGAAGTTGGAAAAATCTTTCAGAAGTAACAGTAAAAGGAAATCACTTTATTCAGGAAACATCTCCAGAACAGATAGGAAAAAATTTAGCTAACTTTTTAGAGTCAATTGCTTAAAACTTTAGGTTTTCATTTTGTCTTCAAGCTATAAGAAGTTCTCTCTACCTAAAAAAATACCCGAATAAATCGGGTATTTTTATATAAAGCTGTCTTTATCTTTCGTTAGGATATGCTTTTACAAATTGAGCCATTCTCGTTTGAACATTTGTTCTAATATCTTCAACTTTATTTAGATAAGTTTGATAGTCCCTCGAACTAAATGCAGTTTTCATAGAGTTTGTAAGTTCACTTAAAGAATTAGAGCCCAAGAATATCATATGGGAGTAGTATTTATTTCCAAATAGAATTCGATTGATTCCAAAAGAACCTACGCTTTCTTGTGATTCCATAAAATCTTTCCAAGCTTTCAAATATTTTGCTTCTTCTCCAGATTCAACTTTAATGTCAACGTTTGCAAAAACTGTATCCGTTCTCCAATCACCAGATTCAAGAACTAATTCAGTAACAAAATTGTAATACTTATGTGAATTAGAATGATTATCCATTGCCTTAATCATCTGAGCTGATTCTTGACAAGCTCCAAAGATAGATCTACCAGCTAACATTTGATCGAAATCATCATACACTACAAGTATTAGATGAGAGTGACCTCCTCCACCTAGTGCGTAAAGACCAATATTAACTCCTGATTTCTCTCTCCAATCTTGCGCACAAGAGGAACTATCGAATTTATCAACTGTTGCTACAAATGATATTGGATCAGTGACATCAAAATAATGGAATTCAGCCACTACATTGCCTGGTCTGATTTCATGATCATTTGAAAATATGTTCAATGAAAAAATAGTAATTAACATTGATAATAAAATTTTTCTCATATTTATTCTCCTTTAAAAAAATTAATTATGAACTATTTAATCCATCCATTGAAAACATTATTAAAATTAATTTATGAAAGTTAAATTATTCTATATCTCTAAAATTTGGTTTTCTTTTCTGAATAAATGCCGTGACTCCTTCTTTGAAAACATCACCATCACAAAGAACTCGTTGAGTATCTCTTTCATAATCAAGTTGCTCGTTAAGAGTATTTTTAAGAGCATTATCATGTGCCCTTACAATAGCTTTTAATCCAGTAATAGCTCCATTAGCTAATTGAATTGCATACTCTATTGCCTTTTGTTTTAACTCATCATCAGGAATTACTTCATAAACTAATCCCCAATTTAATGCTTTATTTGAATCTATGTCCTCTCCTAAAAGAGCCATCCCATTTGCCCTTGCTCTTCCAAGCAAATTGGGAATAAGCCACGATGCACCCACATCAGAAATAATTCCTAATTGAGGTCCAAAGACAAGTTTGAATTTAGCAGACTCAGATGCAATTATTAAATCTCCGCAAAGAGCTAAACCAACTCCTCCTCCAGCAGATATACCGTTAATTGCATTTACTACTGGTTTTGGACAATCAACAATCTTTCTAACCAAAGGATTAAATCCTATCTCCATTGCATTAGCAGTAGACTCTCCTGGTGACCATTTCGGATCGCTAGGCCAACCTCCTCCAGCTAAATCAGCCCCGCTGCAGAACCCTCTACCTTCTCCAGTAATAATTACAGATCTTATTGAATTATCTTCATAAATTTCATTGAAAGCATCTAACAAAGAATCTACGAGTTCTTTATTTAAACTATTTAAAACCTCCGGTCTATTAAGGGTAAGTACTGATACGCCCTCTTTTAATTTATCTTTTTTTAGTACATCACTCATTTGCTACTCCTTTGACGTTAATAATATGATTATAAATCTCAGAAGCAATAAATTCATATTGTTCTTTTACAAACTCATGACCAACTCCCTCAAGAGCTATGAACTTAGAGTCATTTATCAATGAGTGAGTTTTTTTGCCGTGGTCGAAAGGTATCAAGGGATCTTCAGTTCCATGAATTACAAGTGAAGATATATTTATGTTTGGTAATGTGTTTAGTCTATTCTCTGAAGCTCCCACTGCCAGCATGTGTCCAGAGTTAGAATTCTCTCCATGAATTAAAATCCTGTTCACTCTTTCAAGATACTTAGATTGGTTAAAATCATATTTAGATCCAGTTTGTTTTTCGTAAATATGCAAAATAGACTCGCGCTGCTTATTTTGAAAGTTTAAGAGAGCAGATTGCTTTATAGCTTCTACAAAAAAAGGTTCCGGTCCTTTTAGACCCTCAACATTGAAACCTGGCGATGACATCCAAGAGGTCAAGGAAAGAATATTATCTGGATAATCTATTGCAGTTTGTTGAGCAATCATACCGCCCATTGATACACCAAGAATATGAAATTTATCTATACCTAAATTATTCATGAGACTTATAGCGTCAGCAGACATATCTTTAATATTATAAGAAGATGGCAAACCTTCAATATTGAATCTACCCTCTTCATCTAACATTGATCCAAAGATTAAATTTACAAACCAATTTTTTATAAAATTTGGGGAAATTTTTATTAATTTTATTAAAAAATTTTCATTATTTATCCAAGTTGATCTTCCTGTATCTCTGTTGTCATAAATAACAACATATAGACCTTTATCTACTAATTCATTTATAAAATCTTCTGGCCAGTGCTGACTATTAGCATTTAATCCCATGATCATAAGTAACGGTGGGTCAGATTCTTTTCCAAATGAATCCCACCAAATATCAATATCATTAGCCTTTGATATTTGTCCTGAATTTAAAGAAAGGGAAATAGAGAATAAAAAATATAAAGGAAATAAATAAGATAAATTTTTCATTAGATTTCTAACTTATACATTAATCAATTTGCCATATTTTTGGAGTTTTTTTTCGTTACATTAGTGTTATTAATGATATATATTAAAAGTTCTAATATAGGAGATATTATGAAAAAATTATTATGTTTTACACTTTTTTTTAGCCTATCCAATGTTTGGGCTGCGGATGGTCCTTTCTTTGGTTTTTTTGGTATAGAAACAGATAATCCTTTAGGAGTTTTATCAGCTACGGATAAACTTTCACAAGATTGTCCAGGAGGATCAGCTGTAGTTAGGTTAATGGCAGAAAACTTCAATGCAGATGAAGTCACAACTCACTCTTATGCAGTTTTATTCGAAAATAATGATTCATATTTACAGTGGAGTGGACAATGGGCTTCTTGTCCTGGCTGGACAAAATACTTTCAAACTATGTCTGAAATATCTAATTCAACATATGAAATGTTGGCCTTTCCGGTTGTTTCTGGTGGTGATACTTTGAAAGATAAAGTTTTTGTTTCATGGATTATGGATGTATCTGATCCTTCTTCATATGCAAAGGCTTATTCTGAACTTATGAATAGTGATGATAGTCGCTGTCCAGGTTCTTGGGGATTAGCAGCTTGGGGCCCAGGATCAAGAGTTGAAAGTTATGGGACTCATATGGCCTTTTGTGGTTATCCAGATATGGCTTCAGCTATGGAAGTATTTCAAGAAAGAGTACCTACAAAATCTATGCAGAAATTTTATTCGAAAGCAGGAAATGTCAGGCAGCTTATTGGAACTAATTTAGTATCAATTATAAAAGACTATATGCCTAACTAAATAAAAATTAAAGGAGAGAATATGAAAAAATTATTATTATTAATTTTTATTACATCTGGATTTATCTTTGCACAAACTGAAAGGCATGTGATGCATGTTTTCTATCATATGAATGTAACAAATCCTGCTGGTGTAATTTCAGCTTTGGATAAGTTTCATGCTTCTGATTGCGGTAAGAAATTTCCAGGCGACTTAGGATTAATGTCAGAAACACTTAATGGAGCAAGTGACTCTACGCACTTTATTATTGCTTCTTACATGACTAGAGAAGATTTTCAAAACGCAGGTGCACTAACCCAAAGTTGTCCAGAAGCAGCCACAATGCTTGGATCATTGATGAATTCGGCTAGTCCAGTATCAGACCTTGCAATTGTTCCTATCATAGAAGCCAATGATTGGACTGTTGATGGTGCATTCACTAAATATGACATGAGAATGAACTTAGAAAACGAAGAAGAGTACGCCGAAGCTTGGTCAGAACTAATGGAATCCAATGTTGAATCAGGATCTGTTACAAGCTCTTATGGGTTAAACAGAGTTCTATATGGCAACGATGAATTTACTCATTTTGTTTATATCGGAGCATCTGATTTTGTAACTTTGACTGATGGAGCCACGGAACTGACATCTTCGAAAGCATTTGAAAAGTTTTCAAGAAAAGTAAAAGGGATGAGAGAAGTATTAAATACCTCTTTGGTAATTCCTGTTAAAGCTTGGCCGAGAAGATAATTTCATTAAAAAAAAGAGAGGTCTATGCCTCTCTTTTTTTTATTTGTTCTGTTCTTAAAAAGATAAAGAAACTCAGCGTGGCTAAAGAACATAATATGTGCCATATTCCGTGAGGTTGGATTAAAGAATCTGGATTACAAAGAGGTTGATTTGGATAGCCTTGTAACCAGATTATAAAAGCTGAAATATATAAAAACATTCCAACGAAAAACCAAGGGAAATGCTTTCGTTCGTAGTCAGGTTGTGAGTTACAAACTAGCCCAGGTAGCCAGAAAAATACAATCCACCAATATTGATCAAGATTATTAAAGATTTCTTGTGGAAATATTCCAAATATTGCAGCAACTAGAAAACCTAAAAAACCAGATAAAAATCTCATTCTTTGGCTCCAGTATCTAAATAAGAATTCAGAAACTATCCATACACCGATAGAAACACCATAGACACTAAAACCTATTCCCATTCCATCCCCTAAAAACCACCTACCTAGTCCATATGCAACAATAATACTCAGATAAACTTTAAGGAATGTATTGACACTCCATCTAGCCATAACTTTAAAGTTATATAGCCATGGGATAACAATATACATAACCATACTTAAATTATCTGCCCACCCTCCCCACTCAGTATGGGTACCGTGCATTAAAAAGGATCCTGGACCTAAAAAGATAGCTGCGGACGCATATAGAATTGCTATTGGTGTTAGGGTATGAAAGGTATTTATGTTTTCATCATCTCTATTTAGAACGTGAAACATTATCAAGCCAGTTACCATAAACGATAAATTTGTAAGGGTATTTACAGGCTCTCTGAATATACTATCGCTAACTCTTTCACACCATCTGGAAACACCGCCAATCTCCATTCCAGGTTCAAGAGAAATACTCACACCAAGAAATGCAAAGATTGCATAGAAAAAAAGAAATAAGAAACTTAAAAGATAAGCAAGACGTATGGCCATAATTAATTATATAGCCATAAAGTCTTGAAAATTAAAATATTTACGGAGTTCTCATAACCTCAGGTGGAGTACACTTGAGGATAGAAGTTGTATTGAGTTCTTCTAATACTAATTTGAGTTTTCTGTATTCTGTGACTTCAGGATTTAAACCTACAGAGCTTATACCTATAAAACTAGTTCCAATTAAAGGATCATGTTTTGTAAGACCATAAGTTGAATAACTGGTACTTCTATTTGCATTTTCTACAACTTTTTCAGACAAATTATTGATTAAATTAGAGATCCTAATTCTATTAGCTTGCATCTCAGAACAAGACAAAGTTTGAATATCTAAAGGATAGTGCAATGTTTCATCGTTAACTTCACCTTTACCACCGTTTTGCTCAATAAAGTCGTCAAGCATAATTGATGCAGATGAATAAGTTGTGACATTTGTTCCAGCGCAGTTTGCTAGAGCAAATACTAACAAAGGAAGGATCAATACTTTGTTAAATTTTTTCATGTTTATTATCTTCATAAACCCACTCCATGAAGTTTTTCCCCTTTATTTTTTCTCATTATTAAGAAAAAGAAGAATTTTATTGTCAAAATGACACATAGTCAAACTAACAAAAACTTATTTTATAAATAAATTTTACTATATTTAGTGCTAAAAAGCCTTAATTTATAGCTGATCAAAGAGATTTTAATTTAATTTAATTGTTTCATGATATCGGATTAAACTTAATGTAAAGTAACTATTCTTTTATGGATACCAATCAAATCATACTTTCAATCATACTTTTAGTAATGGTGGTGATGTTTATATGGGGAAGATATCGCTATGATGCTGTTGCGCTGACAAGTTTAGCTATTTTAGTGGTGCTTGGCTTTGTGCCAGCAAAAGAAGCATTTGTTGGATTTGGCCATCCTGCTGTGATTACTGTCGCACTTGTTTTATTAATAAGTAAGGGCTTAGAAGCTTCAGGATTGATAGGTAAGATCGGTAATTTACTTCAAAAAATTGCCAACAGTGAATTCCAATTTCTTGTCATCTTGATGGGAATTGCGGTTGTACTGTCTTCATTTATGAACAATATTGGTGCTATGGCAATGCTTTTACCAGTAACTTTAGGAATATGCCAAAAAATGAACTGGTCCCCTTCCAAATTTTTGATGCCGCTCGCATTTGCATCAATTTTAGGTGGAATGAATACTAAAATAGGAACTCCTCCAAATATTATTATCTCTGAATTTAGAGATCAATATTCAGATCAAGGCTTTGAATTCTTCGATTTTGCCTATGCTGGTTTACCTGTAAGTATTGGCGGTTTGGTTTTCATAGCTTTATTAGGATTCATTCTTGTAAAAAATAGATCTGGGGAAAGTGACTCTTCCTCTTTAGTGGATATCAATGAATATTTAGTGGAGTTGGTAATTGAGAAAGATAGTGAACTTATAGGTAAAAGAACTCAAGAGTTTAGGAAAGAGTTAGGATCTGACATTGTACTTATTGGTTCTGTCAATGAATCCTCAGATGCTAGAGAAATTTTAAGTAATTTTGATGAATTAAAAGAATCACAAATATTGCTTTTAAAAATTAATCCAGAAGAAGTATCTGGCATTCAAGAAAAATATGGACTATCCCTTAGAACAGAAATTAAAGATCTAGATTCAGGAAGTTTTGGTGAAATTGAAACTATGATTTCTCCTGGTTCTAGATTGATAGGTAGAACTATAGACTATTTTTCTACAATGGCTGGAAGGCAAATGGCTATTTTAGGACTTTGGAGAAAAGGAACAAATTTTCAAGGAAGTCTATCAAACGAGCACTTTAAATCTGGAGATGTATTATTAATTGCAACGAGGGAAGAACAAAAAGATACGAGCGAAAAAATGCAAGATCTTGGCTTGATGCCTTTGTGGCAAAGAGAGCTTGATGTAATAAAAGATGACTCTAAAATTTTTTTATCGTTAGGTTTATTTTCATTTAGCTTACTCCTTGTTATCACTAATTTTTTAAATGTTGTCATAGCCTTTTTGCTATGCGTTCTCGCTTTTGTTGCTTCTAAATTACTAAAGCCAAATATGCTATATAGACATATTGAGTGGCCAGTCATTGTATTACTTGGAGCTATGATCCCAATTGGTGATGCATTGTATGAAAGTGGCCTTACCAATATTCTTGCAACTGCTATAGCTACTCAGTCAATTCAATTTGGATTAGTAGGCACTTTAGTTATTTTAATGGTTGCAACCATGTGTTTATCAGATGTCATTAATAATGCAGCTACAGCAGTTATCATGGGGCCAATATCAGTCACTATAGCAAATCAGTTGGGTCATCCTACTGAACCTTTCTTGATGTGTGTTGCTATAGGTGCCAGCTGTGCATTTTTGTCTCCAATTGGGCATCAATGCAATACTTTAGTCATGGGACCGGGTAATTATAAATTTGGAGATTATTGGAAATTAGGATTACCTTTGGAATTGCTCATAATAGCAATTTCAACCCCATTACTTCTAATTTTTTGGTTCTAGTAACCCTGTATTATTGTTCCCCGAACAAAAAGTTCATAATAACGTGAGCAATTATAATTTCTTATTTCTATCAACAAATCTAGATATTTTTGCTTGTCGGATTCCAATGAAGATTTATGATCTAAATAGCATGCATCAAACTCATCTAAATCATACATAGAGTTCTTTACTACTTTTTGATAAGTGCAGGAAGATAAAAATAAAAATAAATAAAGTAACAGATAGTTATTGATTCTCATCTGCTCTAAGTTGACCGCTACTTGATTTCTTTGACATTACATCAACGATAATCCCAATTACCATATTCAACATAATGACTGCATTGAGCAGTATGAAACTTATAAAGTAAATCCAAACCCAAGGAAAGACCTCAATTATATCTTTCATGACGGCAGCCCAATCGTCGTAGGTGGCAACTTGCGCAAGAGTAAGCATAGCTAAACCAATGTTACCCCAATGTTCAGGATCTGTTGTTCCAAAAACTAATGTTCCTATTGCAGCCCAAATATAGATGAAAATGAACATCAGCAGAGCTACAAAACCAACTCTTGGAAGGGTTTCAAATAATGCATCTACAATTTTCTTCAAAGCAGGAACGACAGTAATAATTCTTAATACTCTTACTATTCTAAGTAACCTTGCTACAAATGCTGTCTCCCCTCCCGTGATAGGAATTAGGCTAACTGTAACAATAATAAAATCGAAGACGTTCCAGCCCCCTTTGAAGAATTTAATCAACGACCTTTCTGCAACTATTCTGATAATAATCTCTATCAGAAAGAAGATAGTGATAGCAGTATCAAGGAAATTTAGTAATCCAACGTAATCATCTGGAAGATCATAAGAGCTTACACCTGCATAAATGGCTGAGCCAATTATTACGAAAATTACTATTCCATTAAAAAAACGGCTGTTTCTAATTTTTAAAAAGAATTGAACAATCTGATTCATGTGCGGATTATATACTCAAGTAAAATTTAAGGTTAGTTATTTAAACAGAGATAAGAAAGATTTACACCTACATCTGTATTACTTCTAGAGAAAATATCTATACTGCTTCGATTATCAAACGGTTTAACAAAAATATTCATAGATAAACAATTTATATAAA
>CACNYO010000005.1 GCA_902624765.1 uncultured SAR86 cluster bacterium
CAGTGCTTTCGAATAAAAATAAGAATACTCCAAAAGAGCTGTATGCAGTTATTAATAATTATCTTCCATACGGCAAACCCCATTATGAAGAAGATTTTGTAACAGATTTGTCTAGGGAATTTTTTATCTCAGAGATAATCAGAGAAAAGGCCATAAATAGGCTTGGCGATGAATTACCTTACAGCATCAGCATTATTATAGATGCCCTGAAGGAGGATAAGAAATTACTCAGTATTTCTGCAACTATTTACGTGGATAGCAAATCACATAAACCTATATTGCTGGGTAAAAAAGGGGATATGATGAAATCCATTGGAACAGCAGCAAGAAAAGAAATTCAATTTGAATACGATAAAAAAGTATTTTTAGAACTATGGGTGAAAGTCAAAAAAAAATGGACCGATGATGTTAATTGGATTTCTCAACTTGGCTACGACCTAAAAAAATATGAAAACTAGAAATAGTCTAGCTTTTCTTCTGCACGCAAGGGACTATTCAGAGACAAGTGTTATAGCAAGTTTTCTGACAAAGGATTTTGGAATTTTCAATGCCTTGCTAAAAGGAGCCAAACGAAAAGGCAGTAAATTTGCCAATATTTTATCGCCAGGTTCCGAACTTTATATTAGTTATTCTGATAAAAATGCTCTGAAAACCATCTTCGAATGTGAAATAAATAAGCAAATTCCAATAGCTCCCAAAAATCTCAAAGTCCTTATTTACCTTAATGAATTGATTTTAAAAATTTTTGAAAAAGAACATGATATTCCTGTTGTGTTTAAAGACTATGATGAATTAATGCGCCTTATGACTTTAGACAACAAAGATGAGATTCTAGAACTATCTTTAAGGAATTTTGAATATAGATTAATAAAAGACTTAGGCTATGGATTTGATTTGACTAAAAATGATGCCGGAATCTCAATTGAACCAAATCAGGATTATCTATTCAGTCCAGTCAGAGGAATATATCCCTTGGATAAAGAAGATTCAGATACATCTTTTAAAGGACAGCATTTGTTAGATTTCATGTCTGGAAAGTTTTCAAATAATATGACGAAGAAAGTAATAAAATCTATTTTCAGAGAATCTTTAGAGGAGATATTGGGTAAAGAGTTGAATGCAAGAAAATATTTCAATTAATAAAAAGCTTAGAAGTGGAATTGATCTCATCGAGATCAAAAGATTAGAAAAATCATATGAAAAATTTGGAGTGCGAATGCTAACAAGACTTTACGATGAAAGTGAAATTGATATTTTTTCAAAAAGAAAAGGTTACAACGGTGCAAGGTACCTTGCTAAAAATTTTGCTGGAAAAGAAGCTGTTTCAAAAGTTTTAGGATACGGTTTCACAAACGGAGTTCGTCCTAGAGATATTATTATTCACAGACGTTACGGCGGTCCAGAAGTAGAACTTAAAGGGAAAGCAAAAGATATCGCTGAAAAAATAAAATTAACTGAAATATCTATAAGCCTTAGCGACACCGATACTCTTGCCGTTGCCGTCGCTCATGCCATAAGAGAGGATACCTAATGAGAATTATTTTACTTGGGCCGCCTGGAGCAGGAAAAGGAACTCAAGCTGAGAACATAATAGAAGCTCTCAATATACCTCATATCTCAACAGGCAATATGCTTAGAGAAGCCATTGAAGAGAAGTCGCCTTTAGGAATTGAAGCTAAAAAGGTCATGGACAAAGGAGCGCTTGTTTCTGATGATATTATTGTTGGATTAGTAGTGGAAAGATTAAAAAAACCTGATTGTTCAAATGGAGTCTTATTTGATGGCTTTCCGAGGACGATTCCTCAGGCTCAAGCTTTAGATGATGCCAAAATAGGAATTGATTTAATCATTGAAATTCAGCTAGATGATGAAAATATTATTGAGAGAATGTCTGGAAGAAGAGTTCACATATCGTCTGGCAGGAACTACCACGTTAAATTTAATCCCCCAAAAAAGGAAGGTTTTGATGACTTAACTGGGGAAGAGTTAATTCAAAGAGATGACGATAAAAGAGAGGTGGTTGAAGAGAGATTGATTGTCTATAGAAATCAGACTGAGCCATTAATAAGTTTCTATAAAGCTAAGCAAACAAATAATGATCTTGATTATCTTACAGTTGATGGCTCCGGGAGTGTTGAATCAATCAGTCAATTTATTCTAAATTTCTTCAAAAATAAGTGAACGTACTTGCAATCGAAACGTCTGCAATGTTTTGCTCCATTGCCCTTTTCAAGGATGAGCAAATATTTTTTAAACAAGATACGAATAAAAGTCAGCATGGAAAAGTTATCCTTGGATTGATCGATGAGCTTTTAGAGCAATCTGAATTATGCTTGGAGCAATTAGATAAAATTTTAATAAGCTATGGACCAGGATCTTTTACGGGCTTGAGAGTCGGATGTGGAGTTGCTCAATCCTTTAATTTAATTCACAGAATTAAATGTTTTGGAATTTCTAGCCTCAAAGTTCTTGCTTCAACCGCTTATCAAAATGAATTAAAAGGAAAAGTAGTCACTTTAATTAGCTTAGGTATGGGAGAATTTGCAGCCTCAAAATTTGATGACAAAGAAAGTCTTTTAGATGACAAAACTGAGGAATTTATCTTGCAAAATGAGGATCTTGCATCGTTCTTAAATGAGCATAAAGATTATCATGTGATAACTTCGTCAGAAAATACAGATATGATGAATATTCTTAAAAGCAAAAATTTTTCTTTTATACAGCCTGAGGCAAAAAGCATGTTCGAGTTTATTACTATCAGTGATGTAGCGTCTCCACAGGGTGATAGCTTTATAGTTCCGAATTACCTATCCAATGAAGATCACTGGAAATAGTTCTACATGGATTTAATTCAGATAGTCGTTTTATCAATAGTTCAGGGAATTACCGAATTTCTTCCTATAAGTAGTTCAGCTCATTTGATCCTAATTTCAAAGTTGTTTGGTTGGCAGGATCAAGGAATACTTTTTGACATATATGTTCATGGCGGAAGCCTTTTTGCGATAATTTATACCTTTAGAAAGGAAGTCAGTGTATTAATTCAAAGAGCATTTTCCCCTTACAAGCAAAATCTATTATTGTGTTTAATAGTGGCAACATTGCCTGTTGCATTAGTTGGTTTCCTGGGAGGGGATTTTATTGAACAGAATTTTCGTTCTTTGGAATTTCTAATTCTAACCACTTTTTTATTTGCAATTTTTTTATACATTGCAGATAAATACGGTAAAAAAACGAATTCAGTTGAATCCATTGATCTCAAAGATTCTTTTATCGTTGGCATGTTTCAAATATTTGCTCTCATGCCAGGAGTCTCAAGATCGGCCATCACTATGATCGGAGCTTTAATATTAAGTTATAGCAGGGAAGATGCAGCTAGATTCTCTTTTCTTTTATCTATACCTACATTGTCGGCAGTCTTATTGGGAAGCTCAATAGAAGCAGTTCAATCAGAAGAGGCTATTGACTGGTCTATTTTAATTCTTGGCGGATTAATTTCCTTTGCTATATCGCTTTTATGCATTAATTTATTTTTATCTTTCATACAAAAAATAGGATTCACTCCCTTTGTTTTGTACAGAATTATCCTATCGATCACATTAGTTGGAATCTTGTGGATTTAGTAATTGATAAGCTTGACGATAATTTAAAACTTAGAGAATTTGCTGCTAGGCATCAGATACCTGCAGTATCGGATATAGGTTCATCAAAATTGAAATATTTAGTTACTGAAAGAAATGAACAATTTCTGTTCAAAGATCTCAGAAGAAAAAAATCACATTTTTTTTCTTTAGATCTCAAGCCTATGAATGTTGACAAAATTTTTAAATCAAATTTTTCAAAATGTTTCCTTTCCCTTGATAAAAATTTACAAGTATTTGACTCTACGGCCGGTTTATTAAATGATTCTGTTCACATTGCTAATATGGGTTTCCAAGTTACCGCAGTAGAGAAGATCTCATGGCTGTACGAAGTCATGCAAAATGAGCTAGATTTAGCAAAATTAGGAGACTCTGTATTAGAAAACATCAATCTCCAGTATGGAAACTCGCTTGAATTAGCAGAAAAAATGAAGCCTGATGTTATTTATTTTGATCCGGTCTTTGATGTCAAAAGAAAAGCAACTGCTAAACAACCCATGGAACTTCTGAGATCAATAGCATCAGATAAAAATCCTCAAGACTGCATTGAACAACTTTTAGACTGTTGTTCAGAGAGATTAATCTATAAACGACACAAAAAACAAAAATCAACTTTTCAAAAATTTATTACTTTTTCTGTTATAGGAAAGTCTGTTGCCTTTGACGTGTATCAAAAATAAAAGAGGCTGCAACAGCAGCCTCTTTAGGGAAAATAATATTAAGCTGTTTCGCCGTTTATAACTTTCCCAGAATTTATCTCAATCTTCTTAGGTTTTTCTGATTCAGGGACAATTCTTTCCATGTTAATGGATAGAAGACCATTATTTAAATCAGCCCCTTTCACAAGAATCTCAGGAGATAAGGTAAATTGAAGCAGGAAAGATCTTGCTGCTATTCCTCTATGCACAACGTTACTTTTATCGTTTTTCTGATTATCGTGCTTGATGGATAAAACATTATCTTTAGTTTCTACTTCAATATCTTTATCACCAAGACCAGCAACAGCTACTTCAATCGTGTACTCATTACCGTCCCTTCTTAAATTATAGGGAGGATAACTAGAAGACCTTGTCTCAGGTAATTCGCTGAAAGTTCTAAGTGAATCGAAAAGGTTTTCAAAACCCAACCATCTTGAAGAAAAGAAAGGATCAGAAAGATCCAATAAACTTCTATTAGTCATAATTTTACTCCTTAATAAAGCAAGTTAATTTCAAATGGCACCTCTAATGAGCGCGCCTCCAATGGATAGATCCATAAAGCAATCTATCTCAATATTTATATAGGGATTAAATAAGAAAATTCAAGAGTTATAGGAAGTTTGATTCAACTCCTCGCGCCAATCAGGCATTATGAATTTAGAAGCAGCAACTTGCATTTTTTTTGTAATTCTTGATGCGTAAATTAGTCCGTGCTCATCTTCTTTAACAAAGCGTTGTTCTATTAGTTTTGATAAGAATTGCATGAAAGTCCATCTATCTGAAAATTCTGGCGCCATCCAGTCATACTTAGCTTGAAGATTCATTGCTATTTCTTTACAAGATATTTCCAATTGATTTTTGGAAATGTGCTCGCTTTGATTTTTCCATAGCTGCAACATAAGAATATAAAACCTATCTATTGTTGGTTGGATCATTCTTCCAAGAGATTTTGTTTCCAAATAATGAGGCGAATCAAAAGAAGGTCTTTTGTATAAATCTCTATCATTAGACAATAATTTTAGAGCTACTAAAGCATCTAACCGCTTATCAATTTCAAGTTTTAGCTCCTCGTTATTCCATTTTAAAAATAGCTCTCCCTTCAAATAAGGATAGAGCATTTCTATGATCTCTATGATTTCATTCTTTGAAACTTCTTCTCTAGCCTGAAAAATGCCGCAAATAAAAGATTCTAATGCCAGCAAATGGAGAATGGTATTTCTGTAGAAACTCATCATTGCCCCTTGTGCTTTATCTAATTTAACAAGAGACTTTTCGCTATCCTCTAGCTTTGGAATTAGTTTTAACGCATTAACTTGTTCAAGTAATTTTTTGCTTGATTGATTCGGGAGGATAGTTTTATTGGAATATCGTGATGAATTCATCAGAGAAATATAAAGATCTATTCGACTCTCAAGTTTATCTTTTGGAAGACTGTGATTATTTGAATTTAAAAGGGCTGCTGCAACCAGACTTGAAGAGGTTACTACAGTACTCTCGTTTATGTTCATCATGATTTTCTCACCTAATTTTGGCGTTGCATTAAATAGCCAAGCATTATCGTCAGAAGATGGCCCATCAGTTTGAGAATCATTGTTTTCCCAACCTGGGTTTTGGGAATCAAGGAAATCTTTTAAATCAATTGGATCGCCAAATTGCAAATAGGCATTACCTAGAAAACCTCTAAAATCACTGGCGACTCTGAAGATATCTGAAATTCTCTCTTTTCGTTTTTTCCCACCCATGAGTTCAGATAAATATGAATTTCCCTCAAGAACTTTCTCATAATTAATACTTACCGGTATAAATTTCACAGGTTTTTCTGTTCTGCTCTTAAATGATCTTATCAACATGGAAAGAAGGCCAGGTCTTGGTGGAAGCAGCTTGCCCGATCTGCTTCTAGCACCTTCAGGAAAAAACTCGATTGAATTACCTCTTATTAAAAGTTTTTTTAGGTGTTCAAAAAATACGATTGAATAAAGTCTATTTTCACTAAAAGATCTTCTCATGAAAAAAGCACCGCCGTTTCTGAGAATTCGGCCGAGAATAGGTAAATTTAAATTTATACCAGCCGCTATTTGAGGCAGCATTAAGTCATTTTTATAAAGGATGTAAGAAAGTGCTAGATAATCAACATGACTTCTATGGCAGGGAGTAAAAATTAATGAGTTATCGACAGCAAGATTTTTTACTTTTTCTAGCCCTATAAACTTAAGTTCCTCATATCTGTTGTTCCAAAACCAGGTTAAAGCTGCATCGTATAATGAACCTACCACTGTATAGGACACGTCTGAGCAAATCTCTTCTGCATATTTTATTGCTCTTCTGTTGAGAAGCATGGCTTTTCTCTTATTGCTTCCAGCTTCAGATTCAATGTATTTATTAATTTCTTTTGAATTCACTAAAGTTTTAATCCAATTTCTTCTATGAGAAACATCCAACCCGAGAATAGCTTGTTTATTTTTTCTGAAACGACCTCGCAACAACCTTTCTGTCTTAAGAAGAATTTTTTCTGAAGATTCTCTATCTTCGAAAATATCTTCCATCTCTAATGCATTTAAAAATCTAACTTTTACTTGTCTACCGTTGATAAGTAATCGAAGGTATCTTTTAATAATTGATGTTCCTTCCCAAGATTCAGAAAATAATTTTTTCATAAGGTTATCTTGGCTTTCTGCACCTTTTCCCCAGTAAACATCTACCGGAATTATTTTTAATTTTTTAGAAATATCTGGATATCTGCTTATTTCATATAGATCATTAGAGTGTTTTCTTTTTGATCTGGCCCAGGGAAGAAGTTGTTTAGGTTCCCTCAATTGAAAATAGTTTCTTTTGATTGGAGAAATTGCTCTTCTATTACTGGGCCTTATAAAGCCCATTTTTTTGCAGATCTTATCTACTGCCGCAAGATTCGTAGAAGAATCGTTAGATAGAGCAAAAATAAATTCGCCCTTAAGTAATTCAGGGATATTGTCATTTTCAAATTCAGCTTCAGCGCGAATGAATGCCTTAAGAAATCCGTTAAAGATGTTAATATTCGCCATTAGATAGAATCCGCTAAGTAAATTTCAGATTTCAATCGAATTTTACATGATTTGCCGGAGTGGCGGAATTGGTAGACGCGCTCGACTCAAAATCGAGTGCCCAAAAGGCGTGAGAGTTCGAGTCTCTCCTCCGGCACCAAAAAGTGAGGAATTATGAAAGAAGTAGAAATATTAACTGCCCAAACATCAGGTTTTTTTGGAACGCAACTCATAATGATTTTTGGGTTTATATTGTTGCTCTATTTTTTGCTCATCAGACCACAAAACAAAAGACTCAAGGCTCATCAAGAGTTAGTAAATAACTTAGAAATTGGAGATGAAGTTATTACTTCTGGAGGCATTGTATGCACTCTGGTTAAACTCACAGATTCATATGTGACTGCCAGAACTGGCAATAATCAAGAAATAGTTATACAACGTCAGCAAATTAACAGCGTCCTTCCAAAGGGAACTGTAAAATCATTATTTGAATAAAATTGAATAATTTCTCTTTATGGAAATACATCCTTGTTTTGGGTGTATTCGTATTTGGAATTATTTATGCCTTACCTAATTTAAGTCCTCCAGATCCAGCTGTTCAAGTTTCTCTCCAAAGTGCGAGCGATTCTTTTGATAGTAGGCTTGTCCAGTCTGTAAGAAATATAGTCAGAAAAGAGGGCATCCCAGACGAAAATATTGAGGTAAATCAAAAATCATTACTTATCAGAACAAATTCATACGAGGAACAAATTAAATTAAAGGATGAGTTGCGACGTGAATTAGGACCAGATTACGTTGTTGCTTTAAATTTAGCTTACTCAACACCCACCTGGCTTCAAAATCTAAACGCCTCACCGCTAAAACTTGGTTTAGACTTAAGAGGAGGGATCTACTTTTTATTGGAGGTAGATACTGACTCGCTTATCGAAACAAGGCTTGAGGCTAATGCAGAAGATTTTAAAAGAAGACTCCGAGAAGAATCTTTAAGCTTTAGATCCATAGAAAGCGACAAAGAATCAGTTACTTTCCTTTTTGCAACTGAAGAAGATAAATCAGATTCTTTATCTTTTCTAAGGGGCTTCTTAACAGATTTTGAGATTATCGAAGAATCTGAATCATTCAAAATAAAATTTTCTAGAGAAGGCATTACATCAATTCAAGATTATGCAGTTCAGCAAAATTTAACTACTCTCAGAAATAGAGTTAATGAGTTAGGTGTATCTGAACCCGTAGTTCAGAGGGAAGGGGCGAAAAGAATTTCTGTTCAACTGCCAGGAATACAAGATACTGCTGAGGCAAAAAAAATAATTGGTAAAACTGCTAACTTAGAATTCAGACTTGAAGCAAATAATCGTACTCTGAGGTCAAGAAAAGAACCTTTCGATTTCAGGGGAGTTAGCGTTGACCTTGAAAAAAATATTATCATTTCTGGAGATAAGGTCGCTGACGCAAATGTTGGTTATGATGAGAGCGGATTCCCGCAAGTAAACATTACTCTCGATGGAGAGGGGGGAGCCAAAATGCACAGGTCAACAAGAAATAATGTTGGCAGAAAAATGGCTGTTCTTTTCATAGAAAGAAAGTCAGCAGCTAAAGAAATTATTCTCCCTAACGGAACTTTAGATTTAATCATCGAGCCAGTAATTACAAAAAGAGTCATAAGCCTGGCAACAATTCAATCAGCACTGCCAAACAGATTTAGGATTACTGGACTTGATTCACCTAATGAGGCTTCTGAATTGGCACTATTACTGCGTGCAGGTGCTTTGGCAGCTCCGATGGAGTTTGTTGAGGAAAGCACAGTTGGTCCAAGTCTTGGGGCTGAAAATATTCGTTTGGGTATTCAGTCTTTAATATTGGGACTCTTTTTAGTCCTGATATTCATGATCATTTACTACAAAATCTTTGGATTATTCGCCAATATTGCAGTAATTTTTAACTTAATACTTATCACGGCAATCATGTCAATTTTATCTGCCACTCTAACCTTGCCGGGCATTGCAGGAATTGTTTTGACCGTTGGTATGGCTGTCGATGCCAATGTATTAATTTTTTCAAGGATTCGGGAAGAGCTTAAAAATAACTCAAGAGCTACTGACGCCATTATTGCAGGCTATGATAGAGCTTTCGTTACCATTCTTGATGCAAACATCACTACTTTAATTGTTGCAGTTATTCTCTATGCTATTGGCACTGGTCCTATAAAAGGCTTTGCTATTACGTTAAGCATTGGAATAGTCACCTCGATGTTTACTTCAATTCTGGGAACAAGGGCTATGGTTTCATTAATTTATAGAAAAAATAATGTAAGGAGACTTTGGATTTAATGAACTTTAACCTAGATTTTTTAAGATTCAGATTTATTGCACTGGTTGTGTCTGTTTCTTTTATTTTAGTTTCTTTTGCTACGATTTCTATTCAACAACTACAGCTAGGATTAGATTTTACCGGTGGAACGCTCGTAGAAGTAGGATTCACTGAAACTGTAGATCCAGAAGAGATTAGAACTTATCTTGAAGGTAATCAGATAGATGCACTAGTGCAAGCGTTTGGTTCAGATAAAGACTTGCTTATCAAAATCCCAAGTTCAGAAAATATTGAGAATGCGAATATTGTAATCGATTCTTTAAAAGAGCAATATTCATTTCAATTGAGAAGATCAGGCTTTGTTGGCCCCCAAGTTGGAGGCGAGCTAAGAGATCAAGGAGGACTGGGTCTCTTGGCAGCATTGCTAGTCATGATGATATACATTATGTTTAGGTTTCAGTATAAATTTGCAATTGGAGCCGTCGTTGCTCTTTTTCATGATGTGTTAATTGTCTTGGGTATATTCTCAATATTTAGATTGGAATTTGATCTTTCTGTCTTAGCAGCACTGATGGCGGTCATTGGATACTCATTAAACGATACGATCGTTGTGTCAGATAGGATCAGAGAAAATTTTAGAGCGAAGAGAAAGTTAAACAGCGAACAAGTCATCAACAGATCTCTTAATAATACTTTAGGTAGAACTTTAATCACCTCACTAACAACATTATTAGTTCTTTTTTCATTGTTATTCCTAGGTGGCGAAATTATTAGAAATTTTGCAATTGCTTTATCGATAGGAGTGGTTGTTGGAACTTATTCGTCTATCTATGTTTTAACAAATGTTTTACTTTCGATGAAAATCAGCGCAGATGATCTTGCTGAAAGAACTAAAGAGAGTTTTGATGATGGGATGCCTTAGGAAATTGTACCTTTAAAGGCCTTGATCATTTGTGACATACATTTAGGACTACAAGCAATTAAGTGATGACTGTCATAAGGATCGGGATTTCCTAAAAGATCGCTAACAAGTCCTCCTGCTTCCTTTACCAATAATATGCCGGCAGCAACATCCCATTGCTTTAGACCATAACCCCAAAAACCGTCGAGATATCCAGCTGCAACGTAAGCGAGATCAAGCGCAGTAGAACCAGTTCTCCTGATAGTTAAGCCATTAGAATATAAATTTCTCATAGCCATCAATTGATCCAATTTAGGTTCATTATCTTCATCTAAATGTGACGATGAAGATAGAAGGGAACCTCTTAAACCCTTGATTTTACTAACTCTTATTCTAGTTTGGTTGAGATAGGCTCCTTTACCTTTACTTGCTGTGTACTCATCATTTCTGGAAACATCAACAATGATTGCATGCTCAGGCTCGCCGTTGACATAACACGCAATAGAAATAGAAAAATAAGGAAATCCATGAATGAAGTTTGTTGTTCCATCAAGAGGATCAATTATCCATTTACACTCCGCCTTGGGATTTCCAATAAGACCTAATTCTTCTCCTTGAAAACAATGATCAGGAAATGATTCTCTTATTGTTTCTACAAGGATTGTTTCAACTTTTTTATCAACTTGAGTTACAAAATCAACAGGAGCCTTCTCTGATATAGTTAGCTTTTCTCTTCTTTTATAAAAGTAATGTATTTCCTTTGCAGCAAGACGAGCAGCCTTGATTGCGATGTTTACTTTTGGCTCCATAAGGGATGCTAGTTTAACAGACGATGATCAATCATAATTAGATTGATAGATTTATTATGAAAATTTTTGAAAATCTAAATTTTGTTCTTGTGGAAACTTCTCATCCTGGAAACATTGGAGCATGCGCTAGAGCTATGAACTCGATGGGAATCCATAATTTATGTTTAGTAAATCCTAAGGATTTTCCAAGTAAAGAATCTGAGGCAAGAGCCAAATCAGGCAAGACGGTTTTAGATAAAGCGAAAATTCATGAAAACATTAATGAGGCAATAGATGCTTCCAACTTAGTCATCGGAACAAGCGCACGATCACGTTCCATGCCATGGCCAATGATGGAGATAAATGAATTGGGAAAAGTCATCAATGAATCTATGGCCAGAAAAGAAAAAGTTTCGATAGTTTTTGGCAATGAAGCTGTCGGTTTAGATAATGAAGATTTAGGAAAGTGTGATTTTCATCTTCAGATTCCTACCTCAGAAGATAAATCATTGAATTTATCTCATGCAGTTCAAATAGTCGCTCATGAAATTTATAAAGGAACGTCATTATCAGATCTTTCTACTCAAGTCAGAGAAGTTGAATTAGCTTCAAGTCAGCAAAAAGAAAAATTAATTGAACACATTGAATTAGTTCTGGAGTTATTAGATTTCTATGATCATCAAAACCCTAAACAAGTTCCTGCAAGATTGAGAAGATTAATCAAGAGAATGCAGTTAGATAAACTTGAAATAGGAATATTAAGAGGCATCTTATCTAATTTAGAACAACGTCTTAACAAATGAACTGGGCATGCTAAAATCGCTTTTCCTGAAATGTCCCCTTCGTCTAGTGGTTAGGACACCGGGTTTTCATCTCGGCAACAGGGGTTCGAATCCCCTAGGGGACGCCACTAAGAGACATGCTCAATTTTGATGCATGTCTTTTTTTTATGTTGAAGCAGCTTAAAAACCCAAAAAAAACCTAGTCTTTTTTTGCACTAAATTAGTTCAATTTGATCTGTGTAAATCCTTAACATTGTTAAAAATTAGTTTTGAGCTCTATGAAGTTACTTACTTTAATTGTCAAACCGTCAAAGACAGAATTGGTCAAGGAAGCATTAGATGCGTCCGGTATTGGTGGAGCTACAATTATTGACGCTTCAGGTTATGGCTCACAAAAGGGTCAATCTGAAACTTACAGAGGAACTGAATATCGTATCGATACCAATCCCAAAGTAATGTTTCAAGTTGCATGTGATGATGACGATACTTCTTCAATCATCGAAGCTGTTAAAAAAGCAGCAGGCACAGGAAAGATAGGCGACGGGAAAATTTTTATTACTGAATTAACAGATGTAGTAAGGATTAGAACAGGTGAGACAGGCTCAAAAGCTATTTAATTTTTAGGAGTATTAAATGGATGAAATAAAATTTGCGATGGATACCTTCTACGCAATCATGGCTGGTGCTTTAGTCATGTGGATGGCAGCAGGATTTACAATGCTTGAAGCAGGATTGGTCCAAAAGAAAGACGTATCTGAAATCGTAACAAAAAATTTAGGTTTATATTCAATTGCTTGCATTATGTATTTAGCATGCGGATTTATTTTAATGTACCCAGGGTCTGCAGTTATAGAGGGAATCTTGCCAAGTATTGGTTCTTCTTGGGGGCTGTCCACAGCTCTTCCAATTGAAGAAATTGGAATGGAATACGGAATGGATTATTCTCAACAAGCAGATTTCTTTTTCCAAGTTGTATTCGTAGCAACAGCTATGTCTATTGTTTCTGGAGCGGTCGCTGGAAGAATGAAGCTAATCCCATTCTTTCTTTTTGCAGTAATATTAACTGGATTTATTTATCCTATTCAAGGTTATTGGAACTGGGGTGGAGGATTCCTCAGCTCAGGCGGATATTCTGATTATGCTGGCTCTGGAACAGTTCACTTATGTGGAGCTGCCGCTGCTCTAGCTATTGTTACAGTACTCGGTCCTAGAAGAGGCAAATATAATTCCGATGGCAGTGTAAATGCAATGCCCGGTTCAAACATTCCAATTGCAGCTCTTGGTGCATGGATACTATGGCTTGGATGGTTCGGGTTTAATGGTGGTTCAGAGTTAGTTGTTAGCTCAGAAGCAAGTGCAATAGCTGTTAGTCAGGTATTCTTAAATACAAACATGGCAGCTGCAGGTGGTGTTGTCGCAGCATTACTGACAAGTCTTTTTGCTACTGGAAAAATGGATGTAACCATGGCTATCAATGGTGCCATTGCAGGTCTTGTTGCCATCACGGCGGGTCCTAGCGCACCAACTGGTGGAGAAGCAGTGATAATCGGTGCCATAGGTGGAATTATCGTGTACTTTTCTATCCTATTCTTTGAAAAAAGACTCAAAATTGATGATCCGGTCGGTGCAATCTCTGCTCATGGTATAGTCGGTATTTATGGAGTAATGGTAGTTCCATTTACATCTGAAGCTTCGTTTTTATGGCAATTATATGGGGTAGTTGCTATCGCTGGCTTTACTTACATTGCAAGCTTAATAGCGATTAATGTGATTAATTCTTTCATTGCTATCCGAGCTACAGACGAAGAACAAATGGCAGGACTTGACTCTACAGAAGTAGGTGTTGAGGCTTATCCAGAGTTCAAAAATTAAGTTTTTTTCTCCCTTAAAGCAGGCGATATTTTCTCGCCTGCTTTTTTTTGATTTTACAAAAAATGTTATAATGAGTTCACGTTCATCCTTTAAATTTCATAAATTTTTAGGACGGAAGTAGGGAGATAGGAAAACCTCTTTCTTTGTTCTTTAAGAAAGGTTAGCAAGTACCGAAAGGGAACGAGACCGAATATCTACCGAAGGAACGCGTTGAGAAGGGTGTATATCAATTGATATACGTACGTTTGAAACGAAAACTGGAGGAATGATATGACTATTCAGTACAGAGGTGTCAAAGTTACTTCAAATAATTCTGGTGAGGCTAAGCCTTTCGCTGGAAATTACAGAGGTACAAAATACACTGAAAAAACTATAGAAAAGTCACCCAAAGCGACTAACGGTATTTACCGTGGGTCAAAATGGGTTTCATAACCTGTCTTTAGGTTGAAAAAGGGAGGCGTAAGCCTCCCTTTTTTTATTTAGACATTATCGGGTAGAATCTAATTTAAGATGGCAGAGTTAAAGCATTTATCGTCGAACACTTCAGTGGACAACATTACCGAAGTCTTGCATGAAGATGCTGGTGTGATTATTGATAACGTTGTTGATTCGGATTTCTTAGAAGCATTGAATAATGAACTTGATCCTTTTTTATCCCACGACAACTTTGGCCGAGATGAATTTACTGGATTTAAGACAAAAAGAATCGGTGCTTTGATTGCTCGATCGGAAAAATGCAGGGAACTTGCTTTAAATTCACTCATTTACAAATCCGCAAAAAGTTTTCTTCAGCCTTATTGCGATGGACTTCAGTTGCATTTCACTTCGGCAGTTAGCATTGGCCCGGGAGAGTCCTCTCAAATTCCTCACAGAGATAGAGGCATTTGGGGAGGGTATGTTCCAAGAAAAGTTGAACCATTGTTCAGTACAATATGGGCTGCATCAGAATTTACAAAAGAAAATGGCGCTACGCTGATTGTGCCTGGATCTCATACATGGGATAAAGATCGTCTCCCTGAACCAAATGAAATAGCATATGCAGAAATGGAAGCTGGTTCGGTTCTTATATATACGGGTACGGTCCTACACGGCGGAGGAGAGAACATCACTACTGATAAAATAAGAACTGGAGTATTTCTTCATTACGCTGTGAACTGGATAAGGCAACAAGAAAATCAATATTTATCCTGTCCGCCAGATATCGCTAAAAGTCTCAGTCCTGAGCTTAGGTCACTTATAGGCTATTCAAAAGGAGGATATGTTCTCGGTTTCTACTCAGATCCTTATGACGATAACGCTAAATATGAATCAGTTTCTCCAGAAAATATGTTTAGCGACTCTTTTGATAGATTTTCAAACATTCCAGATCCAAAAGATTTAGTAAATAAATCTATAAAATCAAACCAATAATTTAACTTTAACTTAACAGGTGAAATTCTTATTTTACTCTTTTATATTCTTTTTAGCTTTTTTGAATGCTGAGGAGGAAATAGTCGTCACTGGGTCTTATTTAAAAAATTCTGAAAATGATTTAAGTCCGGTTGAAACTTTTTCTAAAGACGACTATCTCAAATTTAACACGATTACTTTGTCGGAAATTTCTAGATATATTCCTTCAATTTCTGGATCACATTTTCAAACCAATTCAATGGATGGAGAAGATCAAGGAATGTCTGCGATCACATTAAGAGGCCTTGATCACGCCTCAACATTATTGATGATTAATACAAAAAGACAAACCTTTGCCGGCACTCCGTCGCACGAAGGTGAAGGGTATATTGATGCAAATATTATTCCTGATATCGCAATAAAATCGATTGAAATTCTTAAGGAGGGAGCTACATCAATTTATGGATCAGATGCTGTAGCAGGGGTGATAAATGTTTTAACACAAAAAGATTTTGAAGGATTTTTATTTAGGTCAGATCACCAGATTACCGAGTCTCATAAACAAAACGACAATAAAGTCGGTTTTTTGTATGGATTCAAAAGCGATAAAAGCAATCTTATTCTTGGTATAGAAAGTCTCTATAGATCTCCACTTTCTGCCAAAAAAATTGATGGAATTGCCGACTTATCAATAAGCACATTTGGCAAGACTTTTATCACAACTGGAAAGGAAGAAATTTCATCCGGACCTTACGAAGGTATCTATGAAAAAGGAGCTAAGATCCCTGATCCAAATTGCAAGAGTAACGGCGGCATCTTACTTGGAGGTTTTTGTAAATTCGCTTACGGGGAGAGGTTTAATATCATAAATAAAGAAAGACATCATAAAGCCTATCTTAATTTAAACACCTCCGTAGATGATTCATACCTCATTTCTAACGACTTTAACTTGATATATGCAAAAGTAAATGTTTTAGATAACCCACAGTCCCCTTCCTACCCAGCACTTCCTTTTTTAACTAGAAATATTCATCCCGATGAAGGAAGTAGCCCATTTAAAAATGAAATCAAATGGCGTGGAAGACCTCTTGGTTCGAATTATCCTTCACCTTTTTCTACAAAGGATATTTATCAGTACCACATTACTGATTCTATGAAATTTTCTTTTTCTGATATAGATTTCTTAGAAATTTCAATTTCTCATAGTGCTCACAACAATCTGGCTGTTAGACCCGACATCATTAATTCAAGATTTCAAGAAGCTCTAGCAGGCCAAGGGGGAGAGAAAAAAAATCTTTCTTGGAATTTGTTTAGTGATACAAATGCAGATGAGTTAGTTCAATATGTAAGAGGCAATCTCATAGCAAAAAAGAAAGGATCCTTAAGTTCAATTGATGGAGTTTATTTGACAAACTTTAACGATATTGATTTTTCTGCTGGATTTCAGATTGCAACAGACACATTAAATATAGGATATAACGACTTAAGTAGAATAGAAGTAAATGAGGAAGGAAAAATCACAAAGCAAGCTGATCTATTTTTTTTGGGAGGAGGAACAGACGTTAAAAAAGCCAGATCTAAAACTGCTTTATTTGGGGAACTCAACAAATCTATCTCAGGAACTTTAGATATAAGAGCAGCATTAAGATACGAGGAGTTTAAAAATGAAAATTCATTAGATCCAAAAATCTCATTGCGGTACCAACCAAATGATATTTTTTCTTTAAGGTTTTCTACAGGCACTTCTTTTACCATGCCTTCGATGTCTCAAATGTTTGGATCAGACATAGTCTTAGGCAGTGTAAGAGACGTTAATGAGAGTGTCTTCGTCAGACAAGGTCAGACAGGAAATCCTTTATTAAAGCCAGCTACATCAATCAATACAAACCTTGGTTTTATGTTTTACCCAGAAGAAAACTATTCTTTAAGCTTTGATTTTTTTGAGATAAATTATAAAGATCGAATTGAAGCTGAAAGTGCACAAGCCATAGTTTCAAATAATCCAAACAGTTCAAAAATCACCAGAAATTCTTCAGGAGAAATTGTTGGTGTCATTGCCTCTTATGTGAACGAAGAAAAATCAATTATTTCAGGCATGGACTTTGAATGGAATTCTTTTTTTGATTTAAACGATTATGGCTTTTTAAATTTGAAAATATCGTCCACAACTCTTTTTTCTTTCTTAACTCCTCAGCATCTTGGTCACGATGAGAATACAGAAGACCATGATCATCATCGAGATGATGAAAAATTAATCAATAGAGTAGGAAAGTTCAACCATGATGCACACATTCACTCGCTTCCTAAAAATAGAATAAACCTATTTCTAGATTGGAAATATAGAGAATTCTTGTTGAATTGGACTACACGATATATTTCGGAATACACCAACGATAGAGAGTTGAGTGATTATGCAATAACCTTAGGTTACACGAATAAAGTGCATTCTTTTTTAATTCATGACTTATCAATTTCAAGGCCTATTAAGACTAAGGGAGGTGAAATAGATTTAAAATTTGGAATTTTGAATATCGCTAATAAACTTGCCCCACAATTATATGACGCTCCTGATTTTAGCTTTGATACCAGGCTTCATGACCCAACAGGAAGAACGTTTACTTTTTCTATTCAGTATCAGCTGTAGCTTCTTTGAAAGTAGGCTTGCTATTTGATGCATTTCTCATAAGCAGGGAGGTACCTAAAATCCAGACGGATAATACTACTTCTACAAATAATTGAGTCTGAACTTCACCTCCTAAGTACATCACGTGATAGATATTAAAACCCAAAGCAAAAAGATATATTAATCCCGCAGCTAAAAGCCAAGACGCTTTAAAAGTAAAAAAAGCAAAAAGACAAAAAAGAGAAGAAACAGCGAAAAATGTTGTGAAATCTCTAAAAAGTGAATTTTGTCCATGATTTGACATGCCTTCGTAATCTATTCCAAATCCTGTTGCAGTTGTCGCAGGATCAGTAAACCATTGGTAAGCAACTAGGCCTAACAAAATGCATGGAATCAAAGACATCAGACGGATAACAAATTTATTTCTCATGCAAATATTTTATATCTTAATTTATAAAAAATTCCACCTGATAAGCCCCCAGCCATAACATGGAAAAACGTACCAATACCAGTTCTATTTCCTGCTATCACTTCGGTTTCATAGAGTAATTCAACAGTACCTATCAATACAAGCCACATTGTTAAAGCTGAAATTAAAAAATACCGAACCGAGTCAGAAATGAAGGGCAAGCTAGAAGTATATCTAGATATCATAAGGCTTATTCCTACAGGAATCATTAGAATTAAAAATAAAAGCAAACCTAGGTTGATAAAATCTGAAATTAAGACTTCAAAGACTATTTTTATTCCCACAGGCATATTCATGGAATTTAACCAAATGAGGTTTGAAAAGCTTGTTATTGGAACAATCAACAAGGTTAGTATGAGTGTTGCTAAGAGATATAAGGAAAAATTTTTGAATAAGATTTTCACTGTTTAGAACTTTTCTGTGAGAAAATCGCATTCTATTATCATTCCGCAGTATGCTCAAAAACTTTATTTTTTTAATCTCTCTCTCGTCTAGTTTTGAAATTTACTCTCAACAATTAGATTACACCTCAAATACAGTTCTGGATGGACTAAGTTACCCATGGGGCATGGATTTCATTTCTGAAAATAAATTGTTGATTACAGAAAAAGTTGGAAATCTAAAACTTTTGGATTTATCTTCTGGAGAGGTTAAAAATATAAAAGGGCTTCCTAAAATTCACTTCAGAAATCAAGGAGGATTGTCAGAAATTAAAGTAAGCCCAAACTTCAAAGATGACAAAACAATTTTTTTCTCTTACACAAGTTTGAATACTGTTGATGGGACTAACACCTTGGTTGTTTCATCGGCTGTTTTGAATAAAGACAATTTAGATAATGTAAAAGAAATTTTTAGAGCAAAAGCAAATCGAAAAACTGGTGCTCATTACGGTGCAAAAATTCTCTTTCTGACGGATGGAACTTTACTTATTTCCAGCGGAGATGGTTTTGATCATAGAGAGCAAGCTCAATTCTTAGATAATCATTTTGGAAAGCTGATAAGAATTAACAAAGATGGCTCAGTGCCAGGAGATAATCCTTTTTTAAATGACAATAGGTCTCTTGATGATATTTTTTCTTATGGTCACAGAAATCCCCAAGGCTTAATTCAACTTGAGAATGGAACAATTATTGAGCACGAACATGGTCCTTTTGGTGGTGATGAAATAAATATCATTCAATCTGGAAAAAATTATGGTTGGCCTGCTATAACTTATGGTCGCGATTATTCTGGGGCAATCATATCTCCTTTTACAGAAATGGATGGTATGGAGCAACCAATTAAGTATTGGGTACCCTCGATTGCACCATCTGGAATGATTTTTTACACTGGCGATGCCTTTCCAGAATGGAAAAATTCTTTATTGATCTCAGCCTTAAAAGCAAAAAAAGTTTCTAAAATTTCTTACGATAAAAAAATAAGTCCATCTGAAGATAATCTTTTTCAAGAGTTAAATTATAGGTTTCGAAATATTCTTCAGCATGCCAATGGAAATATATTTTTGCTGACTGATGGACCTAGAGGAAAATTAATTGAAATCAGTCCAATGAAAAATTTAGAAATTGTTACTCCGGACGGAATAACAGCTTTCTTTCTAAGAAATCCAGAATCCCTTCAAGTACCAGCAAAACCATATGATACCTCTGCAGATGCAGACGCTTTACTGGAAAGTGCTCTGAATTCTCTTGATGATGATAAAAAATTATTGTTAATTCTTGGAGGTAATTGGTGTCCAGATTGCAGAGTTTTAGCTGGCATGCTTAAAAGTCGAGAGGTAAAAGATGCTATTAATAAAAATTATATAGTTCAGCACATAGACGTAGGAAAGTTTGATAAAAATCTCCACATACCAAAAAAATTTGGCATTGAAAAATTATATGGGGTTCCAACTGTGTTAGTCATCGATCAAGATGAGAATGTTCTTAATTCTCCTTTTATAGAAGATTGGACAACTGCTAGAACAAAAAAACCGGAAGATTTAACTGATTATCTTTCTAGATGGATAGAAGGATAAAAATTTGAATTCTGTAAATAAAAGTGAACAAGAAGAACTGGTTGATTCTCCAGCCAGTCCAGAAACGCTATCGGTTTGGGGCCTTGCTTGGCCATCAATTCTAAATAACATTCTTTTTGCTTTCGTAAGTATAGTTGCTCTGAAAGCAGTTGGCTCACTAGGAACAGAAGCTATGGCTGCTGTTGGTACTGGTCAAAGGATATTCTTTTTCTTGCAGGCAGTACTGATGGCGACAGCTACAGGGACTCATGCTTTGGTTGCTAGAGCAATTGGTGGAAATAAGCCAATTGAAGCAGCTGAAGTTACCTTGTTATCAACAATTGTTGCAATTATCTTTGGTGTTTCTTCAACTTTAATATTTTTTATAGCTGGAGAAGAAATTATTGGAGCTTTTGGACTTGATGAACTTAGTCAGAAGTTAGCAGTGGAATATTTACAAATATCACTATCTTTTGTCCCTGGTTTAGCAATCTTATTTATTGTTGGTGCGGCATTAAGGGCTGCTGGGGATGTAATTACTCCACTAATCATTAATCTCATCGTAAATGTAATAAATGTTTTTTTGCTGATTGCCCTTGTTAATGGTCAGTTTGGATTTGAGGCTATGGGTGTTGTAGGAGCAGCGTATGCTTGGGGTGTTTCATTTTCCATCGGAGCAGTCTTGGCTTTATGTATTTGGTTTAGCAATAGATTCGTCATTCCAATGCCATCAATCAATTTTTATTCATTCTCAAGATTAAAAACTCTCATAGAAATATCCGTACCCGCAGGAATAGAATCTGTCGTTTTTAACCTTGGACTACTAGCCTATTTTTGGATCATTTCAGTTTATGGAAATGAGCCTATCGCAGCATATAACGTTGCTATAAATATTCTTATGATTAGCTTTATGATAGGTCATGGTTTTTCCATAGCTGGAGCGACTCTGACCGGTCAATACCTAGGTGCAGAAAATCCAAAAGAAGCAAGAAGAAGTGGTTGGAAGTCTGCAAGATTGACAGTTTTCTCAATGACTATTGTCGGATTAGTAATCGCAATATTTTCAAAACCAGTTTCAGGATTTTTTATAGATGATTCTGAAGTAATCAGGCTGACAGTAGTTTTTTTATGGATTTTTGCTCTTTTACAGCCATTAATGGGCATAGAATTCTCATTGGGTGGAGCGCTCAGGGGTGCAGGCGATACAAAATCACCCTTAATCATAACCATGATAGGTTTAATTTTCTTCAGATTAGTTCTCGCATCAATATTTTTGTTACTAAAAATGCCCGTCGAGATAGTTTTTTCAGCTTTAATCGCTGATTATTTAGCTAAAGGCATCTTATTTACAATGCGTTTTAAATCTGGCAGGTGGGTCAAAGCATTAAACTAGCTTTTTAAGCATTATTTTGGCAGAATGAAAACTGTTATATTTTGTATATAAAATTTTTAACTTATTTAAATAGGTGAATTATGGGAGAAATATTAGCTGTTGACGATTACGTTGGTATATCGTTTTGGTTAGCTACCGCTATCATGTTAGCTGCAACTGTGTTCTTTTTTGTAGAAAGATCAGATGTTCCAGCTAAATGGAAGACATCTCTTACTGTCGCTGGACTAGTGACTGGTATTGCCTTCTGGCATTACTTATACATGAGAGGTGTTTGGATTTATGCAGGTGAAACTCCGACTGTATTCAGATACATCGACTGGTTGATCACTGTACCTCTTCAAATTGTTGAGTTTTACTTAATCATTGCTGCTGTTACAGCAGTTAGCTCAGCAGTTTTCTGGAAGCTTTTAATTGCATCATTAGTGATGTTAATTGGTGGTTTCATTGGAGAAGCAGGTCTTGGTGATGTAGTCGTATGGTGGATCGTTGGAATGATCGCTTGGCTTTACATTATTTATGAAATCTTCATGGGAGAGACTGCTAAAGCAAACGCTGGCAGTGGACACCTTGCAAGTCAACAAGCATTTAATACAATTAAATGGATTGTGACTATTGGTTGGGCAATATACCCAATTGGATACGCTTGGGGTTACTTTGGAGATGGCTTAAATGAAGATGCTCTTAACATTGTTTATAACCTCGCAGATTTGATCAACAAAGCTGCATTTGGTTTAGCAATATGGGCAGCTGCTAAAAAAGCCTCTGGTCACGTAACGTAACCAACTGCAAATAAAAAAACCCCAGTCTTTACTGGGGTTTTTTTTTATATGATTACTTCCGATCCAGGATCTTTGAACACATTAATATTGTTTCTTTCAAAAATCTCGAGATTTTCTTTACCAATTTTTAAAAAATAACTTATGAAACCTTTTGTTTCTGCAGGATCAGATCCTTGAATCATGATGTTCTTGCATTCAAGCTCCTTTAGAATTTCAAGAGTTGTTTCAGATGAATTGGAAAGACGTAATAAACCAAGAATTTTTACTTCTTCAGAAGTTAAGATAGCACAATCCGCCTTTAAACCTTTTTGCCTTATTCGGTAAGGTGTATCAACATGACTCTCAAAATATAATATTTTGTCTTCATGAATTATCTCAAAGCTAAATGTCCAAAGGTAGTTATATGGATAGCCTGCATCATGAATTTTAATTTTTAGATCGCCCAAACATTTTTGATTACCCGCCTTAAGAATTTCAATATTACAAAACCCGAGTTTTTTTAATTTTTTTTCAGAAGGTTTGCTTGTTAAAACTAGTGTTTTAGGATCAAATTTTTTTAAACTTTTTTCATGCAAGTGATCTTCAAATGGAGCGCTAATTAATATGCAGGATACTTTATTGATCATTTCATCATCTATAAGAGCATTTTGATCTCTTGAACGATTAATAAAGAAATTGGATTTCGGTTGCATTACCTTGTCTAACCAAGGATCTATGATTATTGCTGTATTGTCGGACTCAATATACCAAGATTGATAGTCATCAATTTTCTTAATTTTCATAAATTAATTTACTGTAAGATACTCCTTTAATAAAGATGGAAAGTATATTAGAAAATATATTTGTTTTCGAAGATTTGTCGCTCAGAGGATTTGTCTTTGGTTTTGTTCACGTTTCATTGATACTTGTCGGGTACTACACTGGATGGAGCATTAATAGGTTTTTAAAAATTTTATCAAAAGGATATGTAGCTGGGATAATTGGTGCTGCCAGTGCCCACGTTATCGCTGATTTAGTAGCATCGCTGATAGATCCCTCGATAAGACCTATGACCTTTGGCATAGTTATAGGTGGAATAATCCCCTTACTTTTGATACCGATTTTTGAAAAGTATGTTGTGAAAAGTAGTGATCATATTATGGTAGGAGATCACGAGGACATTAAGAAAGATTTACAACAAGACCATTCTTAAAAGCAAAAACTTCAACTAAATCTACTTGAGACCATTTCTAAAAAAATCTTTGCTATTTGCGATTTCACCCACTTCTTATTTATTGCGATCATCGCGTTAAGTTTTTCTGGAAAGTTTTTAATAGGAATTAGTTTAAGTTGTTCTTTTGAATTTATTAGATCAAATTCATAGAAAATGCCAATGCCATTACCTTTTTCTACCATCTTTAAGTGCAAATTTTGATCTGCAGATACAAGGAAGATTTTATCTACAATCTCAGAATATGGAATATCTTTACCTAGCTCTTTTTCATAGAAATCATGAAACCAGGCTGGTGGCAAAGTTGTGTAAATATTATGATCAAAAATATCATCAATAGAGATCTCTTTATTATTCTTAAAAATTTCATGATTTTCTTTAGCATAAAATTTTGGCGAATCAATTTTTATAGGAATGACATCTAAAGTGTCTAAATCTTTGTTTGAATCAGGTCGTATGTTGCGTTGATCATAACTTATGAGAATATCAAATTTATTGGCTTTTAGCTGAGCAACTCCGGAATAGGTTGAGAGATAAAAAAATCTATATTTTATTTCTGGATATATACCCATCATGTCAGAAATTATTGGCTCTAAAATAGCTCCTGAAAGATAAGGATCCAATCCGATTTTTAAAAGGCCAGCTTTAGTATTATCAATCAAACTTATTTGATTGATAATTTTGTCTTCTATATCAACTATTTCATCCGTCAAAGAAATAAGCATTTCTCCATAAACTGTTGGTTTAGTCTTACCGTTTTCTCTTTGAAAAAACTTTACTCCGTAGTGATCCTCTAATTTTTTTATGTTTTGGCTTAAGGCGGATTGAGTAAGACCAATACTCTTGGATGCCTTCCCAAAGGATTCATGCTTAATTAAAGCTTGTGCCGATTTGAATAATTTAATGCTGCTCATTTAAGTATAAGTAAAATTAATAAAGAAAATTAGAAAATTTAATTATAAGTAAAACTACTTTAGATTCAATTTAAATAACTGAAATTAATTTGCTAATGATTATGAATATGTGGCGGCTGGTCGTTTTCAAAAGTTCCCTCAGGAGGTCCGTAATCAATTCCCGAAAGAGTCATATTGGTGATTACACTGTTCCCATTATTGGCACTGCTGACAGTATAAAAATTTCCATCGCTAAAAACAGAACCGGTGATTAAAAAACTTCCTGCAACAATTGTTGAATTACCTACATCATCTTGACTGAAAGACTTAACCACTTTATTGCCTATTTTCATTTCAAGCTTACCGATATTAAGCTCTAAGGTTTTATTATCTTGAACATCAATCAAGACTTTGTCACCAACAATTAAATCTGCAACTGTTGATTTGAAGTTAGTCATCAAGAGGAATGCATCAGAGTTTGCATCTTGCACATTGTAATCTTCAGGTATTTGAATAGTTTTTACTTCGTGAGTTATTGGGGTAGTTCTATTACTGAATTTTGTGACATCTCCATTAAATGAGGCGTCATCCTCAGCTATTGAAACCGAAATCTCTTTCCCATTAATTCTTTTTGTTTGAAAATTGTACTTATCAGCAAGGTTAACCGGAAAAATTTCTTTTACTGCAATCTTTTCTTCATCCTCATTAAAGTAAAAATAAAGACCCAAAGAAATTAATAGAAAAAGGATTATAGCTTTTATCATTTACTGTACTAATGGATCTAAAGGAGCGCTATCAAATTGATCTGATACTCCATCGTTATCATCATCATCTTCGCCAACAAAATTATTATCCATTCCATCACCGTCGGTATCTACAGAGACAAGTTGCCAAACTTCGCCGTGATGTTCAAATTGAGCGATACCAACTTCTGGATGAAGGTAGAACTTATTAAAATAAGATGCGCTTTCTTTTGCATCACTGCTGTATTGCTGTTGAACTAGCATAAATGTGATGTAGTCACCGTAAGGAGTACTAACAGCTTGGTATCTCTTTTCAATACCTGAAAAGGCAGGAAGGTTATATGGCAAAGATTCTTTAGCATACTCAGTTGGATCTTTACCCTTGAATGTATGAACAGCTAAAAAGCCTCCTGCAACTCCGTTCCACCTATCGACAAGATATTCGAATCCTTTAAAAGCACAATCAAACTCTTGGTAATGCCCAGGAGAGAAGTTTGCGCTAAGAAAAGGACATCCTAATGAAGAGTCGAGATCATATCTTAAGGCTGGACCTCCTTGATAAATTGGTCTCAAATTAGATCCATCGCTAGCAGGCCAATTTTTATTATCGTCATAAGCAGAGAGAAAATAGTGACCTTCAGGGCTTATTCTAAATCTAAACACGGTTTGAGAAGGATCGTAAAATCCAGCCCAGCGTGGTTCTTCGCCTTCAATAAAATCTCCATGGCCAAGAGCTCCCACAGGGCAGTTATGCTTGGTAGGATGCCTGTTATCATCTAAATTATCACAGATCTCTTGTCTGGTAGAGCAGTGTTTAGCATAAGAAATATATCCACAATATTCTTTGCCAAGATCTTCTACAAATCTAAATTCTTGATATGAAGTACCATCAATCGTTACTGGATCGTCTTCGATAACGAGCATTCTTTTTGTTCTTTGTCCGTTAGTGAAGGTGTATTCACCACCATCAATCAAAGGAAATAACATTCTTGATGATACAGCCGGAGAGGTCGCGGATGAATCGTATCTATCCATATCAACCTGATTATTACCGGCAACTTCACCAGCCAGTTGAGCTTCTTTATGATCCCAAAGATTGGCGTAGTAATAAGACCACTCGTTAAATAGATCTCTTGCCATCTCTCCGCCGCTATCAACACTGCTGTCGTAGATATTTCCATCCTCATTTCCATCCACTGGAGGTTTTTGACAGACGATTGGTTCACTGTTCAAATCATCATTGGGCACACAAGTTCTTGAAGAACTTGTTTCCATAACAGTTGAAGAGCTATGTGATTGAGTAATAACTTGATCCGGAGGAACTTTCATACTACCTCCACCATTCATAAGAGTATCTTTTCCTATATTTTCAAAGTTTACTCCAGCACATAAAGACCCTTTTGGACTTGTATTACTGTTTTCTGGCCTATTATGTGCAGCACACATTGTATGGCCGATTTCATGCCATAGAGTATCTATATAGTCATACCACAAAACAGGAGCTATCTCTGGAGCCATGCTTCCTGGCACCATGTTTTCTTGTTCTTCCGGATTGTTACCTGTACTAAAGCCTGAAAGTATATTGATGCCTTCCCAAGTTGCGAGAAAATTAGCATCGGTATCCCAATCCCTTTTGCTGCCAGCTACACCGCTAACAGGAGCTTTAGGATTATTGTTTTCTAAATTAGTCATTAAAACCATATGAAAATCTGCTTCTACCGCGTCATGCGCCGCTCTTCTTTGATTGAGTGCTTCGTTACATTCATCTGTTTCAAACACATATTCTTCGTAATTGGTACAACCATTTGAATACCATAAAGGGAAATAAGGGTGATCGAGAGAATCTTCAGAAAGCGGAGCGTCCCAAAAATCTGATCCCACAATGTTCCATTCAAGTTTAATTCTCTGATTGACGTACATCTCATTGATCACCTCAAACATGAAGGCTGCTCTGGTATCCATAGCAGATTTACCTGCTTCTCCATCACCAAAGTGAACTTGACTATCCTTGGAATACCATAAATAAACATTGGCCACTTTAGGCGGGGCAGCTTCAGCAGCTGCCTGAGCAGCTGCATCTTCAGCAGCAATCTCAGCTTGTTGAGCTTCATAATCAGCTATCATTTGTTCAGCCAGACTCAATGGTTCAGGTTCTGGGGGAGAATTTTCGACTAACTCCGCAATGACTTCATTAACATTTTCATTTTCATTATCGCTAGCCAAGTCTGTATCTTCAATATCCTCAGCAGTGATTTCATCGCCAGCATCTTGAATCACTATATCAACACTAGCTTGAAGTTCATCATTATTCGAGGCCGACCAACTGATGTCATCACTTTCATCTACAGCTAGTCCTGAATCTGGTATCTGAGAGCTCAAATCCTGAGAAAGTATTGGTGCTTCATTAACTTTTAATCTTGTTGCATCAATACTTAAAGTTGCAGATAAAGTCTCAACAATCGATTCTGCGTTATATGATTCAATCTTTTCATCCGAAGCAGTACCCTCAACTATTTCAACTACATCGCTTAAAAAAGTCGTCACCCCAAAGGATAAGACCGCTTTAGTTGTTTCATCATCTTGATCGGCAGATATGGTGGAAACTAAATTCGCTACGGCATTTACAACGTTTGATAACTTATCTTCTTCTATTTCAATATTTGCTTCAGTTAGAACATCGTCAATAAGATTATCAACAATCTCAGTTGATTCTAAAGAAACCTGACCGGTAGGCGATTCTTTCTTTTTTTCTTTGATTTCTTCGCTCAGTTTTTCGATTATGTTTAAAGTACTTTCCTCGCCAGATGATTGAGTTTCAACTACTTCTTGAAGCGATAAAGCCATCACAGTAATTTGGTTTCCTACTTCATACAAAGTATTGTCACCACCTTCTCTTTCTCTCTCGACTATTGGATCGGCTGTATTTAAATCAAGGTATTCGGGAATTCCAAGAGCTTCTTTTATTTCTGCTTCCTCAGCCTCCGAAGATAGCAAAGAAGTAACTGGAGTTATCATTTTGGTTTCTGTGTATTCTTCCATAGGAGCAGAGAGAGATAGTCCATCGACGGGTTGCTGAGTTCCAATATCAATTCCGCCAATACTTATTAATCTTCCAACTGCAAACGGAAGACTATAATTACCAAAATTATCAGAAATGGTTGATGGCTCATCTTCATCTAAGGTTTCATTGCCATTAGTATCTATAAAAACGGTTGCCCCAGATATATAATCATCTACGACTTTTCCAGAGACATATTGAGTTTGGTTTTGAACTGTATCCTGAGTAGCTTGCGAGGATGCATACGGGCTAATTGGATTATTACTTTGCGGCTCGACAGAATTACCTCCGCCTCCGCCTCCGCCACAAGCAACTACAAATAGAATCAAAAAGAATTTAAAAAATTTTTTCACAGAAAGATTAAAAATACGACTCATTATATGACAAAATGTCGATTCAAATATACTTATAAAAATGAAAAAATCATTAATTTACTTTTTATCTCTCTTTGTTATTTTTCCTATATATGCTTTGGAAAATGACGATATCAACGAAGACAATATCATTGATGAAATTATAGTTTCTTCAACAAAAAGAGCCGACGAAGCAAGAGACGTATCTGTCACTGTTTTAGCATTAAGGGATGCTGATTTAGATAGATTGAATATTTCAAATTTCGATGATTTTTCATTATTTCTTCCTAATGTAACTTCTGCTGGAAGAGGGCCGGGCCAATCTACAATGTTTATAAGAGGAATGGCTATTGATCCGATTTCTGTCTTTGTTTCTGGTTCGCAAGGATCAACGCCAAATGTAGCTTTTTATCTTGATGAGCAACCGATCACTTCTGTTGGAAGAAATTTAGATGTTTATGCTGCTGACCTAGAAAGAATTGAGGTTTTATCTGGACCGCAAGGTACTCTTTTTGGAGCAAGTGCACAGGCAGGAACGGTTAGACTGATTACAAAGAAACCTGTCTATGATGTTTTCGATGCAGGCTTTCAATCTTCTTACTTTGCTACAAAGGGCGGAGATAACAGTTCTTCTGTAGAAGCATACATAAACTTTCCAGTCATTGATGATGAATGGTCAATTAGAGGCGTTTTCTACAATACTAATTTTGGAGGATATATCGATAATATCTTTGGAGAGAACATTTTATCTTCAGAAAATCCTTATTACCCGGAAAACGCAGAAAAAAGAAAAATTAACAATGCGGATCTAGTCGAAGATGACTTTAATGATTCAAGTTATCGAGGATTTAGATTAGCTTCCAGAAGTAAATTTGCAGAGACTTGGGAAGTACTGGTTCAATTTTTACAGCAAGACATTTCAGCTGACGGTGTTTATGATTTCGATCCAACTTTGGGTGACCTTAAAGTTCAAAGATTTAATGAAGATACTTTGGATGATAGTTTTTCTCAGATAGCTGCAACTATTTCTGGAAAGATAGGTTCAACACAGTTCCTTTACACGGGAGCTATTTTAGATAGGGAAGTTAGACAGAATGCTGATTATTCAGGCTTTGCTGGGAAAAATGGAATTTATGTTCCTTATTACACTTGTAACCATCCTCTTTATACTTCTTGTGATGACCCAAGTATCTTTTTTCAAGGAGTTGTAGACTCACAAAGAAATACTCATGAAATTAGAGTTGCAACAGATGGTCAGAAGAAGTACGTGTTCACTGGTGGTATCTTTTTTGATGCTTCTAAATCAGAAAATCAAGAAAACTTTAATTATCCAGGCTACAACCCCTCGTTTGCTCTTAACTCACCCATATCAACAGCAAGATCAATCAATTCCAGCGCAAGATTACCCGGAGTGCTCGAATTTAGTGATATAACTAGGGAGCAAAGCCAAACCGCTTTGTTCGGTGAACTAACCTTTAGGATCCTGCCGGAAAAATTTCATCTGATGCTAGGAGGAAGGTTCTATCAACAAACAGTTGATTTCTATGGATCAAGTAATAATCCAACCTTTGGGTCTGCTGATGCAGACGATGGAATTGATTTTGATTCTTCTTTTGGACACTCCAAAGAGAAATTAGAGGAAAATGATTCTATATATAAGGTTACTTTAAGTTACTTTCCTCAGGATGATGTCCTTCTTTTCTTGACAGCTACTGATGGATTTAGGCCCGGTGGTTTCAATAGAGGAGGAGGGGCGGCATCTAGGAATCCAAATTATCCAAACGTTCCTTTAACTTACTCAACGGATAATACTGAGAACATTGAATTTGGAGTTAAATCAATTTTCTTAGAAGGATCTCTTAGATTTAATGCAAACCTTTATCAGGTAAACTGGAAAAATATTCAAGTTTCTAGATTAGACCCTATAAATATTTCGTCATTAACTTTCATAGACAATTCAGCAGAAGCAAAAATTCAGGGTCTGGAAGCAGATATTCTTTATTACATTGACGATAATTGGACATTAGCAACAGCTATGTCCTTCAATAATTCAGAATTGACTAAGAGGACATCCGATATTATTGAATTAGCTCCTTTGGGTTCAAGCCTGCCTTTAGCGCCTGAGACGCAATGGAATTTAAGATTGAGATACGACAAAACATTCAATACGGTTCCTATGTATTTTCAGCTAAGTACCACTTCGGCTTCGGAATCTTACAGTTCTCTTGTGCTTGCAAGAAGATACAAACAAGAGGCTTATAACATCCTTAATTTTTCGATCGGAGTAGATTTTGAAGATTGGGCAATAGAATTATTTGCCAGAAACCTTGACGATGAAAGAGCTGAACTTTACTACAATGAGATGGATGAAACACCTAGAATGCATACCATACGTCCTCAGAACATTGGGTTAAGATTTAAATATACTTTCAGATAGCTTGAAAAGGTAATATTTAATAGGTAAATTGAATTTTCTTTTGCGAGTATAGCTCAGCTGGTAGAGCGCGACCTTGCCAAGGTCGAGGCCACGGGTTCGAACCCCGTTACTCGCTCCATTATAGTAAATCGTCAGCTATTTGGTGATTTTTGTCTCTATGACCAGCCTCATCATTTCTAACGGCTACAACAACGTCTCTCAAGGTTGCTTTGCTTCCTAAATCCCAGTAATCAACCGCAATTTTTGGGGCAGGTACGTTTTCGATCCTACCTTTGTCGATTTCTTCAAGAAATTCTGTATAAGAGGTAACAGCTTCTTCCTCAAAATAACCTATCATTCTGTGTGCTGTTCCTCTAAAAAATACATATAGAAAAAAATAGAAGGTAGCAAAGATAATCTGTGCAGATAAAACTAAAAGTCTTTCAAATAGGGTAGGCTTAGAAATTTCGATGAATGTCATTAAATGCATTCTTTCGTTTTCAGCCTCATCCAAAAGTTCTTTAATAATTCCATCATCATTGGTCATATTACGAAGACTTTTGAAGTGATGAAGCATACCTGCCACCATCCCTGGCACTGCTGCCACTGTTTCCAAAACTACCGCTCTGTGTCCATACCTTTTTCGAAAAAATAGATCAGCAGCAATCCTTAACGCTCTAGTTATTAAATAGGCTGATCTATCACTTAATCCATGTGGATATTTGTGTGTACTTTCTTGGTCGACAAAACCTATATTTTTTTGAAATGGAGTGTTTTTCATCTAGATACATAATATATATCTTAGAGTTATAGATAAAATATTTATTCTATTTATTAGATATATATACCTTTAGAGCATAAGAAAAAATTAACTATCAATGTAGCTAATTAAAATATCTTGATATATCTCTTTGAGAACTTCTAAGTGTTCAACTTTAATATGCTCATCTATTTTATGGATTGAGGCATTGATTGGTCCTAATTCAACCACTTCAGCTCCATGTGGATGCATGAATCTACCGTCAGATGTTCCCCCGCCGGTATCTTCGATTGTATTAATGCCAGTGATTTTTTTAATAGAATTTCTTACTATATTTCTTAAGAAAGGTTTATCAGTATAAAAAGGTTTTGCATTTAACTCCCATTCTAGCTTGTAATTTTTTATATTTTTTTCGATGACTTCAATTACTTTTCTTTTAATGTCATCTGCTGTTATTTCCGGAGAAAATCTAAAATTAAATTCAACCTTCAAGTCTCCTGGAACAACATTTTTAGCACCTGTACCCGAATTTATATTTGATATCTGAAAGGATGTAGGAGGGAAATTTTTATTTCCTTTATCCCATTTCTTTTCTGAAAGCTCTTTGATGATTCCACCAGAAAGCATAATGGGATTTATAACATCGCTCGGGTAGGCAACGTGTCCTTGTTTACCTATTATTATTAGGGATCCAGATAAAGATCCTCTTCTTCCAATTCTGACGGTATCTCCAAGCTCATTTTTTGATGAAGGTTCACCAGCCAAGCAATAATCGATTGCATTGTTATTCTGTTTTAGTTCATCTAAGACTTTTTCAATTGTTCCATCTATAGCATCTCCTTCTTCATTGGATGTAAGCAATATGGATATTTTTTTTCTATTCTTAGTAAGATCAATGTCTTTGAGAGCAAATAAAAAAGCAGAGATACTGCTTTTCATATCTGCAGCACCCCTTGCCGTAATTACATTTCCTTTAATATCTGCAGCAAATGGATCGCATGACCATGATTCAACTGGACCAGTAGGTACTACATCAGTATGTCCAAGGAAACAAAAATTATCTCCTGAGCCAATTTCTGCATATAGGTTTTCAACGTTTGAGTAATTAATTCTTTTTGTCGAGAATCCCATCTTTTTTAACTCTGGTTCGATTAAATCAAAACAACCCATATCTCTAGGAGTAATTGATTGTATTCGTAATAATTTTTGTGTAAATTCAATTAAGTTCATACAGGCGCATTTTATTGTAAAAAAAATACAATCTAAAATTTTTCTAATATAAAAAGAGGAACATATGACTGAAAGAGTTAACGAAGGTAAATTAAGTATCAGTACATCATTGCATGCTTTATTAGAGCAAGAAATTGCTCCTGATCTTAATCTAGATACTGCACAATTTTGGCAAGATTTTCAAAAAATTGCAGAGAAATATATTCCCATCAATGAAGAGCTGCTTAGGAAAAGAGAAGATTTACAAACAAAAATAGATGAATGGCATTTATCTAATAAGGATTTTGATTTTGATTCATATAAATCTTTTTTAAGAGAAATAGGATATTTAGTTGAAGAAGGCGCTGACTTTGAAATTTCTACCGCAAATGTGGATGCCGAAATAGCCCAAATCGCCGGTCCACAATTAGTAGTCCCTGTCATGAACGCTCGATTTTCTTTAAATGCTGCTAATGCCAGGTGGGGCAGTTTGTATGATGCTCTTTATGGAACGGACATGATATCTGAAGATGATGGAGCTGATAGAGCAGGTGCTTACAATCCTGTAAGAGGTGACAAAGTTATCGATTTTTCTAAAAACTTTTTAAACGATCACCTTCCTTTGGCTGAAGGAAAATATCAAGACGTTGTTTCTTTTCAAATATCAAATGGAGACTTAGAAATTTCTTTATCAGATCAATCAAAAACCTCTCTAAAAAATGACTCAGCATTTGTTGGTTTTAAAGGCGATGAATCAAATCCCGAAAGCATATTATTGAAAAATAATGATTTACATGTAGAAATCAAAATTGATAGAAATGACTCAGTTGGTTCCACGGATCCTGCAGGAATTAAAGACGTTTTTCTAGAATCTGCTGTAACCACCATTCAGGATCTAGAAGATTCTGTTGCTGCTGTGAATGGTGAAGATAAAACTGATGTTTATAAAAATTGGCTTGGTCTAATGAAAGGAACCCTAGCAGAAACTTTCGAAAAGGGCGGGTCAACTCTTACAAGAAGTCTAAATGAAGATTTATCCTTTTTATCTCCAGATGGAAAACCCATGACGATTGCAGCTAGAAGTCTAATGCTTGTCAGAAACGTTGGTCATTTGATGACTAATCCAGCGGTTTTACTTGACGGTAAAGAAATACCCGAAGGAATAATCGATGCAATGTTCACAATCGCGATAGGTAAGCATGATTTAGATCAAACGGGATCTGTCCAGAATTCTAAAACAGGCAGTATATATATCGTAAAACCTAAGATGCACGGCCCTGAGGAGGTTCAGTTTACTTGCGATCTATTTTCCGATGTTGAAAGCGCTCTTGGTTTAGAAAAAAATACCGTGAAGATCGGGATAATGGATGAGGAGAGACGGACAACGGTAAATTTAAAAGAATGCATCAGAGTTGCAAAAGAAAGAGTTATTTTTATCAACACTGGATTTTTAGATAGAACCGGCGACGAGATTCACACAAGCATGGAAGCTGGCCCAATGATAAGAAAGGCAGAAATGAAACAGCAACCTTGGATCTTATCTTACGAGGATTGGAATGTAGACAATGGTTTATCTTCAGGCTTTAAGGGAAAAGCTCAAATTGGAAAAGGTATGTGGCCCATGCCCGATATGATGTTAGATATGTTTAATACTAAAACCATGCATCCAAAAGCAGGAGCAAATTGTGCTTGGGTGCCTTCACCTACTGCAGCAACCTTGCATGCAATGCATTATCATCAAATAAGTGTCTCATCTGAACAATCAGATTTATTAAAAAGAGAGAGGGCAAGCCTTGATGATATTTTAACAATTCCTTTATTGGAGGATGCAGGGTCGCTTTCAGCCGAAGAAATACAGGCAGAATTAGATAATAATGCTCAAGGAATATTAGGCTACGTTGTCAGATGGATTGATCAAGGAATTGGATGCTCTAAAGTTCCTGATATAAACAATATAGGCTTAATGGAGGATAGAGCAACTTGCAGAATATCCAGTCAACATATGGCAAATTGGCTTCATCACGGACTTTGTTCAGAAGAACAAGTCATAGAGACCATGAAAAAAATGGCCTTGGTGGTCGATGAACAAAATGCTGGTGATCCAGAATATGTAAACATGGCGCCTAGTTTCGATGGCGTAGCATTTAAGGCTGCATGCGACCTTGTTATTAAGGGAAGAGTCCAGCCTAGTGGTTACACAGAACCTATTCTCCATGAAAAAAGACAAGAGTTTTTAGGCGGCTAATGAGTAATCCGCTTGATCGCCATTTAGAATGGCTGAATCAACATACGGAAGAGATTATTGATGCTGAAAGGCCAATAATAGATCCTCATCATCATTTATGGCCTGGAGAATCACAATATTTATTGGAAGATCTTTGGGATGATACTTCATCGGGACACAATATAAAGCACACGGTATTCATAGAGTGCACTCAAGAATTTCTTACCTCTGGACCCGACCATCTAAAACCTGTTGGAGAAACAATTTTTGTAAAAAAAATTGCTGATGAGGCAAAAAAAGAACCATCAAAATCACAAATATCAGGAATAGTTTCTCACGCTGATATGACTTTAGGAGAGGGTATTAATGAAGTTTTAGATTTACATTTTCAATATGGAGAATCTTTATTCAAAGGTATTCGTCATGCTGGCGGCTGGGATCCGCATGAAAACATGAGAAATTCTCATCACAGTCCACCAAAAGATATGTATTTGAGCGATGTTTTCAATCAATCTCTAAAGATTCTTGAAGAAAAAGATCTAGTTTTTGAGGCGTGGCAATATCATCATCAGATTAATCAGGTTGCAGAAATTGCAGATAGAAATGAGGAACTCACAATCATTCTCAATCATTTTAGCGGGCCGATAGGAATAGGGCCTTACGAGGGTAAGGAAAATGAAATTTTTAAAGTTTGGCGAAAAGATATAAAAGAGCTATCTAAAAGACCAAATGTATTAGCTAAGCTTGGCGGACTTGCCATGCCAGTAAATGGCTTTAAATTTCATGAGCAAGAAACGCCAGCAACTTCAGACCAAATGGTAGAAAAGCAAAAACGTTATTACTTAGAATGTATAGAATCTTTTGAGCCATCTAGGTGTATGTTTGAAAGTAATTTTCCAGTTGATAAGCAATCTATTTCGTATCATGTCTTATGGAATTTTTTTAAGAAAATCTCAGAAAATTTTAGCGAAGATGAAAAAAACAGTATGTTTTACGATTGCGCTAAAAAAGCTTACTCAATCTGATGTTTACTGATTAAAGCCCTGCAATTCTGCAGCTTCCTCTCTAACTAGTTCTGGACCACCAAGAATTTGTCTATTTAATCCAATTCTTTTAAACCAGTAATGTAATCCTAAGAGATCTGTAAATCCCATACCTCCATGTACTTCTGTTGCTTTTTTAGAAACCATTTTTGCAACCTCAGCAATATGTGATTTTGCTTGGCAAGCTTGTAGGCGAGCCTCGTCAGGATCATGATCAAAAGAATGAGCAGCTTGCCATAGCATTGCGTAGCAAGGCTCTAAATCAGCAGCCATCTCAGCACACATATGCTTTACGGCTTGAAATGATCCTATTACACGATTGAATTGCTTTCTTTCTTTTGCATATGAAACTGCTTTCTCAATCATTGTCTCAGAAGCACCTAGTGAGTCTGCCGAGAGAATAATTCTTCCCGCATCTATAACCTTCTGGATAACAAAAGGATTATTTTCTGTTTCTTGAAGCACCTCAGCTTTTACATTTTTAAGATTAAGTTCCAAATACAATCTAGTTTTATCCACCGTGGTTAGCTGAATGATTTCAAGACCTTTTTCATTTCTATCAACGATAAACATGGTTCCACCCTTATCCGATAAAATAAAGAAATCTGCATCGTCTCCATCTATCACAAAAAGGGCTTTACCCGAGGCCTTGCCTTTATTTAGTTCAATGCCAGAATCTTCCCTTGAAGCAACGTACTCACTAAGACCAACACCAAACTTAATTTCATTTGATGCAATTTTTGGTAGGTATTTATCTTTCTGATCATCATTACCACCAAGACTTAATGCAATAGGAGCCATAACATAAGATCCAGCAAAGGATATTGGTCCCACTCCGGTCCCTAATCCTTGAGCAATGGACACTGCAGATAATAAATCTCCTCCTAAGCCACCATAATTTTCAGGAATTAATAAGCTACTTAATCCAAGATTCATCAAACCAGATTTAATATCCTCATGAAGTTTTTGATCATCTCCGTTGGCTATTTTTCGGATCTCATCAACGGTTACGTTATCTGATAAAAATTTTTTTACGTAGTCTTGAAACTGATTTTGCTCTTCAGATAGTCCGAAATACATTATGAAGCCTCTTGTACTTTTGGTTCTTTAGGCATTCCAAGCCCTCTTTCAGAAATAATATTTTTCTGTATTTGATTAGTACCTCCTCCGATTATCAACCCAAGGAAATACATGTAATGAAATTGAAATGATCCGTTTTCTTTTAATCTTGGTGTCTCTTCATATAAGGTTCCTATTTCACCCAGTACATCAATCGCCAAAGCCTCCATTTCATGTCTAAGTTCTGTCCCGACTAGTTTTTGAATCATGCCGCCTAATTTAACATTCTGACCAGGGTTAATTTTTGAAGATAGCAACCTCAAGGAGTGAGCTTGATTAGCCATAACTTTACCCTGAACTTGCATAAGACGATCTCTATACGATGGAATATCTATCAACCTTCTTCCATCGATAGTCTCTTCTTTCATCATATTGATAAGGGTATTAAGTCTATTCATCGTTGCATTAGGATCCGCTAAAGATCCTCTCTCATGTCCTAGAACAGAATTCGCTACCGACCAGCCATCTCCTCTTTTACCCACAATATTTCCCTCAGGTACCGTAACATCAGTAAAGAAAACCTCATTAAATCCAGCATTTAGAGTCATATCTACTAACGGTCTAATCTCAATACCTGGAGTATCCATAGGAATTAATATAAAGCTTATCCCAGAGTGTTTTGGAGCTTGCGGTTCAGTTCTAACTAAGCAAAACATCATTTGTGAGTATTGTGCTGTACTTGTCCAAATTTTTTGTCCATTTATGACCCAATTGCCGTCTTTAAGCTCACCTTTAGTCTGTAAGCTTGCCAAATCTGAACCGGCATTAGGTTCAGAATATCCCTGACACCAAATCATTTCTCCGTGCAATGTAGGTTGGATGTACTCTTGTTTTTGTTCCTCAGTTCCCCATTCCAACAGGGTAGGTACCAGCATATCGATTCCTTGACCACCCATACCTCCAGGAATTTTTGCTTTAGAAAATTCTGTAGCAATGATTCTACTTTTAATAATGTCTGTTTCGCCTCCAAAGCCACCATACTCTTTAGGAATTGCTCTTGCTATGAAGCCTTTCTCAATAAGTATCTTCTGCCATTCAGATCTAGAGATATTTTTACTTGATGTATTTTCAAAAGAGATACCCTCGTACTCCTTACAAAAATCTATAACTTCGGTTCTAAAATCTTCGTATTCTGGACCATATTCAAGATTCATATAAAACTCCTTTTTTTTTAATTATTATTCTAATTAGATTTAGTCTTTATTTGTATTATTTTTGCTTTATATTATGCGGCTGCAAAAGTTATGAAAAACACAACATATATATTAAGAATCAAATGTCCCGATGCTTACGGCATTGTTGCCAAAGTTTCGACATCTTTAAATAATATGGATATTTTCATTATGGACTCTTCTTTTTTCAGTGATCCTTCAACGAAAAGCTATTTCATGAGATTAAAAATATTCTCAAGTAAAGGAGAGATTGAATTCTCTAATTTTTCAAATGCTTTTAATGAAGCCTGTAGCGATCTAAAGATGGAGTGGACTTTAGAAAATGAGACCTCATCACCCAATACATTAATCTTTGTTTCTAAATATGGGCACTGTCTACAAGACTTACTTTACAAAAATAGCATTGATTCTTTGAAAATGAATGTATGCGGGATCGTTTCAAACCATGAAAATTTAAAAACCATTGCAGATAATTATTCAATTCCTTTCTTTTATATTAAAAATAATTCAGAAATAAGAGAAAAAGCTGAAGATGAAATTGAAGGATTAATTAATGATAATAATATCGAGTTAATGATTTTGGCAAGATATATGCAAATTTTTTCATCTGACTTCTGTTTAAAATATTCAGGTAAAGTTATTAATATTCACCACTCTTTTTTACCTAGTTTTAAGGGAGCAAAACCTTATAAACAGGCATATGAAAAAGGAGTGAAAATAATGGGCGCTACGGCCCATTACATTACTGAAGAATTAGATGCTGGACCTATTATTGAGCAAACTGTTGAGAGAGTTGATCATTCGCAGAGTCCAGAAGAACTTGAGCTCATCGGCCAGGATATTGAATCAATTACTCTAACAAGAGCAGTAAAAAAGCATTTGGAAGGGAAGGTTTTTATCAACGACAAAAAAACTGTTGTCTTTGATTAGTTTAAAGCTTTATCTAAATCGTTTATTAAATCATCTGCTGATTCAATTCCAACCGACAATCTAACAAGTCCATCAGTAATGCCAATCTGGTCTCTGACTTCTTTTGATATGGATGCATGAGTCATCAAAGCAGGATGTTCAATTAAACTCTCTACTCCACCCAGGCTTTCAGCGAGGGTAAAAAGCGATGTCTTTTCTAAAAATGTTTTAGAAGCCTTAAGTCCATCTTTTATCTCTACAGAAATCATTCCTCCAAAAAAATCCATCTGTTTTTTAGCAACAGAATGCTGAGGATGGCTTTCTAAGCCTGGATAAATAACATTTGAGATTTTAGGATGAGATTCTAAAAAATCAGCAATTTTTTCAGCATTTGAAGAATGTCTTTCCATTCTAAGAGCGAGAGTTTTAAGGCTCCTTAACGCAAGGTAACTATCAAAAGGGCTGCTTATGGGTCCTAAGGAGTTGTGTATGTTCGAAAGTCTTTTGGAATTATCTGACTCAGCATCTTTCATTACTAAAACACCCATGATGACATCTGAATGGCCGCATAAGTATTTTGTTGCCGAATGGATTACATAATCGAAACCTTTGGTAAGAGGTCTTTGAATGTAGGGCGAGCAAAACGTATTGTCTGCTACGGTAATGATATTTTTAGATCTTGCAAAATCAGCTAATTTTTCGAGATCAATAATTTTTAATAGGGGATTAGTAGGCGTCTCCGCAAACAGCATTTTTGTATTAGGCTTAATGGAGGCTTCAATGTTTTCCTCTTTGGACATATCAACATATGAAATCTCAATGCCTTGAGATATGCTTTTAATTTCATTGAAGAGTCTTACGGTTCCTCCGTAGAGATCATCCATTGCAATGATATGATCACCAGGTTGCAATAACTCTACACACGCTGAAATTGCAGCAACACCCGAAGAAAAAGCATGTGCCTTCTCGCCTTCCTCTAAACTAGCTACACAAACCTCAAAAGCATGTCGGGTTGGATTGGATGTTCGAGAGTAATCATATCCTTTGTGTTCTCCTGGACTTTCCTGAGCATAAGTGGAAGTTGTATATATTGGTGGAATTACTGCGCCTGTTACTGGATCAGGATCCTGACCAACATGAATAGCCTTTGTCTCAAAATCTAAATCTTTATTTTTCATTATAAATTCTCACTTAACCAAGCATTATTAAAAGCCTTAGATAAATATTTATTTCCAGTGTCACAAATCAAAGAAACTACAGTTTTGTGACTTTTCTGTCTCTTGCAGTAATCCACCGCAGCTTTAACTAGAGTCCCGCAAGAAGAGCCGGCTAGTATACCTTCCTTTTTTAAAAGAAGATTAACCATTTCAAAAGCTTCTTTGTCTGAAACATAGATCCCTTCATCAATTACACTTAAATCTAGGTTATCTGGAATGTAATCCTCACCAATTCCTTCAACTAGCCACTGTCCTCCAGAATATTCAAAAGTTCCATGATTTACAGCATCTGCAACAACAGAACCTTCTGGATCAGCAACAATAATATCTATCTCTGGATTCTGACTTTTTAAGTATCTTCCTATGCCGGAGATGGTTCCACCCGTACCAACGCCAGCAACAAATGCATCTACTTTTTGATTTGTTTGATCCCATATTTCTGGTCCTGTTGTTGTTTCGTGTATGTATGGATTGGCAGGATTAGAGAATTGATTTGCAAAAAAAGAATTTGGCGTATCCTCAACTAATTTTGCTGCAACCTCAGTGTAATACTCTGGATCTCCTTTTTGAACATCTGAGCGAGTTAGAATGATCTCAATTCCCATTGCTCTTAAATGAGCCAATTTTTCTTCACTCATCTTATCTGGGATAACTAAAATCAATTTATATCCCTTCAAAATTGCAGGAAGAGCCAATCCCAAGCCTGTATTTCCTGCAGTGCATTCAATAATTGTCCCTCCGGGTTTTAAAAAACCGTTTTCTTCAGCGGATTCTATTATGCTTTTTCCGACTCTATCTTTAATAGAACCACCAGGATTTAGATTTTCCAATTTCAATAAAAGGTCACATTTTCCAGTATCAATATTATTGACCTTAACCATAGGAGTGTTTCCTATGCTTTCTAATATGTCATTGTGTAGATTCATCTTCCTTGATAGTTTTTTTTCTATTGTATTTACTTTTATCTTTAAAAACCTTTGGTTTATTAAATTTATAGAGATTTTTTGCGACAGGATTTTTTTTGGATTTTTTCTTTTCTGTAGGCACGACTTTATGAAAGACGCTTGTAGGCTTCTTCTTTAAGAAGCCAGATTCTATCTTGTCCCCAAACATAAAAAGGATTTGAGCCATCTTCATTGGTTAATTTATAGCTTGGTACTCCCCAGCAGTTACCTGAATACATATCTTCGAGATTATCCGATAACACTTTTTTCCATTCTTCTTTATCTAGATGAGGTTCTAACTCATCCCAGCTGATATTTAACTTTTCAGCTATCGCTTTCAATTTATCAATCTCACCTATGTTAATTCCTTGATTAAAAGAAGCATCCATCAACAAAGCAATATACTCAAAACCTTTTCCAAAAGAATCAATAACCGGAAAGAGAGAATAAGCTCTTCTGGCTGGTTGACCTAGAGGCGAATAAATTTTATCAATCTCTTGCTCATATCTTCTTCCTTCTCTAGCCGCATCAGAAATTATGTATTTGGCTTTATATAGAGGAATATACATTTCTCTCATCAGCATAGGAAGGACAGGGCGCGTAATAAGATTTAAATTATATTTAGCTGCAAAATCTCTTGTTCTATTAATGCTCACATACGTGTAGGGACTATTCAAAGATGGAAAAAAGTGTAAATTCAATTTTTTTTCTGAAGTAATCTCAGCAGGGGCAGTTAATGCAGGCGAAATGATGTAGTCATTAAAATTTTCTTTATTTAATTTAAGGTCTATCAGCCTGTCTTCTAGATGATTGAGCCTATCTAGGCCCCAATAATTTTCTCCTTCATAATGAAAGGCTGAGCCAAAATAATAGCCGACTTTATCTCGAACCATGTTTCCTTCTTTTAGAGCTTTTTGAATTTCTGTGACTGATAATTCATTATTTGATAACTCGTTGGACATTTCATTTTTATCTCCCCATATAACCTTGGCAATTTCTAGGGCATTATGGATGAAATCTTTTTTGTCACTTTTGATTAGAACAGAATTAGCTTCCTGAACGAGTTTATTATCTGGATACGTATCTGTGTGAAAATGCACGTCGTAATACGGTCCAATTCTTTTTGCATCATTCAAACAATGAACGTCATACATGCTGGGTTCATGAACTGTTTCAGAGACATCATCACCAACTAATATTGGGGTAACTTCAACGTTAAATCTTTTTCTTATTTCTCCTGCATAAGATGCAGTTAAATACGAGTAGGGGTCATCTACTTTATGAAAATATAAAACTTCATGAGGACGATTCTCTTTGGCTCTTGTTTCTTCAGCCTTTAGTCTTTGATCAAGAAAAGCCTGTTTATCTGCAAAACCCATCATATTGCGATTTCGTACTGGAGCCGCGATGGTCGATCTGTTAAAAAATTTCAAAAAGGTTTTTAACATTAAAATCTTACATTGCCCGATTGGATGCTTTTGTATAACTCTTCGTTAATTTCTTCGTATTTATCGCCATTTAAAAAATACACTGGATCTTGAGATTTAGATGGATCAAAACCTATTTTTTTTAAGTCTTCTTTTTGATGCTTAAAGGTACCAGTCGTCTGCATTTCTTTTGTTAGACGTAAAAAGTAGGGTTTCTGAAAACCGTTAAGATTTTTTTCTACGTGATCAGCAAACGAAGTTAAATTAAAGTTTTCGCTTACATTCATCTGGGCCATGCCAGCTCGTCCTTCGGTATTATCAACTTGAACTCCGTAAACATTAGCATCAAGAACACCTTCTGCTTTATTAACTATTGCTGCTACTTCCATGGTTGATACATTTTCTCCTTTCCATCTAAAAGTATCGCCAACTCTATCGGCAAAAGACAACCAATTGTTTTCATGAAGGGTTAACAGATCTCCACTATTAAAATATCTGTCTCCATCCTTAAAGCAATCCGTCAGAATTTTCTTTTGAGAAGCTTGCGAATCTAGGTAACCGTCAAAAGATGCTAATTTTGAAATTTCACTAATATAAAGACCGGTTTCACCAACGTTAACCTTTTCACATCGACCTTCTTCGTTTCTTATTAATTCACCGCTTTCTAAATCACATTTAACGATCTTATCAGCTGATCTATGCCTACCGATCATGCCGGGCCTGCCAGCTCTGTTTATAAAGCCAGTTACTCCTTCTGTAGCACCATAAATTTCTCTTATTTCAGGAATTTGAAATCTTTCTTGGAATTTTTCCCAAATATCAGGTCTTAGGCCGTTTCCAGAAATTCTTCTTATTTTATGACCTTTCTCTTCAGGAACTTCTTTAGAGTTCAAAAGATATCTGCAAAGTTCACCCACATAAGGAAAAATTGTAGCTTCGTATTTCTGAATGTCTGACCAAAAATCAGATGCTGAAAATTTTTCTTTAATAACAATAGCATTACCAGCCCTTAAAGAAGCTGCCCAACAATACAAAAGACCAGTTGCGTGATAGAGCGGCAGGGTATTGTAGAGAACATCGCTCTGTTTAAAATTAAAACCTAAAAATTGGCCAAAATAAGTCATTCGAACAGCTCTTTCATTTGTAATTAGCGCTGCTTTTGGTAGGCCGGTTGTTCCAGATGTATACATATACATACATGCTTCTTTAAATGTAGTAGCTACTTCATCACAAGGAATCGAATTTTTTTCTAAGTTTGTTAAATCTTGGATATCTGATGGAACTTTCTCTTGATCGTCTATCCCCACAATAATTAAATTTGCCCTTTCTTCATCTGTGAGAGAAGAATTAAATTTATCTAGGTGAGAAGCACCAATGAATATGGCCTTAGCATTTGCCACGTTCAAAACATGTCTTAAACCTTCACCTCTGACAGTCGTATTAATTAACGCAGCTATAGTTCCTGACTTAACAGCAGCCAAAATCAATAAAAGATACTCGATTCGGTTATCCATTAATAGAGCAAAAGAATCTCCTTTGTTTAAGCCCAGTGATCTAATTACTCCAGAGTAATTATCGATTTTGTCTGAAGCTTGCTTCCAAGTAAGAACTTCCTCTTTGAATAGAAATGCATTCTCGTTTGGATACTTTTTAATGTTCCATTTAACAAACGTGTAAAGATTAAGTGGAGATTTTTCACCCCAAAAAAGAATGAAGCGAGGGAGGGCAGTTACGTAATAATAAATATCTTCAAATATTCCATGAAATTTCCAGTATAAGTTCTCCATTTTTATCCCCTAATTTTTAATTTAAACCACGTTTTCTCAGCAAAGAACTCACGTTTGGCTCTTCACCTCTAAATTTTTTATATTGATTCATCAAATCAACTGAGTTACCTGAACTATAAACAAAATCTTCTAGTTTTTCAGCATATTCACTGTCATATAATCCTTCTTTATCAAATATCTCAAAAGCATGAGAGTCAAGAACTTCAGACCACATATAACTGTAATAACCCGCAGCATAACCTCCAGCAAAAATATGACCAAAATAGGTGCTTCCATACCTACTATCTATTTCGACTGGCTTTCCAATTTCTTTGAAAAGAGTTTGCTCAAATTCTTCTGTGTTCTCTACTGGTGATTCAATTGTGTGCCAAGCAAGATCCAACATTGAAGCTATCATGTATTCAGTGGTAGCAAATCCTTGATTAAAAGTGCCAGCAGATGACATTTTTTCTAACAATCTTTTTGGAATAGGTTTGCCGGTTTCAAAATGCTTTGCAAATTCGGCTAAAAAATCAGAATGTCTTATCCAATTTTCCATTAATTGAGAGGGAAATTCGACATAATCTCTTGTGACGCTTGTTCCTGATAGATAAGGGTAATCCACATCCGAAAGTAATCCATGTAAGGCATGACCGAATTCATGAAACAGAGTCTCGGCATGCTCAAACGTTAGAAATGCTTTTTCACCATCATTAGGTTTTGCAAAATTACAAACATTCAAAACAATAGGTCTAACTCTTCCATCGAAATTGCTTTGATCTCTAAAAGTGTTCATCCAAGCACCACCTTGCTTAGATGGTCTAGCAAAATAATCGGTTAGAAAAACTCCTAAATGATCTCCATTTTTATCTAGTACCTCAAAGGTATCTACGTCAGGGTGATATTTAGGAATATCATTTTTTTGAATAAACTTTATTCCAAATAGCCTATTAGCAAGCTCAAAGGCAGAATCCCTGATTGTATCCATCTCAAGATACGGTTGAACCTCCGCTGAATCAAAGTCGTATTTTCTTTTTCTAACTTTTTCAGAATAATGCATCCAATCCCAAGCTTGAAGAGCAAAATTATTACCTTCCTCTTGAATAAGGTCTTGCATATCCTTTATCTCTTCTTGGGCCATTGCTTTCGCAGGCTCCCATACTTGATTGAGAAGAGCGTTAACTCCGTTTGAAGATTTCGCCATGGTTTTCTGTAAAGAAAGTTCGGCGTGGTTTGTAAAACCCATCAGTTGAGCTTTTTCTAACCTCAAATTAGCCATTTCCCTGACGATTTCTTCGTTATTGAACTCATTAGGATTTTTTCCTCTGTTTACATACATTTTATAAAGTTGCTCACGTAATTCCCTATTTGTAGAACTTGTTAAGAATGGATACATGCTAATTCTTGTGGGATTGAAAACCCAACCGGATGAATAACCTTTATTTTTTGCTAAACGTTTAGCTTGGTCTTTAATTTTCTCTGAAAGGCCGCCTAATTCTTTTTCATCGCTTATGTACAATTCAGAATTGTTGGTATCTTTTAAAACATTTTGATCAAATTTTATGGAGAGCTCAGTGAGTTTTTTATTAATTTCGATGAATCTTTCTTTGCTCTGTTCAGATAGGTTTGCACCATTCATCTCAAAGTTTCTTATCATCTCATCGGTTAATCTTTGTTGTTCCGAACTTAAAGAAGAGTACTCGTTAGTTTTTATAGATTTAAGTCTTTTGAATATTTTCTCATTCAGGAATAACGAATCTCTGTGGGCAGAAAGTTTAGGACCAATCTTCTCAGATAATTTATCTAAGTCATCGTTAGTATCTGCAGATAATAAATTATAAAAAACAGCAGTAACTTTGGTTAATAACTCTCCAGATCTCTCAAGTTCAGCGATCGTGTTTTCGAACGATGGATTTTCATTGTTCTTTGAAATATTAATTATCTCTTTCTCATGCGCTCTAATGCCTTCCTCAAATGCAGGTAAGTAATGATCTATTTTTATTGATTTGAAATTAGGTACTTGAAACTCGTTTTTATAATCTTCATAGAATGGATTTGACATCTCACTTTCCTCCGAACAACTTAAAATTAGAAATGAAATAAGAAAAATGTAACTTATTTTAAACACAATGTTTATTTTTTAAATATCGCTTTAATCTTATTGGATATGAACTTTTTTTCACCAGAATTGCTCAATGATGCTTTTGCGAAATAAGTCATGTGATCACTTCCCGAAGGAAAAGACATATCCGAAAAATATACTAAACACCCATCGGGATTGGGTGGGCAATCAAAAGTTTTCCACTTTTCTGCTTCAATCTGATCGCCCTTTGATCGATAAATGTCTACAAAAATCGTTAAATCCTCTGATTGATTTCGCTCCGAAGAATTTATGACAGATAACTGTAGTCGTGGAGTCCTTGAAAGTGAATATTCATTCAACTCTATGAAGGCATCATTTTCTGATTCTTGAATCAATAAATTAAGGTCCAAATTATATTTTTCATCGAATATTCCTATTTGATTAAAAATTAAAGTAATGGCGATTAGAGCCATTGCTAAATAAGGAGCATTTTTCTCTAAGTTCATTTCTTTAATTTATCCCAGACTGCAAATGGAGTATATATCAATGCAAAAATAATGAATGCAAGAAGAACAAAAATTGGAATTTGAGCCGGTGGATCAGGAAGAAAATCAGCAATAGATGCGCCATCAGGCCTTGCCATCAGGTACCAATAATTTGCAGGCTTACCCTCTGCAAAATAATTTATAAAACTATTAATAGCGTAGACAATTGGAGATAAAAAGACAGTGATGAAGAATATCTTTATGAAAGTACCAAAGAAAGGTCTTACCCTATAAACAATTAAGGAAAAGAATATTCCTAACCACATTAATCCATGACCAAAGAAAAAAAGAATAAAATTTGGATCAGGAAAAGCAAATCTAATATCTGGCTGTGTATTAGCAATCAATCCGCCTGCAATTCCCCAAAAAAAAGATATTTCAAAAAAAATTTTCTTTCTAGAGAGTAAAAAAATAGCTGCACAGATTGCTGATAAGTGACAAAAATGAAGAGGCAATATTTTTAGTATGGAGAAATAATCAGGATAAAGTGCAGGGTAGTATATTGGTTTAGAAAATTCGTTAAGTAGAATCAGTAATGCCAATGAGGTGGAAATTATATTCTGAGTTTTTTCTTTCAAGGTTAGAACTAAATAAGGAATAATAATTATTGAAATAAATATCAAACTCAGGGCTATCAAGTGATCGTACCCAAATATTATGAAAGGCTCATCTGTAAACATGTTTAAATCTTATGTCAAAGGTACATATTTATTCTATATCTTTTTAGCTTTTTTAATTATTTCGTGCTCTGAAAATGAGGCCTTAAATAAAATCAGTTGGGAAGGTAATTCTTTTTACGTCAACAGAGAAAACGATGAATACAAAATTGATTACTCGGTGACTCTGGATATTACTTCTGCAGAAATTGGCACGAAAATAAATATATTCTCATTTCCTGAAAGAAAAATTATTGACAATTTTTCTGTCGAATTAATTGAAAAAGAAGAGAGAGTGGATGGAGTTAAATTTTGTAGAATCTGGGGAAATTCAGAAATTTATCTATCTATGAACTATGTGGTTGTCAATGACTGTCTTTATTAGGATCAGCTGAATCTATGAAATCTGTAAACTGTGTTTGTAATCGTTGCATGCCTGAAATCCATCTATCTCGATCATTGCCTTTTCTGGATACATACTCAAGAACTTCCTTATGCGGAGCTGCTAAAAATCTTTCATTGATTATGGCATCCAAAACTTCTGCAGCGCACTCTTCAGGTTCTATCATTCCATCAACTCCTGCAACACCAGGTCCATTAGCAGTCATAGCAGTTCTTACCGCTTGAGGGCACAAGCAGGTTACGCCAATACCATTTGAACCGTAGGTAATCTTCAGCCATTCAGCAAAAGAAACTGCGGCTGCTTTGGTGACAGAATAGGGCGCAGCTCCAATTTGAGTCAAAAGTCCGGCTGCTGATGCGGTATTCATGAAGTAACCAGATTCACGTTTAAGCATGTTAGGTAAACAATATTTAGCTGCATGAATATGAGACATTACATTTATATCCCATATGGTTTGCCAACCTTGTGCAGTAGTATCGAGCAGACCGAACTCTCCCCCGATACCGGCATTTGAACAAAATATATCTATGTCGTTTTCTTTATGAACTTCTTCAATTAGATTCTTAATTTCTGATTCTTTTGAGACATCAGTTTTTATTACAATACCATCCATTAAATCAGCCGTTTCTACTAATCCTTCTTCGTTAAGATCTGCTATGTAAACTTTATCTGCTCGAGCGTTTTTAAAAGCTTGAGCAAGAGCTCTTCCAATTCCGCTAGCAGCTCCTGTAACAACTACAATTTTTTCTTCAATATTCATATTATTTTCCCATGGTTGTGACTGCTTCTTCCCTCAGTTGTTTCTTTGCAATTTTCCCAGAAGCAATTCTCGGAAGTTTTTCTGTTTGAAATTTCATAAATTCTGGAATTTTAAATTTAGCTAATTTTGATGCTAAAAAGCCTGATAATTCTACTTCATCAATCATTTGATCTTCTCTACACGATACAACAGTCGCAAGTTTCTCACCAAGTCTCTGATCAGGAATTCCAAAGACAGATGCCTCTAAAACTGATGGGTGTTCAGTTATAGCTGCCTCAACCTCAAGACATGCAATATTTTCACCACCTCTGATAACGATATCTTTCTTTCTATCTTTTATGTATAGAAAACCATCGCTGTCTAATAAGCCTAAATCTCCCGACTTAAACCAACCTTCATTATCTAAAACTTCATCAGTGGCATCCTGATTTTTCCAATAATTTTTAAAGTTACAAGCACCTCTTATACAAACTTCTCCAATTTCATCTGTTCCGAGGTCATTACCATCGTCATCAACTATTTTTAGGTCTATTAATTTTGGAAGAGCAAAGCCAGTGCTTGAGGGTTTTTCTGAATACAAGTCTCCAGCATTATTAGCTGCTAAAGCATTTGTTTCAGTAAGACCATAACCAATCCCAGGAGATGTATCTTTAAAATTTTCTCTCATTTCTTTTACTTGCTCCGGAGGTCGAGCAGCTCCGCCACCGTTCAATCCTCTCAGGGAAGATATATCTCTAGGTTTCTTTTTTTGTGCCTCGACAAGCTCATATGACATAGTAGGCACTCCAGTAAAATCAGAAATTTTCTCTCTTTCAATTAAATCCAAGGCCACTTCAGGATCCCACTTATGCATGAGGACTGTTTTTCTTCCTACAGGGATAGATAACAAAAATATGGCATGAGAACCTGTCACATGAAATAAAGGGACGCTCACAAGAACAGCAGCTTGATCTCCTTCATCCGTATTTTCCGAATTTTCTTCATCTGAAGACTCCTTCAATAAAGTTTGAAGAGCAATCCAATAAAAAGGAGCAAACATCACTGATCTATGCGATGAAACAACTCCTTTAGGATGTCCGGTGCTACCAGACGTATACATAATTGATGCATCATCATCAAGACTCACGGCAACTTCTTTATCAAGAGTTTTATTCTGATTTTCGATAACTTTATAAAAATCTATGTCTGAATGATCGGGATTTTCAGATCTTACCGAAATTCTTTTTATATCAGGACACTTGCCTCCAAGTCGTTCTAAACGTTCTTGATCAGCAATAAATAATTTTGACTCGCTATTATTTAATCCGTATTCAAGTTCATCTCCTTGCCACCAGGAATTTAAGGGAACAGCAACAGCACCTATAGATGTCACTGCCATGTATGCGAACATCCATTCTGGATAATTTCGCATCGAAAAAGCAACTTTATCTCCTTTTTTTATATCGTAAATATTCTGAAGAGAGTTTGCCAGCTGATAGGATCTTGAAAGAGTTTCGCTATAAGGAATCTCTTGATCTTCAAAAACGACATGAGTCCATTCACCATGAGTTAAACCCAGCTGATAATATCCTAAGAGATTATCTGGAGATTCTGAGAAAACATAATATTCATTTTCTCTTATTACCTCTTTATGAACTGCGAGCAGTCCTTCAGAGGAAATCTTTTCAAATGTCTCTAATCTTTTTTGAGGATCAATCAGATCCAACTGGCCAGCCATAATTTACTTACCTGTGAAATTCGCAGGTCTTTTTTCTATGAAATGTTTAACTCCTTCTTTGAAATCATCAGATCCGAAACTTTCAACCATTTTTTGAAATGCTTTTTGAATATGATCGTCAAATGATTCTTCCAGAGACGCATACATTTGCTCTTTCATAATTTTCACAGACCTTGGAGAAACATTCTTTGCTAGATCTTCTGCGTAAGCAATGACTTCATCCATAAAAGAATCAGCTGGAATAGCTTTATTAACTAAACCGATTCTTTCGGCTTCTTTCCCATCAAATTTTCTTGCAGAGAAAAGAAGATCATTAGCATGAGATAAACCAATTATCCTACTCAACATCCAACCAACACCCCATTCAGCGATCAAACCTCTTTTAGAGAAAGCAGTTGAAAACACTGCGGTCTCGGAAGCAAATCTAATATCACAGTAAAGAGATAAGATAAAACCAACTCCGGCAGCAGGACCATTTATAGCTGCTATGACCGGCTTCTCTAAATTACGTACATAACTGAATCCTTTCCAAGGTTCGTCATCATTAGATTGTTCAGAAGAATCTGATTTACCTTCAGAGGTACTAGCAAGGCCATCCATATCTGCGCCTGCAGTAAATCCTCTTCCTTCTCCAGTGAGAACAATTACTTTTACAGAATCATCCGCACATGCCTGATCTAAGATCTCCTTGAGCCTTGCACTGAGTGCAGGGGTTATTGCATTTAATCTTTCCGGTCTATTTAATTTAACTAGTCCAACACCATTTTTTAAATCTTCATATAAAACTAAATCTTTATTATTCATAACTAAACTGTTGTGCCTCCATCGACGACAATTGTGTGACCATTCACATAACTACCTGCTGCAGATGCAAGAAATACAGCAGCTCCTCCAAGCTCATCGGGCTCACCAATTCTATTCTGTGGTGTGCCAGTTAAAGCTGATTTTAAAATTTCAGGGTTCTCCCATAAAGCTCTTGCAAAATCAGTTCTGATTAAGCCAGGGGCAATGCAATTTGTTCTGACATTGAATTTACCAAATTCAGATGCATAATTTTTTACAAGCATAATGTCTGCTGCTTTTGAGACGTTGTAGGCTCCTATAACCTGACTTGCTCTCATGCCTCCTATAGAAGAAACAATAATAATATTTCCATCTTCTCTTTCAACCATCTCAGGAATTACCATTTGACATAAATTATGATTACTTTTGATGTTGTTATTCATAATTTTTTCAAATGCCTCATCGGGGATATCTTTGATAGAGCCAAAGAAAGGATTAGTTGCAGCATTACAAACCAAAATATCAATCTGACCAAGTTGGATCCTTGTTTCTTCAACTAACATCTCCAAAGCAGCTTTATCAGAGATATTGCATGGAATCACAATTGCTTTTCCAGGGCCATCCTTGCAAGCTTCATTAATTTCATCAGCTGTTTCCTGACATACATCAGCTTTCCTACTGGATATAACTACTTCGGCACCATGAAGTGCCATAGCTTTGGCAATAGATTTCCCAATCCCTTTGGAGGAGCCTGTAATAATGGCTTTTTTTCCTGTTAAATCAAATAATTCGCTCATTTACTTTCCTTTCCAGTTAGGTAGTCTTTTTTCGGCAAATGCTACTGGACCTTCAATAAAATCTTCACTCCCAAACAATTCTTTGACAGCAGAATAGTGGGCTTTCATGGATTTTTCTAGATCGGGTTCGTTGAAATTTTCATAGGCAACTTGTTTAGTCGCCCTAATTGACATTGGCGAACATTCTTCAATTTGTTTTGCCCAGGCCTTAGCTGCGCTTAGTAAATTTTCTGGTTCCACAACTTCATTTACAAAGCCTAAGTCTTTACCTTCTTCAGCAGATACGTGTCTACCAGTAAGCATCATGCCTAATGCGTTTTTCATACCGATTTGTCTTGGAAGTCTTTGCATGCCTCCTGCAAGAGCTGCC
>CACNYO010000006.1 GCA_902624765.1 uncultured SAR86 cluster bacterium
GAGTAATTTATATAGGTGGAAGATTCTCTGTTGAGCTTTGTGGAGGGACTCATGTGAACTCAACTGGAGAAATTGGACACATTAAAATTACTCAGGAAACTAGCATTTCATCTGGAGTAAGGAGAATTGTAGCTTGCTCAGGAGAGGACGCTGAAGATTATACAAATACCTTCCAAACATCTGGACAAGAAATTATGAAATTACTTAATTCCAGCGATAAAAATATATTACCCAAAATTAAGGAATTAATAGCAAAGAATAAAGAGCTCGAGAAATCAATTAAGTCATCACATCAAAAAGAAATTGGAGATCTCATCCAGAGCCTTGAATCTGAAGTGATTGAAATAAATGACTTCAAAGTGATATTAAAAGAATTTGAAGGAATCGATTTGTCATCTGCTCGAGTAGAGATAGATAATCTAAAAAATAAGATAGGTAATTTGATTTGTGTACTTCTCTCTAGGGATGGCAACAAATCAAGCTTAATAGTTTCGTCTTCAAAATCAATTTCAAAAGATGTTTTCAGCTCAAATGATTTGTTACAATCCCTCGCTTCATTGATAGGCGGTAAAGGAGGAGGTAAACCAGATCATGCACAAGCAGGTGGAAGTGAAGTTAAAAACTTTGAAAAAGTTTTTTCTGAAGCTAAAGAATATATTCAAAATATCTAATAGATATGAGTAATATAATTGTCCAAAAATTTGGAGGGACATCAGTTGCCAGCCCTAAAAGAATTGAAGCAGTTGCTAAGATAGTTGGTCAAGAAATCGACTCAGGCAATCATGTGGCTGTTGTGGTTTCTGCCATGGCAGGTGAAACAAATAGACTTATCGACCTGGCTAGGAAAGTTCAAAAGAAGCCAGATCCTCGAGAATTTGATGCTGTTATTTCCTCAGGAGAACAAGTGTCAGCTGCACTGCTTGCCATGTCTCTTAAAAAGAAAGGTTATAACTCAAAATCTTATAATGCTTTTCAGATAGGATTTAAAACAGACTCCTCATTTGGAAGGGCAAGAATTAGAAAAGTCTCAGAGGAAATTCTTCATGATGCATTAGAAAAAAATATTGTTCCTGTTATCACTGGTTTTCAAGGTTTTGATGATGAAAATAATATTACTACCCTAGGTAGAGGTGGTTCGGATACCTCGGCAGTGGCAATTGCAGTTTCTTTAAATGCTCAAGAGTGTCAGATTTACACTGATGTGGATGGGGTATTTACAACCGATCCAAATATTTATGATAAAGCTAGGAAACTTGATCATTTAACATACGAAGAAATGTTGGAACTTTCTTCTTTAGGAGCTAAAGTTTTACAAATAAGATCTGTAGAATTTGCAAGCAAATACAAATTACCTTTGAGAGTCTTATCAAGTTTTGGGTCAAATGGAGGAACTTTGATAAATAGTAACGATAATTTAGAAGAGGCTGTAGTATCGGGAATAGCGTTTACTTCAAATGAAGCAAAATTAACTATCAGAAAAGTTCCTGATATTCCTGGAGTTGCAGCAAAAATACTTTCTCCCATAAGCGATGCTGGCATTGAGGTAGATGTAATCGTCCAAAACGTGGCATCCGACAATACAACGGATTTTACTTTCACTGTGCAGAAAGATTTTGCTGATGAAACTTCAAAAATTTTAGAGAAGTTACGTAAAGAGTTAGGTAGCGGTGAAATCGAAGTTGATCTAGATATTTGCAAAGTATCTGTTGTTGGAAATGGTATGAAGTCTCACGCAGGTGTAGCAAGTAAAATGTTTGGAGCCTTGGCAGATGAGGCAATAAATATAGAGATGATTTCAACCTCAGAGATCAAAATCTCAGTTGTTCTTGAAGAAAAGTATAAGGAACTTGCTGTAAGAACCCTTCACGATGCATTTGAGTTAGATAAGAATTAATTTATTGCACAATAGATATCATATTGATAATCTCACTTTAGAGGAGATTTACTATGGAAAATACTTTTGACTATGTTGTTGTAGGAGCTGGAAGCTCCGGCTGCGTAATGGCAAACAGGTTAAGTGAAGACGGTACTGATACCGTTCTTATTCTTGAGGCAGGAGGCAAAGATACAAACATGTTCATTCATATGCCTTCTGGGTACTCACAAATTGTTCCTACCAAGAATGATAATAACTATGGTTTTGAGACTGAACCAGAAGCTACAACTAATAACAGGCCTTTATACTGGCCAAGAGGAAAAGGTTGGGGAGGCTCATCTTCGATAAATGCAATGATTTATATCCGAGGTCATTCTTATGATTATGACTTATGGCGACAACAAGGAAATGAAGGGTGGTCATATGATGACGTGCTTCCTTATTTCAAAAAGGCAGAAAATTTTCATGGCGATGGAGATGAAGAGTTTCATGGATATGAAGGCCCTCTTCATGTCAAAAAATCCGACAGAGATGATGATTTATTACTTGAAAAATTCATAGAGGCTGGTCAACAAGCTGGGTTTCCTTACACAAGAGACTTCAATGGAAAGGAACAGGAGGGTGTTTCAAGATACGAACATACCATTAATGATACTTCTAGAGGGCCAAGGAGATGGAGCTCAGCTCAAGCTTATCTGCATCCTGCATTAGAAAGAGAGAATTTAAGCAACGAAATCAATGTAACAGTTGATAAGTTGATAATGGATGGAAAAAAAGTAAAAGGCATTGAGTACATAAACAAGAAAGGGGAGAGAAAATCTTGTTTTGCTAACAAAGAAGTTATCTTATCTGCAGGTGCTCTTGGTTCCCCTTTAATTTTGATGAGAAGTGGGATTGGAGATCCAAATGATATAACAAAGCATGGCATAGACTTAGTGCACGAATTAAAAGGGGTTGGAAAAAATATGCAAGATCACTACGGTGTGACTAGTTCATTTTATGCAACTAAACCGGTTACCCTTCATAGATCGGTATCATGGATCAAAACTCAGATAGCAGGAATCAAATACTTATTGTTTGGCACAGGTGATGCTGCTTACCCTCCTTGCAGCGGAGGAGGCTTCATAAAATCAAGTCCAGAAAAAGATTTACCAGATACTCAGCTTCATTATGTTTCTATTCAAGGTGAAGATCAGCATTTTAGAACCGGGGTGACTAAAGAGCATGGTTTTTCATGCATTGCTTATATTTGTAGGCCGCAAAGCAGGGGTTATTTGACTCTAAAAAGTGCTGATCCTGAAGATGAACCTCTTTTATATCCAAATTACCTCTCTGAAGAGGAGGACGTAATTGATCTCAGAAATGCTCTGAGAGAAACAAGAAGGATATTGATGCAACCAGCATTTGATGAATTCAGAGGAGATCCTGTGAAACCAGGACCAGAAATCAATATTGATGATGATGAAGAATTAGATAACTGGATAAGAGAAAACGGAGAAACACTTTATCATCCAGTGAGTACTTGCAAGATGGGTAATGATGAGATGAGCGTTGTCGACGATGATCTTAAAGTTCATGGTATTGATGGATTGAGAGTGGTAGATGCATCTATAATGCCTACGCTCATAGCTGGAAATACGAATGCTCCGGCAATTATGATTGCTGAAAAAGCTGCTGACTTAATAAGACAAGCATCTTAAAAATCTTGGAGAGGTGGCTGAGTGGTTGAAAGCGCTCCCCTGCTAAGGGAGTATGTGGTAATCCCGCATCGAGGGTTCGAATCCCTCCCTCTCCGCCATAAATCTGAAAATTACCTCTTAAACAAAAATCATTTACAATAAATTCATGCACAATCCTAAGGATAAAGACTTTTTAAATCAATCCGAGTCAGATTTACTTCTTAATAGGGCAAAAGAAGTAATTCCTGGAGGAATATTTGGACATTATAAATACGCTGTTAGAAAAGATGGACCCAAATTTTTCTCTAAAGCGGATGGAGCATATTTTTGGGATGTTGATGGAAACGAATACGTAGATTTGGTCTGCGCATGGGGCCCTATGATTCTTGGCTACAACAATCCCATAGTCGATGAAGCAGCCAGAAAACAATTAAATCTTGGCAACACTGTAAGTATTGCCTCTCCTGTGATGATTGAACTAGCGGAAACCTTAGTTGATTTAGTATCAATTGCTGATTGGAGTTTATTTGGTAAAAATGGAGCTGATAGCACTTCTCTTGCAGTGATGGTATCCAGACAAGAAACTGGCAAGCAAAAAATATTAAAAATAAACGATGGGTATCATGGATCAAATAGTTGGATGCAAAGACGCAATAGTCCTGGCATTATTAATTCAGATTCAGCTGAGGTGATCTCCATCGATTGGAATGACTTAGATGGATTTAATCAAGCAATCTCAGATTATGGGGATGACATAGCATGTTTTATTTCAAGTCCTTATCATCATCCAACTTTCAAAAACAATGTTTATCCAAATGAAGGATACTGGAAACATATCGAGAAAGTTTGTCGTAAAAATAACATTATTTTAATTGTCGACGACGTCAGGACTGGATTTAGGATTGATCTAAAAGGATCAAATAATTTTTTTGGTTTTTCTCCAGATTTAATTTGTTTAGGGAAAGCTATAGCAAATGGTTATCCAATATCTGCCTTGGTAGGAAAAGATTCATTAAAAGAATCAGCTGAGAATGTTTATTTTACTGGGACTCAATTTTTAAACTCAGCCCCAATGGCTGCAGCAAAAGCAACAATCGATGAATTAGTTAAGCAGGATGCGATTACAAAGATGAATAATTTTGGTAACTTGTTAAAAGAAAGTCTAGTTAAGATTTCGGAAGATTTTGATGTCAAGATGATTGTTTCCGGAGTCCCAGCTATGCCTTACTTTCGAATTGAGGATGAAGACAAAACACTCCATTCAAGATGGGTTGATGCTTGCTTGAGCAAAGGTCTTTATCTCACTGATTATCACAATCATTTTATTTCAGTGGCTCACGAAGATGAGCATCTAAAAAAAGTTGAAAATATTGCCAGAGAAGCTTTTGAAGCTGTTAAGCTGTAGTTTCGTCTCCTTTAAATTCTCTCCAATTATTAACTATTCCTTTGTAGTTTATGAAAACCCAAAGAGGCATAGCTGCAAGCAACCACCAAAGCTCGGTTTCAATGAGCAAGTAAATGCCAGGCACGAAACCAATAGTTCCAACCACAAAACCATAGAATCTTACTTTTGCGCTTAAACTTGTAAGTAAATAAACACAAACAAAGGCAAAAATTTGATCAAATATTTGCGCTGAATTAAAAAGATTAATCTCAAACATAACAATCCTCTAAAAAAAATTCTGCATAGGATAATATATTTCAATAACTATTAGTGAAAAATGGATCAATCTTCAAAAATTCTTTTTATTTCTTATAAAGGGTCTATGTATAGATATTTCCAAGACATTAAAAGAAATACCATGTTTGACTCCACCATAATGTGTTTTTTTCCCTTTATTTTTTTCAAACTTGGCCTCACTGATTTAACCCAAGCCGAAATTCAAAAAGGAATAAGTTTTGAGTTAGCAAGAAAAAAAAGAAAATACTTTTACATAAAGTATTTTTGGCCATTCTATGAAGCCTTTCTGCACATACTTTTTGTTATTTATTACAGAAGATTTACTTATGTAATTTCAAAAAGGATGCCTGATTTGATTTGCATATGGAATGGGCACAGGTTGCCTGAGTATGCAATTAAACTAATCGCCAAAAAAAATAATATTAGACTAGCTTTTTTTGAAAACGGTTTGCTTCCTGATTCTACAACTGTGGATCCTAACGGTGTGAATGATTTAAACAGCGTTCCGCGTGAAAAAGAATTTTATGAAAATTATGTTTCTAGCGGAAAAAATTTAAATTTTGAGATCCAACAAAGAGCCTCTATAAAAAGCAAAAAAAGTTATAGCAAATCTCCAGAACTATATGAGGACTTACCTGAAAAGTTCATCTATGTTCCATTTCAAGTTAATCACGACAGTCAAGTTTTGCTAAATTCTCCGAGAGTAAATTCCATGGATGAATTATTTCAATGGTTAGATTATTCGATTAAAAAAATTGAAGATAAAGATTTATTTTTTGTAATAAAGGAACATCCAAGCGACTCAACGAAATTTAAACACCTCCATAAAGTAAACGAGAGAATTCTTTTCAGAAATTTTGATTCAAAAGATCTTATAGAAAAATCTTTATCCACATTAACTCTGAACTCTACAGTAGGGCTTGAATCACTTATTCTCGGAAAAAAATTAATTCTTCTTGGAGAAAGTTGTTTTAAGATCGAAGGCATAACAAAATTTCCTGAATCAAGAGACCAACTTGTGGAATGCATAAATTCAATAGATAGCTGGGAGTTAGACCTAGTCCAGGTTGGAAAATATCTTGATTATTTAAATGAAATTTACTGCGTCCAACAATCTTGGAGAAATCCTTCGAAACAGCACTTCAAAACGCTAGAACAGCGTTTTAAAGAGATAATATATTCTTAAGTAATTGCAGGAGCGTCGCTTCCAACAACTTCTTCCCTTAAATTTCTTTTAAGAACCTTCCCAGTAGCATTTCTGGGTAAAGCAGCTATGAAATCAACTGACGCAGGAATTTTAAATTTAGCAAGATTTTTAAGACAGTGACTGATGATATCTTCTTCCGATAAATTACAATCTGGTTTTAAGACAATGTATGCCTTACCTGTTTCACCCCATTTTTTATCAGGTACACCAATGATTGCTGCTTCTGCAATTTCTGGAAGTTGATAGATAACGTTTTCAACTTCAGCAGGATATACATTTTCTCCTCCGGAAATATACATATCCTTTTGTCTATCGACTATATAAATAAAACCTTCATCATCCATTTGGGCAGCGTCTCCAGTTTTTAGCCAACCATCAACGAATGATTTTTCTGTAGCCTCTTCATTGTTCCAATATCCCGGAGTGACGTTTGGACCTCTTATCAAAATTTCTCCGACTTCACCCTGATCGACTTGATTTCCATCTTCATTAACAATTTTTACTTCAGTGTGTAATAAAGGTTTACCTGCTGAACCAACTTTTCTTGAAGCGTCTTCACCTGCAAGACCGATACCTCCTGGACTGGTCTCAGTCATACCCCAACCTTGCCAAAGTTCGACACCTTTACTTTGCCATGACTTTAAAATAATTTCTGCGCACGGGGCTCCACCAACTCCGGCACCTTCAATTCTTGAAAAATCAGTTGTATCAAAATTTGGATGTTGCATCATAAATTGAAAAGGAGCGGGCACTGCAAAAAAATGTGTGATGCCATAGTCTGGATCATCAATGATTTCTAATGCCTTCCCGGGGTCAAATTCTTTCATCAGAACAATTTGTCCACCGTAATGAAGAATAGGATTTGCGTAACAATTCATGCCTCCGGTATGGAACAAAGGGAGGACAATAAGTTGGACTGTCTTATCGGTTACTCTGGCTGATCCGGCTAAATTAACTATATTATAAAACTGCATTTCATGAGTGATCATCGCACCTTTTGGATGTCCCGTTGTGCCGGATGTATACATCAGCATAATCAGATCATCATGTGTAGTTTCAACAATATCAAAATCAATATTTTCTTTTAATGCTTGTTCATACTCATTATTCTGATCCTCATCATCTATTTCCAATGAATTTTTAATGGAACAATCTTTTGTGAGTGCTTTCGCTGTATCTGCAAAATTCGAGCCATAAATTAAGACTTCTGGAGAACTATCATTAAGAATATATTCAAGTTCAGGTTTAGTAAGACGCCAATTGAGAGGTAATTCTATAGCACCTATTTTTGCGCAAGCGAATTCCAGCTCAAAAACTTCAGTGCAGTTATGAATTAAGATGGCAACTCTGTCACCTTTTTTGACCCCTTTATTTTGCAGCCATGAAGCAAGTCGACAAGATCTCTCCTCAAGTTGACCGTAGGTAGTTTCTCTTCCGGTAGAAACTTCTTTTACAGCAACTTTGTTCGGTCTAGTTCTAGCTTGATGGTAAGACCAATCGTAGTATTTGACTGTGCTCATTTAGCTTTAAGCAGCTCCAGCACCTAAAACAGATTTAATCTCTAGGAATTCTTCAAAACCAAATTCTCCCCATTCTCTGCCGTTACCGGATTGCTTAAAACCTCCGAATGGAGAAGTTAAGCCTGAGGGAGCATTATTTATGTGAACATTTCCACTTCTAATTTTTCTAGCTACTTCTACTGCATGATCTATGTTCTCTGAGGAAACATAGCCTGCTAACCCATAAGGAGTATCGTTCGCAATTTCAATAGCTTCATCTTCATCTTTGTAAGGAATGATGCACAGAACAGGTCCAAAAATTTCTTCTTTGGCTATAGTCATGTCATTGTTTACGTTAGCAAATACAGTTGGCTTAACATAGAAACCTTGATTAAGACCATCAGGTTTACCTGGGCCTCCACAGACTAATTCTGCTCCTTCTTCAATACCTTTTTCAATAAGACCTTGAATTTTGTTGAACTGAACCTCGCTAACTACTGGGCCAATAACAGTATCCTCAGCATTAGGATCACCTACTTTGGTCTCTTCTGCAGTTTTTTTAGCAGCTGCTTTTGCTTCATCTTGTCTTGATTCAGGAACCAACATTCTTGACGGAGCATTACATGACTGACCGCTATTATTAAACATATGTCTTGTTCCTCTGATAACTGCATTTTCAAAATCTGCATCATCCAGAATTATATTTGGAGATTTCCCACCTAATTCTTGATGGACTCTTTTAACAGAATCAGCAGAACCTTTGGCAACTTGAATGCCTGCTCTAGTTGAACCTGTAAAGGACATCATATCTATATCTGGGTGAGAAGACATAGCCTCACCAACCGTAGGACCATCACCGTTAACAAGATTGAAAACACCATCAGGAATGCCTGCTTCATGGATTATTTCTGCCATCAGCATTGCATTGAAGGGAGCAATTTCACTAGGTTTTAAAATCATAGTGCAACCTGCAGCTATAGCAGGAGCAACTTTGCAAGCAATTTGATTGATGGGCCAATTCCAAGGAGTAATCATTCCTACAACACCTATCGCCTCTTTTCTTATAAAAAGCCCGTCTTTTTGCTGCTCAAAATCATAATTCTTTAGAGTTTCAAGGGCAGTCATAAAATGGCCTAATCCTGAGGGAGAGTGTGCTTTTGAGGCCAAAGACATTGGAGCACCCATTTCAGAAGAAATAGCTTCAGCCATTTCAGAGCTTCTTTTGCCATAAATCTCTATGATTTTTTCTAGATAACCAACTCTTTCTTCTTTTTCTGAAGAGCTAAAGTTAGCAAATGCATTTTTGGCAGCTTCAACTGCAGCATTTACATCCTCAGTAGATCCTAATGCAATAGAGCCAATGGATTCTTCAGTAGCTGGATTTAAAACATCAAGCTTATTTAGTCCATTTATTGGATCAACCCATGATCCATTAATATAAAACTGATGATATTCTTTCATTTTTTCCTCTCTTAAGTTTTCACTTTAAATAGTTCCTAGTTAAAAGTTGAGTCTGAATTCTTTCAGCCCACAAAGAAAGATACTTTCTTGTTTCCCTTGGGTCAATAACTTCGTGCACTGAAAATGACTCTCCTCTAGCGAAAGGATCGCGAGCTTTCCTTAGAGAATCTTCAATTTCTTTTCTTTTAGCCTCAGGATCTTCAGAAGCAGCAATTTCTTTGGCAAATGCTACCGCAACCCCTCCTTCTAAAGGAAGAGCACCTGATTCTGCTGAAGGCCATGCCAAAACATATGGATCAGGACCAAAATGAGCTGCTGCAGCGACACCGAACGACTTCCTTATCATTACGGTTGCCCAAGGAACTGTTGTTTCAGAGGCTGTTAAGACTGTTTCAGTTCCGTAGAGTATTCCAGCATTTTTCTCAGCTTCTGGACCAATTAAAAATCCTGGCTCATCAACAAAGGTTAAAATTGGAATATTAAAATTATTGCAGTTTTGTATAAATCTAGTTGTTTTCTTTGCATTGTCAGCAGTCATTGATCCAGCATAGAAATTCGGATCATTAGCAAAGATTCCCACAGAAAAACCATTTAGTCTTGCAAACGCGGTAATCATTCCTCTTCCGAAATAAGGAGTAATTTCAAAAAGGCTATCCTTATCAGCCACAAGAGCAAGAATTTTTCTCATATCATAAGTTTTCGATCTATCTTCTGGAATGACTTCTAATAGATCTTGATCCTTTCGTTCAATATCATCCTCATTTAGAACTCGAGCAGTAACTTCATAACGGTTTTGAGGAAAATAACTTATAAATTTTCTAACCTGATTTAAAGCTTCCTTTTCGGTATCTACAACGTTATCTACAACTCCATTTGATTTATGAACTTCGGATCCACCTAGCTCTTCTTTTGTAAGTTCTGTACCAAAAGCCCTTTCAACTACCTTAGGTCCAGCAATGAGAACTTGGGCAGTTTTTTTAGTCATAACTCTAAAGTGTGATGCAACGAACCTAGAAGCGGGAAGTCCAGCTACGGGACCCAAAGCAGCGGTTGCTACAGGAACTTCCTTTAAAGTTTTAGCTACGGATAAAAACCTAGACTTGGAAAATACTGGATCACCATATGATTTTTTCCCTGAAGATCCTTTTACTGATCCTCCTCCACCTTCATGCAATCTGATTAATGGGACTTTGTATTGAAGTGCTAAATCTTCGGTATAAACACTTTTTCTGAGTCCAACGGGGTTGGGTGAGCCTCCTTTGACTGTGAAATCCTCCCCACCAACAAGAATTTGCCTGCCATCAATTTTGCCAAATCCAAGAACAAAGTTTGAAGGAGTAAAATCTGATATCTCTCCTTTTTCGTTCTTTTCCGCATCTCCAGCTATTTTTCCAACTTCATCAAAAGAGTCTTTGTCTAGAAGAAGATCTATTCGTTCTCTTAAAGTTAATCTGCCTTTGGCATGTTGAAGTTTAATCGCTTCAGCACCGCCCTGAGTTTTAGCTAATTTATTTCTTAGCTTTAGTTCTTCAACATCGCTTTTCCAATTCATACCATTTATTCAAACTCCTCTTCTTGCCACCAAGGATAGTATTCAGGCATATTCTTGGAAACCGTATCTGAGAATTCAGGATCCCTTTTTTCAAGAAAGGAGGAAATTCCTTCAGCAACATCATTACTTCTTCCTAAATAGTAAACTCCTCTTGAATCTATTTTATGTGCAGACATAGGATGTTTTTCCCCTAGCATTTTCCAAACCATTTGCCTGGTTAAACTGACAGAAACTGCTGAAGTTTTATTCGAAAACTTGTTTGCAATTTCCAAAGCTCTAGATACTAGATTATCTTGACTTGTTATTTCTCTTATTAATTTGCCTTTAAGCGCCTCCTCTGCAGAAAAGACCTCTCCTGACATCATCCATTCAAGTGACTGACTGACTCCAACAATTCTTGGCAAAAACCAAGAAGAGCAAGCTTCTGGGACTATTCCTCTTTTTGCAAAAACAAAGCCGAATTTTGCATTTTCAGATGCGATTCGAACATCCATTGGAAGGGTCATAGTGACTCCAACACCAACAGCAGATCCATTAATAGCTGCAATGATAGGTTTTTTAAAATCAAACAATTTCAAAGTGAGCATTCCACCGGTATCTCTTGCAACTCCATTAATTTTTTCATCTCTTTTCGACCAATCAAATGTTTTATCCCCTTGAGATAAATCTGCTCCAGCACAGTAAGCTCTTCCTGAGCCAGTGAAAATAACTGATCGGATGGAATCATCGGATTCTGCTTCGTCTAAGGTATCCATTATTTCTACCATCATTCTTCCACTGAATGTATTCATTTCATCTGGTCTTGTGAAAGTAATTAATAATGATTTATCTATTTTTTCTGTTTTGAGTGTTTCTTTATTCATAGAAATAAATATACCTTTTATAAATAAAATTGTGTATCATCGTTTTGTAGCGCTGATTTAACCGACTTGCTGGCGCTTAAAAAATAAAGCTAAACAGGAACATAATCACCTGCTTAGTAAAACAAGCAGGTTTTTTTTTGGAGGTTACCATGTCATACGAAGGAAAAAATTTAGAAACCATAGCTCTCCACTCGGGTTGGAGAAGCGACGAGAACACTGGATCTGTAGCAGTTCCAATTCACCAAACAACTAGCTATCAATTCAATGATACTGCTCACGCGGCAAGCTTATTTGGATTACAAGAGTTTGGAAATATTTACACAAGAATAATGAATCCAACTTGTGATGTTCTTGAACAGAGAATGGCTGCTTTGGATGGTGGAGTTGCTGGTTTAGCTGTTGCTTCTGGACAAACCGCATCAGCATACTCAATTCAAAACGTTGCCAGAGCAGGGGACAACATTGTTTCATCTGCTCACTTATATGGCGGGACTTATAACCAATTTAAAAATAACTTAAAAGAGATGGGTATAGAGGTTCGTTTTGTTGATCCAACTGATCCTAATAATTTTGAATCAGCTACTGATGATAAAACGAGGGCTTATTTTGCTGAAACCCTTCCAAACCCAAAATTGCAGGTTTTTCCTATTGCAGAAGTTGCTGATATTGGAAGAAAGCATGGAATTCCTTTAATTGTTGATAACACCGCAGCTCCAGTTTTATGCAGACCCTTTGATCACGGTGCTGCAGTGACTACTTACTCAACCACTAAATATATTGGAGGTCACGGTACCACTATTGGTGGCCTCATCCTTGACGGTGGTAATTTTGATTGGGGTGGAGCAGGAGCTGATAGGCAACCTGCATTGAATACACCTGACCCGTGTTACGGAGGAGTAGTCTGGGATGAACAAGTTACTAAAAATATGGGACTACCATTTGCTTACCTTCTCAAGCTAAGAACAACTTTATTAAGAGATCTTGGTGGAGCTATGAGTCCATTCAGCGCTTGGATGTTTATTCAAGGTTTGGAAACTTTGCCTTTAAGGATGCGTGAACATGCCAAGAATGCACATGCCGTTGCTGAATTCTTAGAAAATAACGATAAAGTCCAATCAGTTACTTATCCTGGACTTTTTGAGGGTGCAGAAAAAGAAAAAGCTGACAAATACATGAAAGGGGGTTACGGAGCTTTAATTGGTTTTGAACTTCCAGGCGGTAAAGAAGCCGGAGTTAAATTTATAGATTCATTAGAGCTTTTATATCACGTAGCAAATATCGGTGATTCTAGATCTTTAGCAATTCATCCAGCTACTACAACTCACAGTCAATTAGCACCTGAAGAACAATTGTCTGCTGGGGTTACCCCGGGATATGTGAGGCTTTCAATTGGTATCGAACACGTTGACGATATCATTGCTGACATTTCTCAAGCTTTAGACAAAGCATCTTAAGTTGCTTTTAAGAAAATCCCTTCTTTCTAAGAAAGAGGGGATTTTTTATGGAAATCACTTGGTGCCCCTGCTAGGAATCGAACCTAGAGCTGCCACTTAGGAGGCGGCCGTTTTATCCAATTAAACTACAAGGGCTATAAAATAGTAGGGTTTTCTTCTCCTTCATACACTTCTTCAGGATCAAAAACCTTTTCTTTTTCTATAAATTCAAGACTTAAATCTTTATCAACCTTTCTGTAAAAACAAGATTTATAACCAACATGGCAACTTGCTCCAAGACCATCTAACTCGACTTTAATTATCAGGCAGTCCTGATCATCATCAATTAATATTTCTTTTATATGCTGATATTGGCCACTAGTTTCCCCCTTTATCCATATTTTTTTCCTACTTCTTGACCAATAGTGAGCCAGATTTGTATCAATGCTCAGATCAAGCGACTCTTCATTCATGTAGCCATGCATCAGTATTAATTCTGTACCTTTTTCTACCGTTATTACTGGTATGAGGCCGTTATCATCAAACTTGGGCACAAAAGAATTTCCTTCTTCTACCTGTTCTATACTTATTCTCTTTCCAAATTTATTTTTCATGATATGAACTAAATCTACAAAATCGTTATAATTATCAACTATTTAAGCTATTTTGGTTATAAAAAATTGATAAAAGTTGAACATTTATTTTATTCTTTTAATGATTTACCCTTGCTCGAAGATCTAAATTTCGAAGTAAAAAGCTCAGAAATCATACATCTTAAAGGCGTGAACGGCTCTGGTAAATCAACTCTACTAAAAATTTTAAGCGGAATCTTAAATAATTTTCAAGGAAAAATTCTCTTAAGTACTGATAATGTTTTCTTTTTAGGGCATAACCTAGGTTTAAAAGATTCATTAACCGTGAATGATAACCTGTTATTGGACTACCGTTTCAATGCTGAAGCTGAATCGCTTGATGAAGCTTGTAATATCTTTGATCTAAACTCTTTAAGAGATTCAAAATTATTTAGCCTATCTCAAGGACAGAAAAAAAAGGTTTCTTTGGTGCAATTCTTCTTATCAAAATGCGATTTGTTTCTGCTTGACGAGCCATTTGCTAATCTAGATAAGAAGGGAATCGAATTGATCGAAAACATGATTATAGATCGTCAAAATCAAGGCGCCTCAATTATTTTCACTTCTCACGAAGAACATAATATTTCAAGCAGGGAACTAATATTATGAGGAATTTTTATTTCAAAACTTTCCAAAGGGACTCTAGAGTCTATTTGTCTAGATCATCATCTTTTTTAGGTCCCATCGTATTTTTTTTGATAACTATAACCCTCTATCCAATCGCTTTTGGATCTGATGAGGAACAGTTAGCAGAGCTAGCAGCAGGAATAATTTGGATTTCCATACTTTTAGCAAATTTATTATCCCATCAGTTCATTTTCAATGAAGATTATAAAGATGGATCTCTTGATTTAGTTTTAACTTCTGGAAAATCACTTTTTCTTTGGGCTAGCATCAAAATTTTTGTTAATTGGTATTTTTCTTCTCTTCCTTTAATTTTTATATCTATATTCACTTCTTTTATGCTCTACCTCCCATTTGATGCAGCTTTGATCTTAGCAATAACATTATTTTTAGGTACGCCAATTCTTTCTATGTTTGGTGCTCTAGCAGGCGCACTCACACTTGAAAGAGGGAATATAGTCGGATCTTCAATAGTTATCCCATTGTGCTTGCCGGCACTTATCCTTGGAATCCTCGCTATCCAGTCATACAAAAATGAAGAACTGTTTTTCTATATCTTTTTGTTAGCAGCCTTTTTATTTTTTTCTATTCCAATTCTTATAGCTTCATGTCTTGGAGCTATTAAACTTCATTTTGAGTAAAATGCGTCAATTTTTTAGTCAATTAATCTCTTTTCCTTATTTCTTTAAGCTTGCTCAATTAAGTTTTCCTTACATATTTGTAATATCTATTTTTGTGATACTTTTAGGGGTTTCATGGGGAGTTTTTTTCTCGCCATCAGATGCTACACAAGGAGATGTTTATAGAATTATATACATTCATGTTCCCGCGGCCTCCGTAGCGCAATCAATATATTACACAATGGTAGTTGCCTCTATAACATACTTAATATGGCGCATTAAGATGGCAAGTGTATTTATGATTTCCATGGCACCTTTAGGAGCTTTATTTACATTCTTAGCTTTATTTACAGGCGCAGTATGGGGTCAGCCTACTTGGGGAACTTGGTGGGTTTGGGATGCTAGGTTAACTTCAACCCTAATCTTATTGATCTTATATTTAGCAATCATAAGTCTGTTTTCAAGCTTCGATAGGAGGGATTCAACAGATCAGGCAGTATCAATCATTGTTTTAATTGGCGGAATTAACCTTCCAATTATCAAGTTGTCTGTGGAGTGGTGGAATACACTCCATCAGTCTGCATCAATAACTCTATCAGGTTCAAGCATCGACAATGAAATGTTGATCCCATTATTAATTTCAATTCTTGGCTTTTATATTTATGTAACGGCAATCGGGATGCGCAGAATGCAAATAGAGATAATCAAAAGAGAGATTACTCATAATTGGGTAAAAACAATCTTTCAAGAAAAAAGATGATTTTGGAACTGAAAATAGTTTTGCTTGTTAGTTTGATCATTTTTTTGATTACTTCTCTTACATCTTTATTTGGACTTAAAAAAATCAAAAGCAAGATCAAATGAGAAAACAAAGAAGAAATAGGATTATATTCGTATCCTCTTTTATTTTTAGTTTATCTTTAGCTTCTGTTTTTATAATTTTAGCTATGAACGAAAATATTGATTTTTACTACACTCCTTCAGATCTAACCAGCTCAAAAATTATTAATAAAGAAAACTTGAGAATCGGTGGTCTTGTGCAGGAAGATTCAATAGAAAGCAGCCAAGACAGTCTAGAGACTAATTTTTTAATAACGGATTTAGAGAACACTGTAAAAGTGAACTATGTAGGAATTTTGCCTAATTTATTTAAAGAAAAATCTGGAGTAATTGCTCGAGGCTATTTTGATTATTCAAAAGGAATTTTTTATGCGAAAGAAATTTTAGCTAAACATGATGAGAATTACATTCCAAAAGAAGTGAAAAAGGCGCTTGTAAATGATTCCTGAGATAGGTAATTTCTTTTTAGTTTTTTCAATGATTAACAGTCTGCTTTTAGTAGCAACTGCTTTTGTCTTACCATCAGTTAGTGAGAGGTTTTTTTTATTGGCTAGTTTGGTATCTTTTTCTGCATTATTACTGAGTTTTGTAGCTTTAGAAATTTCTTTTTTGACCGATGACTTCAGCGTGTTGTACGTTGCTTCAAATTCTAATCCTAATTTGCCAATATATTTTAAATTTGCAGCTTTGTGGGGAGGTCATGAGGGATCGTTACTATTATTCCTCCTCATATTGTCTGCATGGATTTTGACTTTTGTTATTTTTCATAATGATCATCGATATTCATCAGCTTTTATGAATGTTGTTCTTTTTGCTTTGCTTGCATTCACTGTATTTTTGTCTAATCCCTTCGAAAGGTTACTTCCCATATCATCTATGTCTGGTTCCGATCTAAACCCATTACTACAAGATTTTGCGTTTACAATTCATCCGCCAATGTTGTATATGGGATATGCTGGATTGGTGATCCCATTCGGTATCGGTATGAGTTTTCTCTTAAACCAAAAGTCTATCAAACAGCTTGAACCAATAAGATCATGGTCTGTTGTTTCTTGGGCATTTTTAACTCTTGGAATTTCTCTTGGAAGTTGGTGGGCTTACTATGAGCTTGGTTGGGGAGGTTGGTGGTTTTGGGATCCTGTAGAAAACTCTGCTTTGATTCCTTGGCTGCTTTGCACTGCTCTTATTCATTCCTCAGTAGCAACTAATTCAAGACAAATTTTTATTAATTGGACTCTTTCTCTTACAATTCTCTCACTAGCTGGAAGTCTTTTGGGAATGTTTCTTGTAAGATCAGGAATCATCACATCTGTTCACTCTTTTGCTTTAGATCCAGACAGAGGCATATTTCTTTTATTTATTTGTTTTTTGATAATTATTTTAGGATTTTCATTATTTTTTTTAAAAAGCTTCAAAAGAGATTCAAAAATTGAAATGAGTATTTACTCAAGAGAGTTTATGTTTTTTATGAATAATGCATTTCTAGTTGCTCTTTCTGGCATTGTTCTTCTTGGTACTATTTATCCAATTATTTATGAAATTTTTTCTGGTGGAGATCAGATCACTGTTGGAGCTCCATACTTCAATATGGTTACTGTTCCTTTTGCTCTTGTCCTATTATTTTTTCAAGCAATGGGTCCTTTAACAAAGTGGGGAGGTAAAAAGATCGATTCTATGAAAACAATTTTAATGATCGTAATTTCAAGCATCTTCTTAAGTTTTTTAATTTCAGAGATATTCTTTTCCTTCTCTTTTTATGAATTTATCGGGAATATAATTGTATTGATTTTAATTCAATCACTTATTCTCTTAATCTCAAAAAGTTTTAGCTCTGGGAACAAAACAAATTTATCAATGATTCTTGGGCACCTTGGTATCGCAATTTTGACCTTCGGAATTACTGTTTCGTCATTAAATTCAATAGAAAAGGAATTTATATTAAAAAAGAATGAATCTGTCTCATTAGGTTCATCAACAATTACTTTGGAACAAACCCAGACAGTAAAAGAAGATAATTATTATGGTGATAGAGTGACATTTACTTATCAAGAAAAAGATAGAATTTTGAAGCTTTATCCTGAAAGAAGATTTTATCCAGCTTCAAGAATGGAAACTTCTGAAGCAGGAATTTCTCCTTCAATTTATAAAGACGTATATATTTCATTGGGACAGAAAATTAGTGAAAATACATGGGCTGCAAAGGTGCAAATTAAACCTTTAGTACGTTTAATTTGGTTGGGAGCAATAATAATGTTTCTAGCAGGATTATTCGCAAGGATCAGAGTCAAATTGAGATGAAAATTTATCCTCTCCTTACAATCTTGATAGTTTTATCCTTTTTCGGACTTTTTCTTTTTCAATTATTTTCAAATCCTTCTACCTATGAGTTTAAAGAAAAGAAATTAATACCTTTTGATTCAAATCTTCTTAACGGCGATCCCTATACAAGTGATGATCTCAAGAACGATTCTCTTTCTTTGCTTAATGTCTGGGCAACTTGGTGCGTGGGTTGTAGATTAGAACATACCTACTTAATGGAGTTGGAAAGAAAAGGAATTACAATCATTGGAATCAACTATAAAGACGAAAAAGAAAAAGCCTTCAAATGGCTTGATCAATTCGGGAATCCATATCAGCAAAATGTATTCGACGATCAGGGTGAGATAGGATTCTTGCTTGGGGTCTCTGGGGCACCAGAAACTTTTGCTATAAAAGATGGTAATTCTATTGTCATGCACCATGTAGGGGTGCTGGATGATAAGGTTTGGAAAAGTAAATTTGCTCCTTTATTTGAGAAATGAGATTTTTCGTATTTTTTCTAATTATTTCTCCATTAATTTTTTCTAAGGATGAAATCCAAACATACAACTTCAAAAATGATTTTGACGAAAAAAGATTCTACTCTCTTCAAAAAGAAGTGAGCTGTCCTCTATGCGAAGGATCTAGTATTGCGGGATCAAATGCCCCCATAGCAGTTGATATAAAAAATAAAATTTATTTGGACATCGTTAAGGGAAAATCAAACGAAGAGATATTGACTAACTTGAGGGATATATTTGGCAATGATGTAACTTATAAACCTACATTTGAGAATAATATGATTCTTTGGTTTCTTCCAGTTGTTCTACTGCTAGCAATTGTGTTTGCTGCAAGAATTTTCTTAAAAAAAAATGCCTAAGAGTTATAAGATCTTTGCATTTTCATTAATACTATCTCTGTTAGTTTATTATTCCTTCTTCGGGCAAGAAAATATTCAAAAACTAGGCTTTCAAAAAGATTTGCAATTAAATTTTATTGAAGATGCTTCCATAGAGGATAAGAAATCTAAGATAGAGAGCATAATTGACCTCTCTAGTGATAATCCTGCTCAAGTCTATTTTCTGGCAAATTATTTATTTGATAAATCTGAGTATTCTTTAGCCTCTAGGACGCTTGAATTTTTTATTATTAATTTTCCTACAGATGTAGATGCTGAAGTAATGGCGTTAACAGCTGAAACAAAATATTTGTCTAATAATCAAATATTTAATGATGATATAGAAAGTTTAATAACTCGATCTTTAGAAAAGGATCCTGCTAACGTCCGAGCTTTAATTTTAAAAGGTCTAAAGCAAACGCTTGATGAAAATTATAAAGATGCGCTGAAATCTTGGTCAATTGCTTTTGAATACTCAGATGATCCTGACCAGAAAAGAATAATCATGATTGGAATGAGCAATGCATTAAAACAACTTGAGACCATTGAAAGGTAAATAAAACATACTAATAAAGCTATAAATTAGATAAAATATACAAACTTTTCTTTAAATAGATGAGGCTTAAACACATTAGCCTTTCTGGCTTCAAATCTTTCGTGGATCCCACGAGAATACCTTTCCCCTCGGATATGTCAGCGGTTGTTGGTCCTAATGGTTGTGGTAAATCAAATATTATCGATGCTGTTAGATGGGTTCTAGGAGAAGGCTCTGCCAAAAATCTAAGAGGGGATAGCATGTCAGATGTTATTTTTAATGGTTCTGTTGCTAGACCAGCTTCGTCAAGAGCCTCTGTTGAATTAGTCTTTGATAATTCTTCGGGAAGGCTAGGTGGAGAATATTCTAGTTACGCCGAAATTTCCGTCAAAAGACAAGTTGATCATGAAGGCTTATCTTCTTATTACTTAAATGGATCCTCTTGCAGAAGAAAAGACATTACTGATATTTTCTTGGGCACTGGGCTTGGACCCAGAAGCTATGCGGTAATCGAACAAGAAATGGCAACAAAGCTGATTAGCTCTAAACCAGAAGAATTACGCTCACACATTGAAGAAGTTGCCGGGATATCAGTTTACAAAGAAAGAAGAAAAGAAACTGAAAGTAGGATCAGAAAAACGAAAGAAAATTTAGATCGCGTTAATGATTTAAAAAATGAAATTGATAGAAATCTCTTGAAACTCAAACAACAAATTAAATCAGCAGAAAAGTATGATTTTGCTAAACAAAATTTAAAAAAATTTAGATCTCTAAAACTAGCATCAAATTGGCTTGCATCTTCAGAAAAAGTTAAAGAAATGGAACTTAATGAGAAGAGACAAGAAATTGAGATACAAAAGAAGATTTCTGAGAAAGAAAAAATCAATACTCGAATAGAAGAAGCAAGAAATAATCAGTCTAATTTGCTATTACAAATTGAAAAAATGCAGGAATCTTTCTATAGCAGTGGAGCCGAGATATCTAAATCTGAGCAAGAGTTAATTTCTTTAGAAGAGAGAGTAGTTTCGACAAACAATGAAATAGAATCCATAGATAAAAAAATTATTTCTCTAAATTCAAATATAAATTTTGAGAAGAATGCAATTGATAAAATCAGAAATTCTTTAGAAGGGGAGGCTAATAGTTTAGAAGAAGCTAAAAATGATTTTGAAAGACTTCAAATTTCAAGCTCGCCTGAAGAATTCTTGGACAAATTATTAAGCGATATTGGAAGTCTGATTGTAAAAATAAAAAATCTATCAGAGGGTAATAATTTTGAGAACGAACTTAGAGAAGTTTTAAGTGATTCAGCCAACATTCAAAGCGGCCTTTCAAGGTATAAGGCAGAATTTAAAAATATTAGTGCCGCTGAAAAAGGAGCTTTGAATGAGAAAAGAGAGAAATATACAAGAGCTATTCAAGAAGTTGCAAATAAAAATCTAGAAATCAGTAAATTAGAAGGAGCCATTCACTCGAAACAAAAAGAGATAGAAACTTTTCAAAACAAGACTAAAGAACTCTCTCAATCCAGAGAGTCACTCATGGGCCCTATAAATGAAATAAAAGAGGAAATTAAACCGCTCCTTGATAAAAGATCAGGTAATCAAAACGAACTAACATCGTTAAGAAATAATTTTGAAAGAACAAATGAAGTAATAAGAACGTTAGAAAAGAATCTGAATACAGAGGAAATTAAGATTGAAGAATTAAAATCGCTTTCAAATTCATCTGTTGTTGAAAAACAAAAATTTATAACTGAAGCAGAGATATTACAAAAACAGATTCAATCTGAATATGGAGAATTACAAACAGTTCTTGATAAGCTACAACCAGAATTTAATTTAGCTTTCATAGAAAATGAGATTGAAAGATTCAACAAGCAGATTGAGTCAATTGGACCAATTAATTTGGCAGCAAAGGAAGAATTTAAGATTGAAGAAGAACGAAATCAAGAAATACAAAACCAACTAAATGAATTAAATAAAGCAATTGATACTTTACAAAGCGCCATAAAAAAAATCGATCAAGAATCTAGAACAAAATTTCAAGATACTTTAGATAGTGTAAATGCCGAAATTGCTAAGCTATTTCCAAAGCTTTTTGGAGGGGGGCATGCAAAACTTGAGTTAATCGGAGAAGATGTCTTGGAGTCGGGAGTGGTTTTGAAAGCAATGCCTCCAGGCAAAAAAAATGTCTCAGTTTCCCAACTCTCTGGAGGAGAGAAAGCTATGAGTGCAATTGCTATGGTGTTTTCTTTCTTCTCCCTAAATCCTTCACCGTTTTGTATACTAGATGAAATTGATGCACCTCTGGATGACTTAAATACCTTCCGTTACATTTCAATGGTTGAAGAAATGTCCAAAAAGATTCAATTTATCTATATTACTCATAACAAAATCTCAATGGAGAAAAGTAAACATCTCATGGGCATCACCATGGAAGAAGCAGGAGTCTCAAGACTTGTATCTGTTGATGTAGAGGAAGCTTTAAGCCTAGCAGTTAACGAATGAACTTAAGAGAAATATTAGTCTTACTAATTTCCTTTTTTCTTGCCGTAACAATAATACTGACTTTCAGAAAAATAATAAATTACAGACAAAATCAAAATAGAAAGCCAAAACAAAATTCCATCTCTAATAATGATGAAGTAATAGTAGAGCTTGAAGATTTTAAAGAAGAAGATTTTCTAGATGATGACGTGCTGCTTGAACCTAAACTATCTTCTGATAACTTAATTTATTTGCACATAGAATCAGAACAAAGTAACTCTATTCGATATAAAGATATCCTCAATTATTTTGATAATAATGATATAAATTTTGCAGATGAAGGCGGATGGCTAAAGATATATTTAGACAATTCAAATAATTTTTCGTTGGTCAACGGATTGAAGCCAGGAAAATTTCTTCCCGAGGAAGAAACAAGCTCGACGTCTATTGTTACAATGATCCTTATTGCAGATGAACAAAATAATTGTGTTGAAGCTTTTCAGCATATGGCGGAGATATCTTACAAGCTAGCGGCTTACTTTTCTGCAAATGTGCTTGATTCAGATAGAAATAAGCTTACTAAACAGATGTATGATCATTACATGCATCAGGCCGAGGAAACAGATTTAAAAAAAATTAAGCTGTCCTAATGGTTTCCAAAAAGGAAATTCAAAAAAAATATTTAGATTTAAAAAGTCAGATTACAGAACTGAATGAATCATATCATCGACATGACATCTCCGAGGTTAGCGATGAAAAATATGATTCTTTATTCAAAGAATTAATAGACTTCGAAAATAATTATGATTTTCTTGACACTGAGAATTCACCCACCAAAAGAATTGGTTTTTCTCCGTTAGATGAATTCCAGAAATATTCTCATAGAAAGAAAATGTTATCTTTGGATAATGCTTTTTCAATGAATGATCTTTATGATTTTAATAAAAGAATAAATCCGAAAGAAAAGTTCAATAATCTTAAATTTTCTTGTGAGCCAAAAATGGATGGCGTTGCCATTTCAATAAGATACAAAGAAGGCCTTTTTCATTCTGCTGGAACCAGGGGAGATGGAAGCATTGGCGAGGATGTAACTCAAAACGTAAAAACCATTCAAGGAATTCCTCTAAAACTAGAAAACTTTTCTACCAAAGATCCAAAAGACTTTGATATCAGAGGAGAAATTTACATGGAACTTTCTTCATTTGATAAATTGAACAAACAACTGGCAGAAAAAAAATTTGCAAATCCTAGAAATGCTGCAGCAGGGAGTTTAAGGCAATTAGATTCAAAAATCGTTGCTAGAAGACCATTAAAAATGATTGCTCATGGAATAGGTTTTATATCAGATGAATCTTACTTTGAGTCCCACTCATCTATGATTCAACAATTTAATAAATGGGGTTTGCCTACTAATAATCTAGTCAAAGAATTTTTATCCATAAATGATTGTGAAACATATTTCAACGAGATTTCGCTGCTTAGAGATAGTTTAGATTATGAAATCGATGGTATGGTCATCAAAATCGATGACCTAAAAATTCAGGAAGAAGTAGGCTTGAACGCAAGATCACCCAAATGGGCGATAGCAAGAAAGTTCAAAGCATTAGAAGTAACTACTAAGGTTAAAAAAATAATTTTTAATATGGGAAGGACAGGAAAACTTACTCCTGTTGCTAAATTAGATCCAGTTAAAGTTGGAGGAGTAACAGTCTCGAATGCAACTTTGCATAATATTGATGAGATTGAGAGATTAGGAGTTCAGGAAGGGGATGTAGTCAGTCTAAAAAGAGCTGGTGATGTAATCCCCAAAATTACAAAGGTTATTAAAAAAAAATCATCAAATAAAGTAAAAGTATCAGCTCCAGAAATTTGCCTCAGCTGCAAGCGAAAAGTGAGTTATTTTGAAGAAAAAATTATTTTTAGTATGGATGACGCAATTGATTTAAATTGTTTTTCCAGACACCAATTCCAAGAATCTATGGATCATTTTGTTTCTAAAGCTGCCTTTAATATTGATGGTCTTGGGACAAAAAATATAGAGTTGTTCATTGAAAAAGGGCTCTTAAAACAAAATGAAGATATCTTTAGGCTTACAATTAATAATTTGGAGCTCTTGCCAGGTTTTGCGGAAAAATCTGCTCATAAACTAATTTCTTCTATTAAACGCAGTATGGATATTAGCTTGAGTAGATTTATTTATGCGCTAGGAATAAAAGAAGTAGGCGAGGTGACATCAAAGAATTTAGCTGCAGAATATAAATCAATTGAGAATCTTTTTTTCCCATCTCCCGACAGACTCGTTGAGATTAATGATATTGGAGAGGTAGTTGCAAAAAATATCAGCATTTTTTTCTCTGATAAAAAAGTTATAAAGAAAATAAAAACGATGCAGGATTTGGGAGTAAATATTACCCATGAAGAGCAGATTTCATCATCGAATGAATTCCAAGATATGAGTTTTGTGATCACCGGAAAATTTTCCAAATTCTCTAGAAATGAATTAAAAGGCGTTATAGAGTCAAAGGGAGGTAAGGTATCTGGGTCTATTTCATCTAAAACGAACTATTTGGTCCTTGGAGAAGATCCTGGAAGCAAATTAGAAAAGGCTAAAAAACTTAAAATAGATATTCTTACCGAAGATGATTTTTAAAAGAGCAAGTTTATTTTTTGGCCTAATTCTGATTCTTATTTTAAATTCTTGTGCTGTTTCTCCTCCAAAAAAACCCAATGATATATGTTCAATATTTTTAGAAAAGCGTTCTTGGTATAAAGCTGCGATTAAATCTTCAAAGAGATGGAAAATCCCTCTAGAAGTGAATATGGCTTTTATTTTACAAGAATCTTCATTCATACAGGGAGCAAAACCAGAAAGAACAAAATTATTAGGTTTTATTCCTTGGAAAAGAAAAAGTTCTGCTTATGGATATGCCCAAGCTCTTGACGGTACATGGGAAAGATATAAAAAAGAAGCAAAAAAATCTATTGCTTACAGAAGAAATTTTGCTGATTCCATTGATTTTATTGCTTGGTACAACAATTTAAGCCACAAAAAAATTGGAATCCCACGAGATAATGCAAGGCTTTTATATCTTGCTTATCATGAGGGACAAGGGGGTTATAAAAAGGGTAGTTATCGCAACAAACCTTGGCTTACTGATGTTGCAACGACGGTTCAAAATAACGCTAATAGATATAATTCACAATTTAACAGCTGTAAGAATAAGTTAAGAAATCCTTTTTATTACTTATTTAAAAAAGCATGAAATGAAGTATTATTCTTACATGATTTTTAAAAATATAGTTTTAACTCTAATAACTGTTCTATTGACTCTTAGCTGCTCAATGACTGTTCCTGTGTATTCAGACCAATTTGAGAGTTTTAATCCGAGCTCTTATGGATCTTTTAGATTCATCAAGCCTGAGCCCTTTTCAGATACTTCTGATATTTCCGAAAATCCCGTAATACTTACAAGAATATCTAGGTCTATTCTTGGGTCGTTAGAAAACCTTTCTTTAGATGAAGATCAAGCAAATCCTGATCTTGAAATATCTTTTGCTTATGGTTCAAAGGATGATTACAGATATCGACCTACATCTTTTGGATTTCAATACAGAAGGCATCCTTTTTACAATGATACTTTTTATAATTACGTGCCTTCCAAAGAGTTTAGGCTTGCTATCTATGTAAAAGAATCAAGTTCCCAGGAAGTAGTTTGGTATGGTTCAACAAGATTGCCGAAATCTTATTCTTCTGACCAAGGAATGATTGATGCAGCGGTCGAAAGAATATTCAGCTCTTATCCAAAGAGCTGAATATCTCTTTTATCGTCTAGTTTTTTGAACCAGATGGGATTTCATTGAATGGTACAGTCTTATCGACTCTAACATCCTGTGGCATGCCCAGAACTTGCTCAGCAATAATATTTCTGAGAATTTCATCCGTACCACCCGCGATTCTGATTAATGGAGCTCCAAGTAGACTGCCTTGAAAAAGAGCTCTGATATCATCTTTGTCATCTGATTTGATGATAGAAGCGTTATCCATAAGATCCATTCCAAAATTCGCTATATCTTGAAGTTTATTCGCGCTAACGATTTTAGTTATAGAAGCATCTGGACCAGGAGTATCACCTCTTGAAAGGGCAGAGATGTTTCTCATTTTTGTATATTTCAATCCTGCATACTCACAATACCAATCTGCTAGTTTTTCTCTAACTCCACCGTTACTGATGGCATTCTCACCATTAAAGTCACTTTCTTTAGTCAATTCAAAAATTTCTTGAAAATCGACACCCGACGCATCTCCAACAGCTAATCTCTCATTCATAAGAGTAGTAAGAGCAACTTTCCATCCATCTCCAACTTCACCTAATCTCTGAGAATCAGGAATTTTGACATCAGTGAAATAAACTTCATTAAAGTTAGCTCCACCGGTGATTTGTCTTATTGGTCTCACTTCTATTCCAGGAGATTTCATATCTAAAAAGAAGTAGGTCAATCCTTTATGCTTGGGAGCATTGAAGTCACTTCTTGTGACAAGAATTGCATAATCACTGTAATGAGCACCCGATGTCCATACTTTTTGACCATTTATTGTCCAAGTATCACCATCCAATTCAGCTTTGGTTTTAATTCCAGCAAGGTCTGAACCTGCGCCTGGCTCACTAAAAAGCTGACACCATATTTCTTGTCCTTTTGCCATTGGCGGAAGGTATTGTTTTTTCTGCTCTTCAGTTGCATATAGCATCATGGTTGGACCTGCCATACCTTGCCCGATTTCATGGAAACCTCCAGGAACTTTATACTTACTCTCCTCTTGAGCCCAAATTACTCTTTCGATTGCCGTAGCATCTCTGCCTCCGTATTCTTTAGGCCAATGAAGACAAGCCCAGCCAGCTTCATATTTTTTGGTCATCCAATCTTTAGCATCTTGAAGGGCACTAGATTCGCCACCTTCTCCAGTCATTTCTGCTGGACGGTAAACGTCACGAGAATGCTCTTTCTTTTCTGCGTTTGCACTTAGCCAATCAGAGGCTTCCTTTCTAAATTTTGCTTCTTCAGCGGTATCATTAAAATCCATTTAGTACTCCTAAATTATTGAGGTAAATTACTTCTTTCAATCGAAGAAACAAGCTTATCTTTCCATAAACTTTGCCCGCCTATGTTAGCAGATAATAATCTTGCTCTTCTATAAAAGAGGTGACAATCAAATTCCCAAGTAGCACCCATTCCACCGTGAGTCTGGATGTTTTCTTTGGAACATTCATAAAAAGCTTTTGTTGCACTTACTCTTGCAGTAGCAGCAGCAACAGGAAGTTCTGGTGCGTCGTTACCTAAAGCCCAAGCGCCAAAGTAACAGTTTGATCTAGCCAGAGTAAGAGAAATATACATATCAGCTAATTTATGTTTTATTGCTTGGAAAGAACCTATTTGCCTACCAAAGGCGTATCTTCCCATAGCATATTCTTTTGCCATATTCATTGATGCTTCAGCTCCACCAACTTGTTCAAACGCAAATAAGACAGCTGCTTGATTCAAAAGCTTTTCTATTGCTTCTGAAGAAGAATCTTCAATAATCTTTGCATCTACATCTTTAAAGCTTATGTTTGCATAGGAACGTGAACCATCAAAACACTCGGCTTTTGAAACTTCTACACCTTTGCTGTCAGCATCTACTAAAAAAAGTCCAACCTTATCTCCGCTTTTAGCTGAAACGACAAATAGATTCGCAATATCTCCGTCTGGGACCGCAATCTTTTCTCCACTCAACTTTCCATTTTGAAAAGTTGTTTTAGCATTATCAGACGTGGGTGTTCCTAGTTCTTCAGAGTGTGCAAATGTTCCAATCATCTCTCCAGCAGCAAGTTTTGGGAGGTATTCATTTTTTACATCATCATTAGACGAGTTAATGATCGCAGTGGTAGCTAAATAGACGCTCGAAGAATATGGAATTGGAGCAATTGCTCTTCCCATTTCCTCAGCGACCACACAAAGCTCAAGAAATCCAAGCCCAATACCGCCGTGTTCTTCTGGAATTGTTATAGCTGTAAGACCCATCTCAACAACTTTATTCCATAAATCTTTATCAAAATTTTCATCGCCTTCTAAAATATTTCTATTCCTTTTAACGGAATCTTCTTTTTCAAAAAGTTTTCTCACTTCTTCTTTCATGACCAACTGGTCATCGGAAAACTCAAAATTCATATCTCCTCCATATTTCTCAAAAAAAACATTTCATTGTAACCATCTATCATTAGAATGTAATCCCATATAACTTATATATGGAAAATAATTCTAAAAATATTAGACCTTATAAAGATCTGTCTTCAAGGAAGATTTCTGCATCTTCTTCGATAAGTTTATCGAGTCTTTTAGTTCCTTTAATACTCATTGTTGTAGTAATTTTAAGCACAGTCTTCATAAGCTTGAACCAAAACAAACTCCAAAAAGAGATATCTGACGTTAATCTAAGGCTTTCAACTATGGAAAAAAATCAGGCAGATCTTGGAGAAACTTCTCAGATAACATTGGAATCTCTGGAGCAAAATTTAAAAGATGCAAACTTTGAAATCAGAAAACTCTGGGATTTAAGTAATAAAAGAAACAGAAGAAACATTGAAATCACCATGAAATCTCTGGAAACACTCCAAGAACAATCAGACGACATGGTCAAAAAATCGCAATTGAATGAGGAGTCTTTGAAAAGGCTTGCATTATCTCTTGATAAAACAAGAAAACTCGTTGCAAGGATATCAGGAGCTGATAATTCCTTTGATCAAATCGAATCCAAAATAGCAGAAATTGAAGAGGCCAATAAATCTAATATGGCTTTTAGAGAGCAGATAAGCGAGGCATTAATTCGGATTCAAGCAGACCTCAGCAGTTTAGAGATTGCTTTAGAGGATAAATAATTTATATTTACTTTCTACGCGGATATGGTGGAACTGGTAGACACGCTAGATTTAGGTTCTAGTGCCGAAAGGTGTGGGGGTTCGACTCCCTCTATCCGCACCAAAGTAAATTTACTTCAAATGCTCAATTAGAAGAGTAGGTATGTTGCAAGTGTGAGACTTTATAGTCGCAACGAGGGTATTTGGTTTTCTGCCATCCTTCACATCTGAAATTTCTACCCCCTCCGATATTAATCTAGCATGCGTTTTTTTTATATCTTTGGTTGTCCAAGCTAAACCCCAGGCTGTATCGATAGGTTTATCTGCATCGTTTTTAATTCCAATGGCTTCAATCGTCGTTTGATTCGTTCTAAAAAACAACATTCTTCCTCCCCATTTTTCAACATATTGATCCAAAGCGAGTCTAATTCCGTAAGTATCTCTGTAAAGCTCTATTAATCCATCTGGATCATTGGAGTTGATAACAATATGATCGAGACGCTCAACTTGATCGTTTTCAAAAGATTCGTATTTCGGAAGAATCCCTGAGGTGTGCTCAATTAACAAGGTAAAGACTCCACGAGTAGATTCTTTTGGGAGCATAATATTTTTCCATTCTCTTTTAGCTCCTGAATCTAGATTGATTCCCTCGCCAGATGTAATTTTTATATTTTGGAAATTTGAGTATTCCTTAGATTGAAAAACTTCTTCAATGTTTTCAACTTCCAATGCTATACCAAAGATACTTTCTCCATTTTCCTTGATATGGTCGTTAACTTGATCTGCTAAAAATCCATCTGAAGTTCCGGCAATCAACTCTAAATAGAGATTCTCTAGAGGGAACAGGATATTTTCAGTTCCAAGACTAGGATGTTTTCCGCGCCAAGTGGGTTTGAGACCTAAAACTTTTTCATATTGAAGAGACGATTCTCCAAGATTTTTTACAGCTATTAAAATGTGATCTATCGATTTAATCATTAATTATGAGCAGTAGTCAGAGTTTCAATTTTCGTATACTCTAACATTAGAAAATTTTTTATGAGGAGAAAAAAATGAACTTTGAACATTCTGACAAAGTAAAAGACTTACTAGCTAGAGTATCTAAATTTATGGATGACAATATTTATCCAGCAGAAGCAGTTTATGCAGAACAAATGCAGGCTTTTAGGGACGAAGGTAATCCCTGGCAAGTTGTTCCAATAGTAGAAGAACTTAAAAAGAAAGCTAGAGCTGAAGGTCTTTGGAACTTCTTTTTACCTGAAAGTTCTTATGGATTTGGACTAACTAACCTTGAATATGCCCCTTTAGCAGAAATGATGGGTAGAAGCGGCATTGCATCTGAGGTGTTTAATTGCTCAGCTCCTGATACAGGAAACATGGAAGTCATAGAAAGATATGGAAATGATGAGCACAAAAAATTGTGGCTCGAGCCATTGCTTAACGGTGAGATCAGATCAGCGTTTGCGATGACTGAGCCAAACGTTGCATCTTCCGATGCAACTAATATTTCAAGTTCTATTGTTGATGCTGGCGATCATTACGTTATCAATGGTGAAAAATGGTGGACTTCTGGTGCAGGGGATCCTCGTTGTAAGATCCTTGTATTTATGGGAGTAACTAACCCAGACAATCCTAAACATCAAAGACAATCACAAATTCTTGTTCCAATGGATACTCCTGGTATCGAAATTTTAAGAATGATGAATGTCTTTGGTTCAGATGATGCTCCACATGGACATGGTCATTTGAGATTTACAGATGTGAAAGTTCCTAAGGAAAACTTGCTTTTAGGCGAAGGTAGGGGTTTTGAAATAGCTCAAGGAAGACTTGGTCCAGGAAGAATTCATCACTGTATGAGAACAATTGGTGTTGCTGAAAGAGCCCTAGATATTCTTTGTGAAAGAGCCACCAATCGTGAGGCATTCGGTAAGCCTCTTGCAGAGCTAGGTGGAAACTACGATGTGATAGCTGACTGTCGTATCGAAATTGATAGCTGTAGATTACTTACTCTAAACGCGGCTTATATGATGGACACTGTTGGTAACAAAATTGCTAAGAGTGAAATTGCTCAAATAAAAGTGGCTGTTCCAAACATGGCATTACGAGTCATCGATAAAGCAATCCAAATACATGGCGGAGCAGGTGTTTCACAAGATACACCTTTAGCCAGGATGTATGCAGGCATGAGAACCTTGAGATTAGCTGATGGACCTGATGAAGTTCACAGAAGAACTGTTGCTAGATTAGAACTTGGTAAACATCAAGCTCAAGCAGCGAAAGAAGGTTCACCAGACGTTTACGTAGGAAGACCTAGTTAGTTAGTCTTTTTAGTTCTTCTGCAGCGCTCGCTGCAGAAGACTACGTTATCCCAATCTCGTTCCCATTTTTTTCTCCATGAGAAGGGCTTGTTACACCTTTTGCATATCTTTTCTGGAAGAGGTTTTTTCAAGGGATTAGTAAGTAGTAGAGCTGATAAAGTCATCAGCAAGTTTAAAAATCCTTTCTTTTTTGTCTTTATTCATCTTATCTAAAGATCTTGTCATTAAAGATAACCTTGGATTAGATTTAAAGAATTCACTGTGCTTGGAAATAAAATTCCAATATAAACCATCCACTATTTCACACCAATCACCTCTTTTAAAATTACTCATTTTCAAAAGATAATTTGAACCACATATGTACGGTTTGGTAGACATGACTCCTGCATCTGCATAAGTACTCATTCCAAAAACATTTGGGACCATAACCCATTCTGATGAATCTAAGTACATTTCCATAAACCAGGTATAAATTTCTTTAGGCGATACTTCTGCAAGGTTCATGATGTTAGCGATAACCATGAGTCTGTTAATATGATGAGTATAGCCATGACTGATCGAATCTTTGATTGCTTTATCCAAAGGATCAATTCCAGTTGAACCGTCATACCAGCAATCTTTTAATTTTTTATTATGATTAAAAAAATTAGAATTCTCTTGATCATTACCTTTAATGTCATAAACACCTTTTATGAATTCTCTCCAACCAATAATTTGCCTTACAAATCCTTCAAGAGAATTTATTGGAATCTTATTTTTCTTCGCATAACTTAGGGACTGATCTACAACTTCCTCAGGCGTTAACAAGCCAATATTTAAAAGAGGACTTAGCAGCGAATGAAATAAAAAAGTTTCGTTAATATCTATTGCATCTTCATAATGGCCAAAAAGTGCAAACCTTTCTTCCAAAAAGGATTTCAACCATTTTTTTGCTTCGTTTCTATTGCAGGGAATTTTCAAACCATCCATGCTTCCGGGATGATTAGGAAATTTTTTCAAGATGATATTTTTAATTTCTTCCTTATGAATCGAATCTTTTATTTTCGGAATTTTTGGAATGCATAGATCTTTAGGTAACTTTTTACGATTTTCCTCATCAAACGACCATTTGCCTCCAATAGGCTTGTCATCATCCATCAAGATATTTAGCTTTTTTCTCATTTTTTTATAAAAATCAGCCATAAAAAGTCTTTTACCGTCCATGAGATCTTTAAACTCACCTTTTTGTAAGATAAACATAGGATTATGAAGTTCTTCATACTCCAAATTCGTGGTTTCTAAAAATGCATAAAGCTTTTCTTTAAATGCTTTATCGGCAGGCTCATAAAAGCATAGCTTCTCTATTTTATTTTTCTCAATAACATCCCTGACGTTATCAAAGTAATTTTTCTTGTTATGCGTTAATTCTATGTAATGGACGGTTTTGTCTAATGATTGAAGGGAATCTCTATATTCACGCATTGAAGTTAGAAACATAAGGATTTTTGATTTGTGATGTTTTACGTAAGTACACAAATCATAGTCTTCAATCATCAATACATGATTAAAGTTATATTTCTTTAATTCTTTTAAAGGAAATAATTGATTTCCTAAGACAATTAATAGATTATTCTGCACCACGTAATATTAACGATTCATTTGCAACTAACGTAATAATTTTATGAAAGATATTTTTCCTACACCTGGCGCTTCGGTCACAGTCACTGATGAGATGTGTGATATGAACGGTCATATGAATGTAAGGTTCTACCAAACAATTCCTATGGATTACGATAGTAATTTTTACCATAGCCTTGGCTTTGGAGAAGATTATATTTCAAAAGGATATTCTTCATTTACTTTAGAACAAAATATCAGTTACCTAAAAGAATGTCTCAAAGGTGAGGTACTAACTCCTCGTTTTCGAATGCTGAACGTCAATAAAAAGCTTTATCATTATGTCTGTGCGATCTGTAAAGAAAATGACGAGGTAGCTGCTTTAGTAGAAACTGTTGAAATCCACATTGATATGACGATTAGGAAATCAGCTGAAATGTCAGATGAAATCTTCAAAACTATGGCAGACATGAAAAAAGATCATGATTTAAGTGATCCTTATCCCTTCGATATCAAACTAAAAATTAAGTCAACTACTTAGATTTAAACTCAGGATTTCTTCTATCGAGTGAAGCTTTTATACCTTCTTTGAAATCATCAGTTTCTCTCAATCTATTTTGCTCAGATAATTCCCAATGAGTTATTTTTTCAATCTCATCAGCCAAACCTTCCCTAATTGTTGACCTTATAGCTTGAACGCCAAGCGGACCAGCTGAATTAATTTCACGTGCTAAATTCTCTGCTGATGACATCAATTCTTCCTTGGGCACTAAATAATCTGCTAATCCAATATCGAAAGCTTCATCACCTGTGATTCTTCTTCCAGTTAGTAACATCAGAGAAGCCTTTTGATGACCTACAACCCTCGGCAAAGTAATGGTTGTTCCGAAACCTTGATGAAAGGCTAGCTTTGCAAAATTCGCGCTGAACCTTGATTCAGAACAGGCAACTCTGAAGTCGCACGCTAAAGAAACACCAAGTCCACCGCCAACAGCAGCACCTTGAATAACTCCAACGATTGGTTTCTTAGTTCTAAATAATCTCACAGCCTGTTGATACAACTTTTCATAAGGATCTGATTCTTCTTTCATGGATGATCTGGTGAAATCTGCTCCAGCACAAAAATGTTTTCCTTCGGAATAAAGTATTATTGATCTACATTCATCGTCTTTATCCATTTCTTCAAGGACATCAGCAATTTCTCCAATCAATTCCGCATCAAAAAAATTGTTTGGAGGTCTATTTATTTTTATGTATCCAGTATGACCTTTAAACTCAAATACCAAGTCATTTAGTTTTTCTAAGTTCATAATAATTCTGCAAATATTTATTTTAGTAGTTAACTTACAGGTAAAATAACTGTCATGTCGAGTTTATTTAATTTTCTAAAGAAAATAGATTACCTTCTGTTTTTCATATACGGAATTATGGGCTTTGGCAGTTTATTTTTTATTCAAGCTTTAAGAGATTTCATGACCTTTAATCCTGCTTTGGAATTTATTATTTGCTTTATAATTCTTTCTCCCATCTACTATTTTGTTAGAGTTCTGAAAAAAAAATACATCAATGATTAGATTAATTCTTGGTATTGGAATTGTACTAGTTACTTCTATGTTAGTGACTTATCTAACTAGGAAGTTTGGTAAATCCATCGCTATTGCACTTTCCATCTCCATTGGAATTATTGTTGGGGTCATTATTTATTCTCATGAAGATGGTTGTGTCGTAGAATCTGAAGAGCAAGCTGCAAAAATTTGTTGGTTCAAATGAATAAATCATTTTTAGACATAGTAGAAGAAGCATTAGAAAATGTTGATGAGATTGATTGCATCCAACTAAAACATGCAAAAGATCATGATGAAGATTTTATTCTCATCGACAGCAGAGAAAAGGAAGAATGGGATGCGTCTAGAATTCCCGACTCTGTTCATATGAGCAAAGGATTAATTGAAAAATTGGTTGAAGCATCAATACCAGACCGCAATACGAAACTGATAATTTACTGTCAATCCGGTTTTAGATCGGTTTTAGCTTGCGAAAGCATAAAACGTATGGGTTATAATCACGTTTCTTCTTTAAAAGGAGGAATCTCTGAATGGCAGTCTTCAGGATTTCCAATTGAGGATTAAAAACTAAGTAAAATATTATGATCGATGTAGCAGTTATAGGCGCAGGTATTTCTGGCATAGGCGCAGCCTCTTATTTGACTATGAAATGTCCTAATAAGAGCTTTCAAATTATTGAGTCTAGAGAGAATATTGGTGGAACTTGGGACTTATTCCGATATCCAGGAATTAGATCAGATTCAGATATGTATACAATGGGATATTCTTTCAAGCCATGGAAGGAAGACAAAACACTTGCAGACGGGTCTTCAATTTTAAGATATTTGAACGAAACCATTGATGAATTTCATTTAAGAGACAAAATTAGCTTTAATACAAAATTGAAGTCCCTGCACTGGAATTCCAATGATGCATGTTGGACGCTTAATTTAGTTACTTCAGAGGGAGAAGAGCAAGTCCAAGCAAAATTTGTTTTTATGGGTACCGGTTATTACAACTATGAAAAAGGCTACCTCCCAGATTTCAAAGGATCAGATTCTTTCAAAGGCATTAAGATTCATCCCCAACATTGGCCTGATGATTTGGATTACCAGGATAAAACTGTCGCAGTCATTGGAAGTGGCGCAACTGCAGCAACTGTAGTTCCAGCAGTAGCTGAAAAAGCTAAGCATGTTTATATGATTCAAAGATCACCAACTTATTATTTTCCTGTTCCTGAAGTTAATGCATTTGGCGCTTTTTTGAAAAAGATTCTTCCTCATTCTCTTGCCTACAAAATTGTTAGAACTAGGAATGTTTGGCTTCAGCAAACACTTTTCAAACATAGTAGAAAAAATCCTGAAAGAGTTAAGAATCTTCTCCTAGATGAAGTCAAAAAACACTTACCTGAAGAATATGTTGATAAACACTTTACTCCAACCTACAACCCGTGGGATCAAAGAATCTGTGCCCTCCCTGAAAGTGATTTATTCAATGCCATAAATGAAAATAGAGCGTCTGTAATTACTGGTCATATAGACTCATTTACAGAGAAGGGCATCAAAATGGAATCAGGAGAAGAAATTTCCGCAGACATTATTGTTACTGCTACTGGCTTGCAAATGCAATTTCTAGGTGGAGCTGAAGTGAAAGTTGATAACAGAGAGATTGATATGCCAAATACAGTTGCATATAAGGGAATGATGTACACAGGAGTACCCAATCTTATAAATTCCTTTGGCTACATAAATGCTTCATGGACACTAAGATCTGATTTGACTTGTGAATTCATGTGCAAATTAATTAACTATATGGATAAAAATAATATTACTCATTCATTGCCAGATCCAGATGTACAAGTTTCTGAAGATGATTGGCTAAATGGTTTTTCTTCCGGGTATTTAATGAGATCAATGCATTTATTTCCAAAACAAGGCGAAAAATCTCCTTGGAGAAATAATCAAAATTACTTTCAAGATCTTTTTGACATTAAATTAAAAAAAATTAATGACGGTGCACTGATATTGAGGAATTAATGGACGGTTTTTTTAATATTTTTAGAGAAGTTTGGGAAGAGGGCCTTTTAGGGATTGGTTTAACAGAACTTTTTATCTCCATTGGAATTTTGGTAATTGCTCTTTTACTGAGAGCATTTATTGTCAGCAGATTTTTTAAGTGGTTAGAATCAATTGCCGATAATACAGAGACAGAAGTTGACGATGTTGTATTTGAGTCGCTTAGGAAGCCTGTAGGTTATGTTCCCATAACTCTTGCCCTCTACTTGATAAGTATTTATTTACCATTATCTGGATCTTTAGGTTTATTCATAGAGAATCTAGTGAAGGCATCATTAGCATTCACAATTTTTAGTGTTTTTACTAACAGTGTTTCGCCGCTTTTTTCCATGCTTACCGGCACCAGCTTTTTAACAGCAGCAATGACAATGTGGTTAGAAAAAGCCATAAGAGTTCTAATTTGGGTAATTGGTTTTGCAATAATTCTGGACATATTTGGAATACAAATTGGGCCTATTATTGCTGGTCTTGGATTATTTTCAGTTGCCGTTGCATTAGGAGCACAAGATCTTTTTAAGAACTTGATTTCCGGTATTTTGATTATAGCTGAAAATAGATTTCAGCCTGGCGATAGAATTGAAGTTGAAGGTCATCTTCACGGAATGGTTGATAAAATTGGATTTAGATCAACAGTCATAAGACTTTTCAATACCTCTCCAATGATAATTCCAAATAAAGATTTATCTGATGTGAAAGTAATTAATCACGGTGAGATGTATCACAGAAGAATAGATTGGAAAATAAATCTTGTTTATTCAACAACCCTCGAGCAACTCAAAGAAATATGTTCAAAAATAGATGAATTTATTAAAGACTACGAAGGATTGGTGGAAAACGTTAAGCAAGAATCATTTGCAAAGACTGTTGCTTTTAACTCAAGCTCTATTGATGTTCAAATTTTATGCTTTACTAACCCTTGCAACTTCACTGAATTCTCGACCATTAAGCAAGATCTTGTATATTCAGTAATCGATATTGTTAGATCTAGCGGAAGTGAATTTGCTTTCCCTTCAAGGTCTATATATGTTGAATCAGGTGGCTCAGATGGAATTATGGATGAAAATGACGTGCATGCTTCTGCTGTAATCAATAACGAAGCTGAGGATAAAAAATAATATTCTTTGTTCTCAAGTTTATTAAATTAGATATAATGTCACCTGAGGATTTATGAAAAAACCATTCCGCATTTCTTTACTTTTACTGTTAGCTTTTGCTGTTGGTTGTGCAAAACCCATTTTCTGGTATCAAACACCTCAACCATTGAATCTACACTTTGATTTTGATCCAACACTTTTGAATTGTATAGAATTATCAGAGGAATCTGTAAGAGTCTCAAACATTGTAGAAGATCTTGCAGATAAGCTAGTTAATGAAGCTGATAGAAATGTTTCATCTGTTTTTTTTGGATTTAGGACAAACAATCCACTAACCGGAAAAAATTATTTTGGAGTTGGTTCTGAATCCGTTAATCCAGCTGTGTACGAGTTTAGAAGACTTCAATTATTACTCGAACAAATAGAAACCTTGCAGATAGATAACTGCTCTCCTACTGTAATTACAATCACAGAAGAGCAAGGGTAACTTTCTTTTTCTTACGAATGGTTTGCTTGCCAAATCTCTTTAAGTCCTCACTATTTTTAATAGCTATTTTTGCATCCACTGTTTTTTCTTCAAAAAATATAACAATTCATGAAGACAAAATTGTTTTTGGAGCAGGCTGTTTTTGGAGCGTCGAAAAAAAATTTGCAGAATTACCAGGAGTGATAAACGTTGAATCTGGTTACGCTGATGGCGCTGGTCTTGAGCCAAAATATTCAGAAATTACAAAGTTTAAAAATAAATTCAATCCTAATAATTTTGCTGAAGTTGTTCAGGTTAAATACGACAGGAATTCAATTTCTTTAACCGATTTAATAAAGTTTTTCTTCGAACTTCATGATCCAACACAAAAAAATAGACAGGGCAATGACATAGGAACTCAATATCGATCTCTAATATTATTCAATAACAAATCTGAGGAGAGGTTATCCACAAATCTAAAAGATGACTACCAATTACTTTTAAATAAACATGGATATGGAGACATTGTTACAGATATAAAGAAATTAAAAAATTTTTATCCAGCAGAAGAATATCATCAAGATTACTTAGTTAAGAATCCTAATGGCTACTGTCCAGATCATTCAACTGGTATTGTTTTTAAAGAAATTGAAAAACCTAAAATTGATAATAGTTTTTTACTTACCGGTAAATATATTTTAGTTTTGGATTCAGAATTTTGTCCTTATTGCGCCAAGCTTAAAAATGAAGTTTTGTCTGACTATGACGGTTCAATACCATTACATTACAGATATTCCTCAGATTTGCATGATCTTCAACTGTTATCTCCTACCTGGGCAACACCAACTATCTTTTTTATCGAAGATGGAGTTGAGAAATTTTCTCTTCAAGGATTTGTTCAGAGAGAAAACTTTTATAAGGCTCTTGGTATTTTTAAATTAGGAGATAGTGAGGCTTATAGCGTTGCTTTTAATCAAGGAACGGATCCAGTTTTTTGTAAGGAATACGAATTATTTAAAGATACTCCCGAGGGAGTTTTTATTGACAAGCTTAGCGGAGCTCCTCTTTTTGATACAAAAGATAGATTTAATTCTAGAACGGGATGGCTATCTTTTACTAAACCAGTAGATGGATCAGTCACAGAGCACATGGACTACAGTTATGGAATGACTAGGGTTGAAATTAAATCTAAGTCCTCAGGAATCCACCTTGGGCATGTTTTTCAGGATGGTCCCAATGGACTTCCTAGATATTGCATTAACGCAACTGTGTTAGAATTCGTTCCCAGAAATATATAGACACGTAGCTCAGTTGGTTAGAGTACTACCTTGACATGGTAGGGGTCCCCGGTTCGAGTCCGGGCGTGTCTACCATTTTAGAATTATCTTATAAGACAAATTACAGATATTATTCTCTCATGAATAAATTGCTTGAATCCTTTCTTCGCTCAGATCACGCCGGTGAAGTGGGCGCTGTCTATATTTATAAAGGAATTCTTTCTATTGCTAAAGATCCTGATTTGGTGGAGTTTTCCACAAGACATTTAGAGACAGAAAAAGAACATTTACGAAAGATAGAAGAAATCCTTCCATCAAGTAAAAGAAGTAAATTAGTCGGCATTTGGAAAATTGCCGGATATCTTCTAGGTTTTCTTCCATCTCTTTTTGGACCTAGAATAGTTTTTGCAACCATCGAAGCGGTTGAGTCCTTTGTAGAAGATCATTATGAAGAACAACTTAAATACTTGAGGGCACAGGATAACCCCGATCATGTTCTTATAAATCTTCTTCAATCCTGCCAGGATGATGAAATTGAGCATAAAAACGAATCCGCAATTAAAAAAAAGTTTACTCCTGGAATTCTTCTAAACCTCTGGATGAAAATCGTAGGATGGGGGTCTTCGTCCGCAGTTAAAGTAGCAAAAATAATCTAATTAAGTCCGCTTTTCTTATCAAAAAATATACTGTATATTTATACAGTATTTAATTTACCTATTTTTTTGCGAATGATATCTGAAGATCAAAAGCGCAGAGTAAATCTGCCCCTTTTCAATGACAAAATTGCTGTAGGCTGGCCTAGTCCCGCGGATGATTACGTAGAAAGATCAATAGATCTAAATGAATATCTGGTAAAGAATTCAGCTGCAACCTATTTTTTGAGAGCTGCTGGTGATTCTATGATTAATGCGGGTATACATAATGATGCAATTTTAATAGTCGACCGAAGTATCGAGCCAACTGACGGTAAGATAGTCATCGCTTCGGTCGACGGATCTTATACCTGCAAACGATTACAACTTTATCCCAAACCTAGATTGATCGCAGAAAATATTAAATATCCGCCTATTAAAATAGATAAAAAGGAAGACTTTGAAATAATTGGCGTTGTCTTAGCTGCCATCAATCAATTTTGATTAAGAGATGTTTGCTTTAGTAGATTGCAACAGCTTTTATGCTTCTTGCGAGAGAGTTTTTAGACCAGATCTAAAAGATAAACCAGTGGTCGTTTTATCAAATAATGATGGCTGCGTGGTGGCTCTCTCAAAAGAAGCTAAAAAGCTTGGTATTAAGATGTGTGATCCTTGGTATCAGATCGAGTCTTCCTATACCAAAAAAGGAGGCTATGCTTTTTCTTCTAATTATGAACTTTATGCTGATATATCGGCTCGCATAATGACAACTCTGGAACGACTATCTCCCAATATAGAAATATATAGTATTGATGAAGCCTTCTTAGATTTAACAGGAGTTAATAATTGCCAAAATTTGCTGGATTTTGGAATGCAATGCAAAGAAATAATTAAACAATGGACGGGAATGCCTGTAAGAGTAGGCATCGCTCCAACCAAAACTCTATCTAAAATAGCAAGTTATGGAGCCAAGTATTATCCAGCTACGCAAGGAGTAGTAGATTTGTCTAAATCAGAAAGACAGAAAAAACTATTAAACTTGGTGCCTGTTCAAGAAGTGTGGGGAGTAGGCAGAAAGATTCATAAAAGATTAAATCAGATTGGTATCAGGACGGCTTTAGATCTTGCAACGATAGATACAAAATACGTAAGAAATAACTTCAACATAGTTCTTGCAAAAACAGTCAGGGAGCTGAGAGGAGAGTCTTGCATTGGCTTAGAAGATCAACCATCAGCCAAAAAACAAATTGTAGTTAGTCGAACCTTTAGTAAAAAAGTAGATGATTTGAAGACATTAGAAGAGGCAGTAAGCGACTATGCAGCACGAGCAGCAGCTAAGCTTAGGAAAGAAAATAGAAGATGCCTTTATGTTTCCGTCTTCATCAGAACAAATCCTTTCAGGACGCAAGATAGACAATATAGAAATTCGGGAATAACTAGATTAGTTGCTCCAACTAGTGACACTAGAGATATTATTCAAAATGCAAAAAAGAGTCTTAGAGCTATATATAGATCAGGTTTTAATTATACAAAGGCAGGAATATTGCTTTCAGATTTTTATGATGATCAAATTCAGCAATATGATTTTTTTTATCCTAAAGAAAGAGTCCTATATAGCGATAAACTCATGAGCACCATAGATAAAATAAATAAGAAAGGATTACCGCCTGTTTATTTTTTGGCTCAGGGGATTAAAAGAAAATGGTCAATGAAGAGAGAGATCCAATCGCCTAGATATACGACGTCCTGGAATGATCTTCCAAAAGTCAGTTAGATTTTTTGCTTGATACCCACGAAATATCTTCGTCATAATCCGATAATGTTTGATCAACTCCAAGGATAAGAGAGATCAAAGCCATACGAACGAGAAGACCATTATCCGTCTGCCTGTATATGGCTAGGTTAGGATTTTCATTCATGTCAGTATCAAGTTCATTAGCATCAGGACGAGAGTCTCTTGGAAGCGGATGCATGATGACTGTATTTGGCTCACAATTTTCGGTGTAGATATTTTGATTTAGTTTAAGAAGGCCTTTGTATTTATTAGCCTCTTTAGGTGAATCAAATCTTTCTTCTTGAACTCTGGTGACATAAATAATGTCTACATCGCCAATACCGGACTCTATTGAATTGAATTCATTTATTTTCATTCCGTTATAGACTAGATCTTGTCTAATATCAGGAGGTAGCTTCAATTGTTCAGGAGATATTAAATTGAAAGTTATATCTTCAAATAAATTTAATGCCTTACAAAGAGAATGAACGGCTCTTCCAAATTTTAAATCTCCAACGAGAGCAATGTTGCTTCCGTCAATGGATTTACCTTTAGATTCCAGCTCAAGTTTGATTGTGAATAAATCTAACAGAGCTTGACTAGGGTGTTCATTTTCTCCATCTCCAGCATTGATTACAGGAACTCTTGAGGCCTCTGAAAATTCCTGGACAGAATTTTTTTCAGGATGTCTCATAACAATTAAATCGCTGTAACCGCTTAAAACCCTGGCTGTATCGTATAAAGACTCACCTTTTGCCAAAGAAGAAGCCTCAATACCAGTCGTTTCCCTGACTTCTCCTCCTAAAAGATTAAACGCACTTCCAAAACTAATTCTTGTTCTTGTGCTTGCTTCAAAGAACATATTACTGAGAATAGCTCCTTGAAGCACTTTCGTCTTTTTCTCTCGGTTTGCGTATGGGATCATTTTTTCAGCTATTGAAAAAACTTTAACAATATCGTCTTTATCAAACTGATCTATGGAGAGGATATGATTGCCAAGAAACTCCATGAAAACATTCTAACATTTAAAGAATTTAAATTCCTTGAATATTCCAATATGAGACTATTGCAAAATAATATGACTGTGACATATTAAATAAATGTCACAGGATTGCTTGCTACTTAATGGAAATGGAAAGCCTATAAGCTACTTTCCCTTGTCTGTTGTAGATTGGAAAACTGCCATCAAGTTAGTCGTCACCAGAAATGTAATAATCGTTAGAGAACATCCAGATTGGTTTGTTCATTCACCCAGCATGAAAATCAAAGTTCCAAGCATCATTATGTTGAGGAAATATTACAAATATACAAATCACGTAAAATTTTCAAGATCCAACGTCTTTCTCAGGGATATGTTCACATGCCAATATTGCAAAGAAGTCTTTCAAAGAAAGGAATTAACCATAGATCACATTATTCCAAAATCAAAAGGAGGGGGATCGAGCTGGGAAAATGTCGTTACAGCATGCAAAGAATGCAATATTGCTAAAGCTGATAAATCTTTAGATCCTTCACCCGTGGCGATAAAACCAAGTTATAAAGCACTATTAAAAGGCCAAAACTCTCAGATCGAATACAAAGACGATATGTGGAGGGAGTATATAGTTGCCTAAAATTATCCGTATTTGACTGAACAACCGTAAGGTCTTGTTTTTGAAACAGACAGAGGTTTGTTGGACTTAATATCATTTAAAACTTTTTTTACAAAATTTGTAGATTGGTTTAAGTCTGTTGTCCAAAACTTTGTACCTCCAGCGTCGTCAATCGCACCTTGATAGACAATATCTTTATTTTTATCAGCAATAAAAATATGAGGTGTGGTTTTTGCATTAAATTTTTTACCTAAGTCACCATTCTTATCAACCAAAATATGATCAGGAAAACTTCCAAAAGATGCAAAAGTATTCACAGCATCACTTGGTGGAATGTATCCCTGTTTACCTTCAGCAGACGAAATCACTGTAATCCAAATTACATTTTTACTTTTGGCAAACTTTTGAGTAGTTTGCATATTATTTGATCCATAATGCCTTTTTACGTAAGGACATTCTAGATTTG
>CACNYO010000007.1 GCA_902624765.1 uncultured SAR86 cluster bacterium
ACATTAGAAGGTTTGATAAGAGATTGGAAGAAAAACCTAAGCAACGATATAGATTTTTGGCGAGTTCCGGTAACTTGGAATCCTCCCGCTAAAGAACACGCAAAGTTGTTTTATTCCGCCGAGGCTTTAGGCATGGAAGAAATCATCGGCTCAGCTTTTACATCAATTCATTTAGATAGGAAATTTCTTACCAGCGAAAGAGAAATTACGGAACTTTTTAGCGCTTTTGGAGTCGAATCAGAAAAGTATCAAGCTATTAGCAATTCTTTCAGAATAAAGTCCAATATTAATGCAGCCGACGTTTACGGAAGAAAATACGAAATTATGGGTGTGCCAGCCTTTATTGTGAATGGAAAATACAAGGTAAAAGCATCAAGAGATATTCCCACTGAAGAACTCTTGGATGTTGTAGATCATCTAGTAGACATCGAAAGGAGTCAGTAATGTTATACAGATTTAAGTCCAACCTGTTTGTGCCAGGTCATAAGATGCACAATCTCGATGATATTCAGAGAACCGACGTTAATGCAATTATCATTGACTTAGAAGACGGTTGTCCGGATGACTTAAAAAAAGAAGCACGCGAAGATTTAATTAACAATTTTAAAGACGGTAATAAATTTGTTAAACCGGTCTTTGTTAGAGTGAATGATCCGATCACAGACTTAGGTAGAGAGGACATAGATTTAATTTCTGATTATCAAGAACAAATAGAAGCTATCATTTTGCCTAAAATTCAAAGCTTTGATTCTTTAGCAACACTTGCTACTAAAATAGCTTTTGAAGATGATCTAATTCCTTTGATTGAAACTCCTCGAGCAGTTGCCACTGTAGACGAAATAGCTTCTTTTAAAGGAGTGAGAGGATTATTTTTTGGTGCAGCGGATTTTTCTGCTGGTCTTAAAGCAAAATTAGCATGGGAGCCTTTACTTTACGCAAGATCTAAAGTTGCTATTGCAGCTGCGATGTATGACTTATTTACAATTGATGCTCCATTCTTTTTCCTCGATGATCCTGAGGGATGTGAACAGGAAGCTATAGCTGTTAAAAATATGGGCTTTACTGGTAAAGCCTGCATTCATCCTTCTCAAGTGGAAATTATTAATAAAGCTTTTGAGCCAACAAAAGAAGAAAAAGAAGAGGCGATGAAGGTTTTAAAAGAATACGAAAAGATTGGTGGCTCTGGAGTTATCAAAGTGGATGGTAAAATGGTTGATGAACCAATTGCAGAAGCAATGAGACTAAGATTGGAGTTAGGAGAGGACGATAATTAATGGTTAAAGGCATAAAAGATCTTGGCAATCAAAGATATCGAGAAACCTTTGGGAGATACTTCGAGGATTTCGAAATAGGGGACATCTACGAGCATCGACCTGGTCGCACCATAACCCAATCGGATAATACTTGGTTTACTTTATTAACCATGAACACGCATCCGCTACATTTTGACGAAGAATACGGCAAAGCAACTGAATTTGGTAAAACTCTTGTGAACAGTACTTTTACCGTAGCTGTAATGGTAGGTATGAGTGTGAGCGACGTAAGTCAAAAAGCTATAGCAAATTTAGGATGGACTGATATTGTTTTACCTAATCCTCTTTTTGAAGGCGATACTTTGTATGCTGAGTCAGAAGTCCTCGAGAAAAGGTTATCTAAATCCAGAGAAAACTGCGGCATTGTAACCGTTAAAACCACCGGCACTAATCAAGATGGCGTGATTGTGGCTACCTACAAGCGTTCAGCTTTGATTCCAACTACAGGTAATGCTGTAGACGACAAAACAAATTATTAAATTGAAACAATCTCTTAAAGGCATAAAAGTCTTAGATTTAACTCACATGCTTGCGGGACCTTATGCAACTATGGTGCTTGCAGATTTAGGAGCTGAAGTTGTAAAAATTGAGCAACCTAAAACAGGAGACATCACTAGGAACCTTCTTAAAGATGATCCAAAGTATTCACATGATGGTATCGGTGCGTATCATCTGACTCTTGCCAGAAATAAAAAGAGCATAGAGTTAGATCTCAAAAGCGATGAAGGCAAGAAACTTTTTTTGAAACTTGTAGAAGTTGCCGATGTAGTTGTCGATAATTTTAGTCAAGGCGTTACTGAAAGATTAGGCATTGATCATGACAGCTTAGCGAAAGTTAATTCCAAAATAATCACCTGTTCGATCAATGGTTTTGGCGATACCGAGATTAATCGTCCAGCTTACGACAACATTGTTCAAGGATATTCAGGTGCGATGTCGATCACCGGCGCTGACAAAAATAACCCTGTTAAATCGGGAATACCCATAGCGGACCTTGGCGCAGGTCTTTATGCCATTATTGGCATTCTAAGTGCCATACGTTCTAGAGAGATCTATGATTACGGTGAGCATGTAGATATATCAATGTTAGATACCCAAGTAAGCCTTTTGACTTACATGGCAACTATGCATTTTTTATCAGGAGAAGATCCAGACCCAATTGGAAATCAACATATGAATCATGCTCCGTTTAACTTGTACAAAACTCAAGATAATTTTATTCAGGTCGCAGTGGTAGCTGAAAACTTTTGGCCTAGTTTGATTGAAGCAATGGGATTAAAACATTTGGATACCAAGCAGAATAAAAACAGAAAGGGCAGATTAGAAAATAGAGATGCAATCGATGCAGCCCTTCAAGAAAAATTTACGACAAACACAACAGAATATTGGATAGAATTATTGCAAAAACACAGGGTACCTTGCGGACCAATTAATAAATTTTCACAAACCTTCAAAGATGAAGACCTTTTAAAAAGGAATATGATCATAGATCTGCTTCAAGAAAGTGGAGAAACTGTGAAAGTTCCAGGCAATCCCGTAAAGATTTCTAATCATGATGAAAGCTTCGTCCGTGCTCCAAAATTAGGTGAGCATACCGATGAAGTAATTAAAAGATGGCTCAACAGACTAGAGTCCGATCAAGAATAAGGGAGAATTATGGAAAAAGTATTATTAACAGGTGTAACAGGCTTCATTGGATTGCATTGTTGTAAGCAACTTCTTGACCAGGGCTACGCAGTAAGAGGCACTCTTCGAGACAGCGTCAGAAAAGAAGAAGTTTTGACCGCTATGAAAGAAGCAAACACATCAGTAGAAAATTTAGAAATCATTGAGCTAGATTTATTGAATGATAAAGGCTGGGAAGAAGCTGGAAGAGATTGTGATTACGTTATGCACGTTGCTTCTCCAATATCAGCTAGCGATTCTCTGGACGAGGAGGTTCTTATTAGGCCTGCCGTAGACGGTACTCTACGAGCACTTAAAACCGCAAAAATCAATAAAGCAAAAAAGGTGATTTTAACTTCATCCGTAGCTTCAATTTTCTATGACGATTCTGATAAAAAAAACTACGACGAAAAAGATTGGTCAGATATTGATTCCAACAAAATTACTCCGTATGCAAAAAGTAAAACAATGGCGGAGAGATCTGCTTGGGAATTTATTGATAACCTAAACGAAGACGAAAAATTTCCATTAACTGTTTTTTGCCCTTACATGGTTTTAGGGCCAGCGCTGTCTCCTGACTTAGGAGGAACCAACGTTTTGATCCAGATGTTAACCTCTGGAAAATTGCCCGGAACTCCAAACATTCATCTCGGTATCGTAGATGTAAGAGATGTAGCACAAGCTCATGTAGATGCCATATCTAATCAAGGGTCAGACAATGAACGTTTTATTCTTTGTACTTCAAGTTTCTGGCTGTATGAAATTTCTCAAATCTTGATAAAGGCAGGTTTTACAAAGTCACCCAAATTTAGATTACCTAATTTTGTTATTAGGTTTGCTGCCCTTTTTAGTAACACGGCACGGGAGAGCGTAAGGATGCTCGGGGATCCTCAGTTTCTTTCAAATGAAAAAGTAAAGGCAATATTGAACTGGCAGCCTAGACCAGTTGAAGAGACTTTGGTCGATACTGCAAAAAGCCTAGAGGGACAGGATCAGATCTCAATTCCCTAAGGCGCAGGATTAGAAGGAACTCCCCCCGAACTTCTTCTTAGAGCCTCTTGTGCAACTTCTTGTTGCCTTTCAATTTGTCTTTGTGTGTAACAAACTCTCTTTCTGACGTGACTGCCGGTTATTTCTTCAACCTTACATACCAAACCATCTTTTGAGGCATTGTTTTTTTCTTCTGATGCTTGAGTTGATTTATCTACACTAGCGCAACTTAAAAAAATAAGAGAGATGATTATTACTAAAGAATATTTCATCGATAAAAGGGCTCTAGGTGCATAGGAAAAATATCCATTTGTCTGATTGCTGATTGAGTTTCTAAATAGCGGGATATTTCAAGTTGATTATCGTAACAGACCCTTTTTTTAATGTAGCTTCCAGTCCTTCTCTCGTAGACACATTTTATTTCTTGGTTACTAGTTGAATCTTTTAAATCTTTCTCAACACTAGCGAAAGTATTCACGTTATTGGCGCAAGAAAAAAAAGTGAGACAAATTAAAATTATGAAAAGCAACCTCATTCAAACTCCTTCTTTTTAAGGTTTTAATTTTTTTAAACTATATGATTGTGATTTATTTTAAAGCAAAAAAGACTGTTAGAATTGTTTATTTATGAAAAATACATTTACTTCTAATGTCATTATCGTTCAATCGGATTTAAAAAAAGTTACCGATTTATCAAATCCTATTGATCCGTTTAATGAATTCAAGGACCTTGTAAGATCAACAGGCGCCAATATTCTCAAAGAATATCACGGACAACAAAACAGTCTTTCTGCTAAGTATTTCTTAGGTAAAGGTAAAGTTGATGAAATTTGCCAAGCAACAAAAGAATACAAGGTTGACCTTGTTATCTTTAATCATGAATTATCGCCGTCTCAAGAGAGGAACTTAGAGAGAGAACTTAGAACAAGGGTCTTGGATAGAACTGGATTAATTTTGGATATCTTCGCATCTAGAGCGACCAGTCACATTGGTAAGATGCAAGTTGAACTTGCTCAATTGAGTCATTTATCAACTAGGTTAGTGAGAGGCTGGAGCCATTTAGAGAGACAAAAAGGTGGAATTGGTTTGAGAGGTCCGGGTGAAACTCAGTTGGAAACCGATAGAAGACTGATAGCAAATCGAATCAAATCTATTAAAAAACGATTAGAGAAGAGTCACCGACAAAAAAAACTAAACCGATACGCACGAAAAAAAGGCAACAACCACGTAATCGCTTTGGTTGGCTATACCAACGCTGGAAAGACTACATTGTTCAATAAATTAACTGGATCTGAACAATATGAAGCAGACCAACTATTTGCAACACTAGATACTGTTACAAGAAAAAATTTAAGTCCAGGTTCTGGTTCAATTCTTTATATAGATACTGTTGGTTTTATTTCCAGCCTACCCACTGCTTTGATTGAATCATTTAAGGCAACTTTAGAGGATCTTAGAGAAGCAGATCTATTGCTCCATGTATCCGATGTAAGCGATATTGATTGTGATTTCAAATGCAAAGAAGTTAATAAAATTTTAAGAGAAATTAACGCCGATAATATTCCTCAAATTATCGTAAACAATAAAATAGATAGGGCAGATGAAGCCAACGCAATTGGAATATCAGAGGATGTCAATCAAGTTTCGATATCTGCCTCAAAAGGAATAGGCATAAGTCGTTTAAAGGAAAAAATTACTAATCATCTTAGTAAGGGGATTTTTAAAGGTAGACTTTCAGTTACCCAAAATTTAGGTGCGGTAAGAGCATCGCTATACCAGCAAGGATATATAGAAAAAGAAGAAGTTGTAGAAGGTAGTTGGATATTTGATGTTCTCATCGGAAATTACGAGCTTAATGAGTTTCTAGCAAAAGAGGGCGTAGATCTAATTCTTGATGATTTACAAAAAGAGCAATCAAATAATTTAGTGGGCTAGGCAGGATTCAAACCTGCGACCTTCTGCTCCGGAGGCAGACGTTCTATCCGCTGAACTACTAGCCCATTTTTTTCATAACGTCAGGTTCTAGTAATAAAACTTTTTTATTCCTCAAAGATAATAGGTTTTTCTTTGATTTATAATCATTGTATGAAAATGATTATGTTACTGCTTTTTGTTATTTCAAATGCAACTTTTGCACAAGATATGAGGCCTGAATCCATCGAGAAGAGGATTATGCCTTTAGGTCAAGTATGCATGGAAGGCGATGGTTGCGGAATAAAGACTGTTGGTCCAGGCTATAAAGTCGCTATAAACTCTGGCACAACGAGTTCAGTTTCAAATGAGGATGACGCTAATAAAGTTAAACTCTCGGAGGGAAGTGTCCATACTATCGAAATGAAAAATGCAGGTGAAGATGGCACTATGGTGTTTGAGCCAGGTGTTATAAAGGTTTCTGTGGGCGACACCATTAACTTTGTTTTAACAGATCAACTTCACAATTCAGCAAGTCTTCCGGGCATGATTCCTGCAGGTGCCGAGGCTTGGACTGGCGGAATCAATCAAGAAATAAGCATTACTTTAGACAAAGAAGGAGTTTATGTTTATAACTGCACACCACACGCAATGATGGCTATGGTTGGTGTAATCCAAGTAGGAGAAGCCACTAACATAGATGAAATAAAGTCAGCTGCTAGTGATTTAAAATCATCCTTCATTATGAATAATGATAGGTTAGATGGATATCTTTCTAGACTATAATGGGATGAATAAACGTTTGTTCATACACCCTTGATTAGCACTTAGATATAGCTTCTTCCATATCGTACCAACTTTTAATCTCCTGAACGGGACAACCCTTAGAATCAGGCCACTCGTTATTAAGTTCGTTATACCAAATTGCTTTGCATCCTGCATTTAAGGCGCCTTCAACATCACATTCTGTATGATCGCCAATATGGCAAATTGAGGCTGCTTTTTCTGAAGTATGTTCCATAGCTTTTTTAAAGTGGGTTGCGGAGGGCTTACTATCGTTTAATTCTTCCGCACTAAAGCTAAAATTAAAATAGTGATCGATGCCGAGCCTCCTGATGTCTGCATTGCCGTTAGTGAGAACACCTAAAGTATATTTTTCTTTTAGTCGAGCTAGAACTTCTTCGACACCATCAAACAAAGTAAGTTGGTGTCTACCATTCATAAATATTTGTAATGCTTCAGATGAGAGTTTCTCCGCCTGTTGCTCGGTTTGACCTAAGCCTTGAAGAATGTTTTTAAAGACATTGAAACGCAGTTCACTAAGTCTGTGACGCATTGTTGGATCTTTTTCAATAAGTTGTCCCCATACTACTCTTTCTTTATTGGTAGACAATATTTCCTTAACGCTAGGAACTTGACTGCCTAGAAAATCATTTGCACTTTTGTGAGCAGCCAATATCGTTTCTCTCAAAGGCCAGAGGGTATCATCTAAATCAAACGTCACTACTTTAACAGTCATGTTCTTTTTTTTGCATGCGGATGTGCTTTGTCATAAACCTTGGCGAGATGTTGGAAATCTAATTTTGTGTATATTTGCGTGGTCGATAGATTAGCATGACCAAGCAACTCCTGAACTGCCCTTAAATCGCCACTTGATTCTAATACATGGGAGGCAAAAGAATGTCTTAACATATGTGGATGCAAATAAGGAACGCCTTGTTTAACGCTCAATTTTTTTAATCTTTCTTGCACCGTTCTCGCTCCCAATCTGTTTCCCATTTTATTGATGAATAAAGCTTCAGGTTCGTTTATCTCCACTTCAGATCTCTTCGACAACCAAGACTCTAATGCTTTCAATGCCATACCTCCAATGGGTAGATCTCTCATTTTGTTCCCTTTGCCGACAACTCTGCAACTTTGATCTTTTAAAGACAAATCAGAGATATTTAAGCTGCATAATTCAGAAAGTCTTAATCCGGAAGAATAGATTAATTCCGCCATAGCTTTATCTCGGTAATCGATCCATTCTTTTGGAAGAAAATCTAGCAGCTGATTGATTAAATCAGCATCGATGGCTTTGGGTAAGAGATTGGCAGATTTTGGCGCGCTTATTCCCAAAATGGGATTTTTCATTACTATTCTTTCCAAGTTGAGGTAACGATAAAAACTTTTTAAGCAAGAAATTAACCTAGAAATACTTCTTGGGCTGATCCCGCGCCTTCTCTCGATACCAACGAAATCTCTAATGTCAGATTGGCTTACAGCGGCTAGATCAGAAAATTTTTTTGCTTCGTAGAAAGCACTAAACTTTTCAAGGTCTTTCTTATAATTTCTCACCGTATTGACAGAAAAATTTCTGACTGTTGACAGGTAATCTAGAAACTTATTTATTTCCTTTTGCATGAGACTTGCTGAGAATAATTCTATCGATAAATTTACTAAGAGCTGAAACAATGAAAAGAAGGAAGAGATTATCCTTTTCACTTGAGTATCTTCCTAAAGATTGACTGCCGATCGCAAATATCCCTGTTACCGAAGAGCATTCCAATTTGCATATAGCAGCTTCCTGTATTTCAGCTTTAGCGCCAAAAACAAAATTGCTTATCTCAGGACTAATACCTCCTTGAATAATATCTTTATCTTTAAATTGATCACGAAAGAGGTCAGTTGCAAGATCAGGACTAGTGACCCTTTCCTTGCCAAATCTATTTTCATCTTCGCTAAAAAATATCACCTTGCAGGCATCGGTATTAAATGAGTTTATAAAATATGATTCCAGTTCGTTCACCGTATCGTCTATTGTAGAGCTAGCCAATAAACCAAGAATTATTTCTCTTGAAAGTAGAAATAATTTTTCGTTTCTTTTTGCATTTTCCAGAATCTGGATTAATTGTTGATTTGCTTGGTCTGAGGATTTTCTTAACTCAATAATTTGCTTTTCTATTAAAGAAATTGCATCACCGGATTCATGTTTAAGATTTATCTGGTTCAAAGACTCAGGATTTAAATTAAAGAAATCAGGATTTTCTTTTAGATATTCGACGACATCCTCAGAAGAAATCTTTGACGAGTTTGACATGTAAATTAGTTTAGATAGCTGGTAGTTCCTCTTAAATATATTTTATTACTATCTAGGTCTATTTTCAGATTTAATGTGCCTTTTTCAAATATTATTTCAATGTCATGCTGCATTCCTTTGAAAAGTGTCGCAGCAAGAGCCGTTGCACAAGCTCCGCTTCCACAAGACTCAGTTTCCCCAACACCTCTTTCATGAACTCTAAGTTTTATGGAGTTGTTTGACCATATTTCCGCAAGATTTAGGTTGAAACCATTTATAAAACAGTTTTCCTCTTTCAAGGACTGAGCTAAAGCATCCATTTTTATTGTAGAAATCTCTTTAACAAAGATAATTGCATGCGGGTTTCCAACGGATACAGAATAGAAATTAATTTGTTCTTGATCATGCATGAAGGTGTATGAATCACTTTTGATTTTCTTAAGGCCAATTTCCTCTGGATCTAAACTAAACTGCTCTAAGATCACTTCATAATTTTCTTCATCTATCTTTTTGACTTTTGTAGTTTGATTAACTAACTGCACACAAATCTCTTCATTAAATGCAAGATTATGATCATGCATGTATCTACCTATGCATCTAAGTCCATTAACGCAATTCTCCGATTGAGATCCATCCTCATTGTATATTTCAAGGTAGACATCGCAGTTAATATCTCTAGGAGGCAATAGACAAAGAATTTGATCAAAAGGCATTTTCTGTTTCAGAATCTCTAACTCATTTTTTATCAATTTTGATAAATCGCACTGATTAGAAATGGCATCTATCACAATGAAGTCATTACCCAGAGCAGACATATGAGTTAAGTTTTCAGACATTAATATTGCTCAAGCTTTATTAAATCATCATAGGATTCAGCTTTTCGTATTTCAATTATTTTGCTGCCATCTACTAAATATTCTGCAGCTCGAAGACGAGAATTATAGTTTGAAGCCATTGAATAACCGTAGGCACCTACAGAATAAATAACCAAGTGATCTTGTTCTTGAGCAGAAATTGAAAATTCACCAAAGCTATCTGCTGTTTCGCAGACCGGACCAACAACATAATACTTTTCTGGAACTTTTCCAGAAGCTGAAATAGCCTCTATCTTATGATTTGCTTGATACAAGGCTGGTCTAATTAAATCGTTCATGCCTGCATCAACAATTAAAAATTTATTTTTACCGTTAATTTTTATACCTAAAACTTCTGTGACCAATGAACCAGCTTGTCCGATTAGAGATCTTCCAGGCTCAAAAAAAATAGGGATATCTCCAGCCATATCAATTACTTTTTTTGTCATTAATTCAGGAGAAAAACTTTCTTTAAAATCATAGTCAATGGCAAGACCTCCACCAACATCAATGTGATTTATTGGATGTCCTTTAGATATAAAAAATTCAGAAAGAGCTTTTAAATCATTAAATAAAGTTCCAAAGAGTTCATCGTCTGTTATTTGTGATCCTATGTGAGCAGAGATGCCGGATATCGAAACACCATCATGATTTGCATCTGCAATCCTCTTAGCATCATCTATAGACAATCCAAACTTACAGTCGGCTTTGCCAGTTTCAATATAGGGATGGGATTTAGCATCAATATCTGGATTAACTCTGATACCTATGTTGATAACTTTATTTTTTTCTTTACCAATTTGATTTAACAACTCTAATTCAAAAAGAGATTCGATATTTATACTTTTTATATCGTTATCAACGGCATACTCTAATTCAGGCTTTGTTTTACCAACCCCAGAATAAATAATTTTTTGTGGATCAGCTCCGATCTTTAAAACTTTAAACAGTTCTCCACCGGAAACGACATCAAATCCCATTCCCTTTTCTGTCATTATTTTCAATATGGCCAGATTTGAATTTGCTTTTACTGAATAACAGACTATGTCTCTTTCCCGAATATTTGTTAGATAGGAATTGATAGCAGCAAGGATCATTTCTTTTGAGTAAATATAAAAAGGAGTTGGATATTTTTTAGCAATATCTAATAAGGAAACATCCTCTAAAAAGAGGATATTATCTAAACTTTTGATGCTATTTGGTCTCATAAGTCTTATCTGTCTCTTGCGCCGAAGGTTCTTCGGTGGGCAAGTATAACGGACCTTTGATTCCACAGGAACCTAAGATAAGACTAAAAATGATTAATATTTCGCTAAATATTTTCATGAAGAAACAGTCTTTTTGGCTGCGATGATAGCTGCTTTGACTTTTTTAGGCGATGTCCCGCCGAGACTGTTCTTAGCGTGTATGGCTTTTTTGGGATCAATAAATTTATAAATATCTTTCTCTATCTTTGGATGTATTTTTTTTAATTCACTCAAATTAAATTCTCTGATAAATAAATTTTTTCTTTCAGCTTCTTTTACTATTTTGCCGGTTATTTCATGGGCTTCTCTGAAGGGGACGCCCTTTAAAACCAAATACTCGGCAAAATCTGTTGCTCCAACCTCAGATAGATCTAGATCATGTAGCATTTTTTTAATGTTAAAACTCATACCTTTGATCATTTCAGACATAATCTCTAAGGCATCCTTGATGAAATTAATTGATTTAAAAAGAGGTTCTTTGTCCTCCTGATTATCTCTGTTGTATGAAAGGCTTTGGTTTTTCATTAAAGATAAAGTTGTAACAAGGCTGCCTAAAGTTTGTGAACTGCCTCCTCGAATAAGCTCTGCCATGTCCGGATTTTTCTTTTGGGGCATGATTGATGAACCGGTGCATAACTCTTCAGGTAGCTGAACATAATCAAATTGCGAGGATGACCATAAAATTATTTCTTCTGACATTCTCGATAAATGAACAGCAAGCATTGAACAACTGTAGGAAACGTCGGTAACAAAATCTCTGTCGCTGACTGTATCTATTGAATTCCTTGTAATATCAGTGAAACCAAGTTTCTTTGCAAGCTTTGGTCTATCTATGGCAAATCTATTTCCTGCTAATGCACCAACTCCTAAAGGCATTTGATTTAGGGTTTTTTCATTGTTTTCAAATCTAATAGAGTCTCTCTGCAACATTTCAAAGTAAGCAAGCAAATGATGGCCTAAGGTTACCGGCTGAGCTATTTGCAGATGAGTAAAGCCCGGCATGAGATCTGCATAATGTTTTTGAGCTTTATTTAAAATATTTTTTTGTAGGTCTTTAATTTTTTTCTTAATAGCTTTGGTTTCATCTTTGAGAAAAAGCTTTAGATCTGTAACGACCTGATCATTTCTTGATCTGCCGGTGTGTAATTTTTTTGCAGAATCTCCGATTTTCTTTTCTAGGGCTGACTCGATATTCATATGAACATCTTCAAGCGAAGGATTCCATTTAAATTTTCCAGTTTCTATTTCTTTTTTTATTTGATTAAGACCGCGTTTAATCTTGATGAGATCTGATTTATTGATAACTCCAGCTTCCTGTAAAGATTCTGCATATGCTATAGATCCAATAATATCTTTTTCTGCAAGAACAGAATCAACATCAATAGAGCTGGAAAATTTACTAGCTAGTGCAGACACTGATTGAGTGAACCTTCCTCCCCAACTGGTATTCTTTTTGGTCATTAGTATTTGTAATATTCAGGCTTGTAAGGTCCTGCTTCATCGACGTTGATATATTCAGCTTGATCTTTAGTTAGCTTTGTCATCACCCCACCAAAACCTTCAACCATGTAACTGGCTACTTCTTCATCTAATTCTTTTGGTAGAACTTGCACAGTAATCATATCTTCTTTTACTCCTTCGTCGTTTATGGATGCAAATGCTTGCTCATACAAAAACTTTTGAGCCAGTACCTGATTAGCAAAAGAACCATCCATAATTCTTGAAGGATGACCAGTTGCATTTCCAAGATTAACCAATCTTCCCTCTGATAGAAGGATTAAATAATTAGAAGAATCTTTAGAGTCTCGATAAATTTTATGAACCTGAGGTTTTATCTCCTCCCAAGTCCATTTATCTCTCATGTAGGCAGTATCAATCTCGTTATCAAAGTGTCCAATATTGCAAACTATACTTCCGCTTTTGAGGTTATTAAGAATGTGTTTATCACAAACGTTTACATTACCTGTAGTTGTCACAATTAAGTCCGTATCCTGCAGTAAAGATTTATTGATTGATTCGTCGTTATTGTTATTTTGACCATTCACATAAGGCGACACTACCTCGTAACCATCCATGCATGCTTGCATTGCACAAATTGGATCTATTTCAGTTACTCGTGTAACCATGCCTTCTTGCCTCAAGCTCATTGCAGATCCTTTACCTACATCACCATAACCTATCACCAAGGCTTTCCTTCCTGAAAGGAGCATGTCAGTTGCTCTTTTAATAGCATCATTAAGACTATGTCTACAGCCATATTTATTATCATTTTTCGATTTAGTAACTGAATCATTTACGTTGATTGCTGGAACTTTAAGTTCTCCTTTCTCGACCATTTCGTTTAATCGATGAACGCCTGTAGTGGTTTCTTCAGAGATCCCGTGAATACTTTCTAGCATTTCTGGAAATTTATCGTGAACCATTGCAGTTAGATCTCCACCATCATCAAGAATCATATTTGCATCCCATGGCTTCTCACCTTCTAATATCGTTTGTTCTATGCACCAGTCAAATTCTTCGTCGTTCATTCCTTTCCAGGCAAATACTGGTATACCAGCCGCTGCAATAGCAGCTGCAGCATGATCTTGAGTAGAAAAAATATTACAAGATGACCATCTGACTTCAGCTCCAAGCTCAACAAGAGTTTCAATTAAAACTGCTGTTTGAATTGTCATATGAATGCAACCCATTATTTTTGCTCCCTTAAGAGGCTTCTCTTCGCCATACCTTTCTCTTAATTTCATAAGGGCTGGCATCTCAGCTTGAGCGAGAATTATTTCTTTTCTTCCCCAATCAGCTAAATTTATGTCGGCTACTTTATAATCTTTGAATTCCATTTATTGCTCCATTTTAGGATTTTAACTCTTCAATTTTATCGATTTTTTCCCAAGGGAATTTATCTCTTCCAAAATGTCCATAAGCTGCTGTTTCTTGATAAATAGGTTTTAATAAATCGAGCATGGCAATTAGCCCTTTAGGTCTTAAATCAAACTTTTCTCTAATTAATTGCAAAATTTGCTCTTCAGAAATTTTCCCCGTTCCAAATGTGTTGACACTGATCGAGGTTGGTTGAGCAATTCCAATAGCATATGATACTTGCACTTCACATTTATCAGCCAATCCAGCAGCTACAATATTCTTTGCAACATATCTTCCTGCATATGCAGCTGACCTATCAACTTTTGAAGGATCTTTTCCAGAGAAAGCACCTCCACCATGCCTAGCCATACCGCCATAGGTATCAACAATGATTTTTCTACCTGTTAAGCCACAATCTCCGACAGGCCCTCCAACAACAAATCTTCCAGTAGGATTTATAAAAAATTTTGTCTCTTTATTGACCAGGTTGCTGGGTAAAACTGGCTTTAGAATCTCTTCCATCACACCTTCTTTTAAATCGTCTTGTGAGACTTCATCATCATGTTGAGTAGATAAAACAACTGCAGTAATTACAGAAGGATTCCCATTGCTATCGTAATCAAAAGATAATTGACTTTTTGCATCGGGTCTAAGCCACTTTAGTTTTCCATTTTTTCTTACTTCCGATTGTTTTTTAACTAACAAATGTGAGTAATGAATAGGTGCTGGCATCAGTTGTTCGGTTTCATTAGTTGCGTAACCAAACATTAAACCTTGGTCACCCGCTCCCTGATCAAGATCTTCGCCTGTCCCTTCATCAACCCCTTGAGCAATATCAAGAGATTGCTTTCCGATGGCATTTAAAAATTCCACTTTGTCTCCATTGAAACCGACATCATCGTTATCGTAGCCTATCTCATTGATTACTTTTCTAACGACTTTCTCCAGATCAGGGTTTGCACTTGAAGTTATTTCACCGGCTACAACAACGAGATCAGTTTTGACTAGAGTTTCACATGCAACTCTTGCTTTAGGATCCTTAGCAAGGAATGCATCAAGGATCGCATCAGAAATTTGATCAGATAGCTTGTCTGGATGACCCTCTGATACGGATTCGGACGTAAAAGTAGTATATTCGCTCATTTGTATCTCATTGAGGTCGGACATTCTACTATGAAGCTTGATCAAAATAGTAGAAAATATAGGTTTTGAAAATTGCCTAAACAATCTACCAATTCAGATTTTGCCAACGCCATTAGAGCTTTATCTATGGATGCAGTACAAGCAGCTGGGTGCGGACACCCAGGAATGCCAATGGGTATGGCAGAAATTGCTCAAGCGCTCTGGATGAATCACCTTTCCCATAATCCCAAAAATCCCAACTGGTTAAATAGAGATAGGTTTGTTCTTTCAAATGGGCATGGTTCTATGCTGCTTTATTCTCTCCTGCATCTTACCGGCTACGAACTTTCAATTAGCGACCTTAAAAACTTTAGGCAACTGCATTCAAAGACGCCTGGTCATCCTGAAATAGGTTATGCACCAGGAGTTGAGACTACGACCGGACCATTAGGTCAAGGCATTGCTAACGCTGTTGGAATGGCTCTGGCAGAGAAAATATTGGCTACAAAGTACAATAAAGATAATTACCAAGTTTTTGATCACAAAACCTATGCCTTTGTTGGAGATGGAGATTTAATGGAAGGTATTTCTCATGAAGCCTGTTCCTTAGCTGGAACATTAGAATTAGGCAATTTAATAGTATTTTACGATGATAATGAAATTAGCATTGATGGAAGGGTTGATAGTTGGTTCACTGATGATACAAAGAAAAGATTTGAGTCTTATGGTTGGGAAGTTTTTGATAATGTTGACGGTCATGATGTCAGCAAAATAAATTCTTGCATAGAAAGGGCAAAAAAATCTGCAAATCCTACATTAATTTGTTGCAAAACCGTCATAGGAAAGGGTTCTCCAAATAAATCTGGTACTTCTGAGGTGCATGGGGCAGCTTTGGGAGATGAAGAAATAGAATTAACTAGAGAAGAGATTGGATGGAAGTATCCTCCATTTGAAGTTCCCGAGCATGTTTATAATGCTTGGAATTATGAAAAAGATGGTCATGCTCTAGAAGATGATTGGAACGCAATGTTTGACGATTACTCAAAAAATTATTCAACAGAGCATTCGGAAATTGAAAGAATATTTTCAAACTCATTACCTGATGAGCTAGATAAAATTTTTGAAGGCTTAATAGAAAATTTTTCAAACGATGAGACTCACCATGCTTCAAGAAAGGCATCTGGTATGTGTCTTGATTCATTAGGTCCTAGAACTCCAGAATTGTTTGGAGGTTCTGCTGATTTATCTCCATCTAACAATACTCAATGGAAGGGTTCTGAATTATTAGAAAATGGAATAGGGAATTATTTAAGTTACGGCGTAAGAGAATTTGGCATGTCTGCCATAATGAACGGGCTTTATTTGCATGGTGGTTTTAGACCTTATGGAGGGACTTTTTTAACCTTTTTAGATTATGCAAGAAATGCAGTTCGAATGAGCGCATTGATGAAGCTGCCAATAATATACGTTTATACTCATGATTCTATCGGTGTAGGAGAGGACGGACCTACTCATCAGCCCGTTGAGCATCTGACAATATTGAGGTCTACGCCGAACTTAAATACTTGGCGGCCTTGCGATGGCGTTGAAACAGCTTACTCTTGGAAAGCGGCATTAACTTCACAAGATAGACCGACTGCTTTAATCCTATCCAGACAGAACTTAGAACCTCAGAAAAGAGATGATCACTCACAGATTGCAAAAGGAGGTTACTTGCTTAGCAAGGAAGAGCAGAATGATTTAACCATTATAGCCACTGGATCAGAGGTTCAGTTAGCTATGCATGCAAAAGAACACCTTAAGGAAAATGGCTTCAAAGCAAATGTTGTATCAATGCCTTGCACTGAAATTTTTGATCAACAAGACGATGAGTATAAAACTTACATTCTCGGAGACGGACCGCGAGTAGCCATTGAATGCGGTTACCCAGACTTCTGGCATAAGTATCTCAATCAAGGAGACTTAGTCATTGGAATGGAATCTTTTGGTGAATCAGCTCCAGGATCGGTTTTAATGGATCACTTCGGATTTACCGCAGATAAGGTTTCAAAAAAAATAATCAGTTTTCTTAAAAAATGATCAACGGGATCCCAACGCTTGATGATCTTGATCTTCAAGGAAAAAGAGTATTAGTCAGATTTGATTACAACGTAAAGTATTTAAATGGAAAAGTCATTGATGACGAGAGAATTTTAAGAACACTGTCAACTTTAACCTATGTTCTTTCTAAAGCTAGTTCGGTAATAATTCTTAGTCATCTCGGCAGACCTGAAAAAGTAGGAGAGATTGATAAAGACTTTTCTCTGAAAAAAGTTGCAGAACATCTAAGTACATTGTTGTCCGAAGAGATTTATTTTCATGATGATTTAAACCTTGATCATTTCTTAGATAATCAAAAAAAGATTTCGATGTTGGAAAATGTAAGATTTTTTGAAGGCGAAACTGACAACAATGAATTATTTTCAAAAAAACTTGCACAATTAGCTGATGTTTTTGTCATGGATGCTTTTGGATCGGCTCATAGAAGTCACTGTTCCACTGAGGGAGTTAGTCATTTTATAGATTCATGTGTTGGAAGGTTGGTTGAGGAAGAGTTAAATTCTCTAGAAGGAATTTTAAATAACCCATCAAAACCAATGCTGGGAATCATCGGCGGCTCAAAAATATCAACAAAAATGAATATTCTGGAATCTCTTCTTGAAAGAGTTGATTGGCTTTTCGTTGGAGGAGGGATAGCTAATACATTACACAAATCAAAAGGATATGAGATCGGTCAATCGATTGTAGAAAATGATTTTTTGGAAGAAGCAAGAGAACTTAGTAAAAATAACAAAATAATATTGCCCGAGAACTTTGTAGTAGAACAAAAAGATAAATCTATTGTTGAGAAAACTTTTGAAGGAATATTGCCAGATGACATTATTTATGACGTTAGTATTAACTCAATAAAAAGATTAAATAATATTATCTCGAGTTGTAAAACTATCTTATGGAATGGTCCTTTAGGTTTTTTTGAGAGAGAAGAATTTTCAAAAGGTACATTGCATCTTGCCAAGGTTATTTCTGAATCAGACGCATATTCTGTTATTGGTGGAGGAGAGACTTTAACTGCCTTTAATCAATCAAACTTATTAGATAAAGTAGGATATGCCTCAACTGCTGGAGGCGCCTTTTTGGAATATATTGAGAAAGGATCATTACCCTCTCTAGATGCATTAAAGGAGAAAATATGAATTTTGAAAGTTTAGAAGATATTGCTAATCATATAGTTTCGGAAGGTAAGGGAATTTTAGCTGCTGATGAAAGCACTCCCACAATTACCAAGAGGTTTGACACGATTGATACAGAATCAACTGAAGAAAATAGAAGAGACTATCGAGAGTTATTATTCAGAGCGGTAGGTATGAAAAATAACATTGGAGGCGTGATACTTTTTGATGAAACTTTAAGACAAGAAGCGAAAGACGGAACGATGCTTTCGGATATTATTTATGCTCAGGGAGCTCTTCCAGGAATAAAAGTAGATAAAGGAATTAAGCCACTTGACTCTTCGCCAGATGAAAATTTAACTCAAGGCTTAGATGGCCTTGATGAAAGATGTGCAGAGTATTTTTCATTAGGAGCCAAATTTACTAAGTGGAGAGCAGTAATAAAACAAGACGGTTCATTTCCTTCAGATGATTGTCTTAAAGCAAACATGGAGGCTTTGGCAGAGTATGCAAAGATAGTTCAAAACAACAATATGGTTCCAATTGTCGAACCTGAGGTTCTCATGGATGGGTCCCATTCAATTGAAGATTGTTACTCAGCGACATCTAGAGCACTAGAAATGTTGTTTAATTCTCTGACTGATCATGAAGTTAATATCAAAGGAACAATTCTAAAGCCCAACATGGTTACCAGCGGTTCAACTGCAAGTGAGCAAGCAAATATCTCTCTAGTAGCAGAAAAAACTGTTAAGTGCTTACAAAACAGTCTTCCTGATGATTTGCCGGCAGTAACTTTTTTGTCTGGTGGGCAGTCTGATATTGATTCAACTGCACATTTAGACAAGATGAATAAAATATCATCTAATCCTTGGAAGTTGAGCTTTTCTTATGGAAGAGCACTTCAGCAAGCTGCTCTTAAAGCTTGGAGCGGTAATGTTGAGAACGAGACTGCTGCGCAAGAAGCTTTTTCTCACAGAGCTAAAATGAATAAATTAGCTGCTTTAGGAGAATGGGAAAGTTCTTTGGAAAATTAATTGTTTCGTTGGCGCCATACCCAAGGAGGCATGGCTTCCTCATCAGCCCAAATTCCTAGCTTATTATTTTGGGCTTTCTTCTGTTCTATATAAAAACTCTCGTCAGTAACGTATTTATCGTAAACCCAAGCACTTCCAGTCGAGACCATTTTTTTATTGATGTCTTTACCTTCAACATAAATCCTTCCTAAATGTCTTTTGTAGATATCTTGGCCCTCTAGATCAACATCGATAAATCCTTTTCTAAGAAAAACTTTTAAATTATCTGTAGATTTTTTTCCAAAAGGCTGATCTCTCTCAGGAGCATCTATTTCGGTTAATCTTATTTTGTATAGTTGACCGTTCTTGGTTGCATGCACGGTGTCTCCGTCAACCACCCAAACAACTTCTAAATTATTGAGGATTTCCGCATAAGCAGTTGCGGAAAGAAAAACTGTTAAAAAAAGAAATTGAAGATTATGAAGTTTCAATGATGCAAACCTTGCAGATCATACTTGCTGAGGGCTTATTAAAAGGAGCAAGTTCTGTTAAAAATTTATAAATCGACTCAGAAGCATTAACAAATTTAATTTTTTCTAATGGAAGGGATAGTTTTCCAAAAATTTCGGAAAGAACTGTTTCAACAAAAGAAACATCACTTGAGCTGTATTTCAATTGATAATCAGAAATTTTTGCAAGCGCAGCTGCTTTTCCTATAGCATCGTCAATATCGCCAAGCTCATCGATAATATCTATTTGAAGCGCATCAGTACCTATCCAAACTCTGCCACCAGCAATTTTATTTATTTCAGAAACATCTTTTTTTCTTGATTCTGAGACAACCTCAAGAAATCTTTGGTAGCTTCTTTCGGCTAAATTATTGAAAATATTATCCAATTCTTTCGTTACCGGTAATTCAGGAGTCCAACCAGCAAACTTGGAAGTTTGAACCCCATCTTTGCTGATACCGATATACTCTAGGGAATCCTCAGTAGTAAGAAAAGCTATAGCAACCCCTATGGAGCCAGTAATTGTAGTTGGATGTGCAAAAATATAATCAGCAGGCGTGGAAATATAAACTCCTCCTGAGGCAGCATAGTCACCCATTGAAACTACAACTTTTTTTCCTTTGTTTTTAGCCTGAAGTAATTCATCTCTGATGATTTCACTGGCAATTATTGATCCACCAGGACTGTTAACCCTAAAGACAATAGCTTTAGTTTTGTCGTCTTCATGAGCTTTTCTGATCTGTCTAGCAATACCGGCAGATCCTGCAAAGCCTTGCGAAATTTCTCCTTCAACAATTGCGCCTTCAGCAGTGATAACAGAAATTATATTTTCTGATTTTTCTTTGTCTTCTTTCATCGAAGATGAATATTCCTGATACGTAATGTAATTGTAGGTTTCTCTATCGGATGACTCGTCTTTACCAAATTCATCAATCATAAAACTTCTAAATTCAGGAAAACTTTTTACACCTGTTAAATAATCTTGCTCTATTCCTGCATCAATGTTGTCGAAAGCGGCTTCACCAATGAAATCGAAATATGAATCTGCAAAGTTTTGAACATTATCTTCCGAAATACCTCTTGCTTGGGCAATGATTTCTTTGTACTTACTCCATATAGGATCGTAGAGAGCTTTCCTTTGTTTTTTATCAAAGTCTGACATTGAATCTCTGGTAAGTCCTTCTACAGCAGATTTATAATCACCTTGAGAATAGTTATAGACTTTCATTTTTAAATTTTCGTATAGAGATTTGCTATAACTTCTGTACCCTCCGATTCCCTGGATATCAAATCCTCCAGCCTGATGTATATAAATTTCATCTGCATGTGCTGCGATTAAGTAGGATGAAGTTGTATATCTATCCGAAAATGCAATAACTCTTTTTAATTCACTAAGCTTTTTAATTTCCTGGGAAATTTTAATTAAATTTGTCGGTCCAGAATAAGATAAACCACTAAAATCCACTAGGACAGCAGGAATATCTTCATCTTTAGAGATTGACTGAATAAGTTTAATAAGATCTCTGGTTTGAATTTGTTCAACCTGACCAAAAGAAAATTGGAAGTCTGAATACTGCACCTCTTGATCCACTAGGACGCCTTCAGGATTTAAAATAACTACTTTTCCTTCTTTATCAATACTCCTTTCATTAGGGATAAGAACCGAGATTAGTCCAATAAAAACGAGCGCTAAAAAAATAAAAGTAATCAAGTTTGTTACAACTATTCTTGTGGAAGTTAAAAATCTGCCTAAAAAATTAAAAACTGATTTGAGTGCGTTCATTGCTTCTTTCGGATGAGCATTCTACCGACAATGATTCCTAATTCATAGAGAAGCCAAGCTGGAATTGCAAGTAGACTCTGTGAAATTACATCTGGTGGAGTTAATAACATTCCAACTACAAAACATCCTAAAAAAACATAAGGTCTTGCCGATTTAAGTTTACTCACCGTCACTACATTAGATACAAGAAGCAGAATAATTATTATCGGCATTTCAAAAGCTAAACCGAAAGCAAAAAACATTTTGACAACGAATGACAAGAGTAAATTGATGTCCGTCATCATCATTACGTTTTCTGGAGTTGAGGCTGAAAAGAAAGAGAAAACAATCGGGAGAATGACAAAGTAAGCAAAAGTAATTCCGAGATAAAACAGTAGGATAGAACCTAAAACCAAAGGAAAGAAATAAATCTTTTCTTCAAAATACAATCCTGGCGAAGCAAACTTAATGAGCTGATAAATAAGAAAAGGTATTGAAATAAATAAGGCTAGATAAAAAGCAAATTTTAGAGGAGTAAGAAAAGGCGAAGCAACCTCAGTAGCTATAAGGCTGGATCCTGTTGGCAAAGCGCTGATCATTGGATCTGAAATTAAATTAAAAATATCTTTAGAAAAGAAAGCTACAACAACAAAAGTTATTCCTAAAAATATAAGAAACTTGATGATACTTTTTCTTAAAACAGAAAGGTGCTCGAGATAGTTTGTATCTTTATCTTGATCAATCATTTTTTTTATTATGATCTTCGACGTAGATACTATCTTTTATCTCCTTCGAGGTTTTATTAAAACTTGCACGAATGGATTTAATAGTTTCTTCAACCCACCTTATAAATTGAGGAAGTCTTTCTGGTCCTAATATAACCAGGGCTATTATTGAGATTATGAAGAGCTCAAAGAAACCAATTGAAAACATTATTGGTTATCTTTATCTTCTTCTTTTGTTGGTTCTTCGTTTACAGCTTTTTTGAATCCTTTGAATGCTGATCCAAGATCTGAACCAATATTTTTTAATCTGGAAGTACCGAAAATCAATATTATGATTGCAAGAATGATTAAGATTTGCCAAATGCTTATGCCGCCAAAACCCATTAATTATTTCCTCGATTTTTTTTCTTCATGACCTGATATTCCTTCTCGTTTCTTTAGTTCAAGCAAAACCTCATCGAAAGGAATATTTTTCTCTGATAATAATACCATTAAGTGAAACAAGAGGTCTGCAGATTCATGCTTTATGCTATCAGGATCATTTTCCAAGAAAGCTTCCGCTAATTCTTGTGACTCCTCTTTAATTTTTAGGATGATTTTCTCTTTTTCCATAATTAAAGATGCAACATAAGATTCTTGAGGATCTTTGTTTTTCCTATCCTGAATTACCGCTTCAAGATCGTCCAAATATTTCTTCATATGACAGCAAATATTATCAGAATCAAAAGGAAAGCTAGCGCAAATAATTGCCAAGAATTTCTCCTTTCAGATTTTTTAACTTCTTTTCTTAAGTCTTGTAATTCAGCTGTGTAATTTTCCATCTTATCTACCGCATCAAATAAATTAGCTATTTGAGAAGGAAGATTGATAGCTTTTTCTATCAAGAATCCTGCATCATCATGGATTTTTTTAAAAATTCTAGCCGGATTGTACTTAGCCTTTATCCACTCTTGGATAAAAGGTTTAGCAGTAACCCATAAATCGAGCTGTGGATAAATCTGTTTACCTAATCCTTCAATATTAATGAGTGTTTTTTCAAGCAATAATAGCGAAGGTGGAAGAGAAAGATTATATTTTCTTGTTGAATCAAAGAATTGAAATAGCATTTCACCAAAATTTATGTCATCAAAAGGTTTCTCAATAATTGGCTCTAAAAAAGTTCTTACCGTAATCTCTAGTTCCAAAGGTGAGGTTTTAGTATCAACCCATCCAGCTTTTATCATAGTCTCAGCAACAGCCTTAAAATTTTGTGAAAACATTTCAGATAACATTTTTCCTATAAAAAATTGTTCTTGATCGCTTAAACTTCCGCATATAGCGTAATCAACGTTTATATAAGTAGGTGACTTAGGATTGCTTGTATCGACAAAAATATTCCCAGGATGCATATCGGCATGAAAGAAATTATCTTCAAATACCTGTTTAAAGAAAATGCTGACTCCACGCTCAGATAAAAGCTTTCTATCTACTTCCAATTTATCTAGAGTTTTGAAATCAGTTATCGGGACGCCATTAATTTTTTCTATGGTTAATGTTTGGCTACCAGAAAACTCTGGAAAAACTTTTGGAACATATAACAAGTTAGAATTTTCAAAATATTCTGCAGTCAATCGAGTGTTCGCTGATTCTCTTTTTAGATTTACTTCTCCTTGAATCACAATTTCATACTCTTGAACTAATTCTTTCAGTTGCAGTCTTTGTGCATCTGCAAGAAGAAAGTTCAATAATTTTGAAATTAATTTTATTAGTCCTAGGTTTTTAGAGATTTCTTTTTGAATATTTGGACGTATAACTTTCACAACAACTTCTTCTCCAGAAAAAAGAACTGCTTCGTGTACTTGAGCAATAGAGGCTGCCGCCAAAGGTTTTTTATCAAAGCTTTCATAAAGTTCTTCAATTGATTTCCCCAAGTCATCTTCAATAATATTGATGGCAATGTTTGAGTCAAAAGTAGGTAAATTAGATTGAAATTTTGTTAACTCATTAATAATTTCATCATCAAAGAAATCTGATCGTGTTGATAAAATTTGGCCTAACTTTACATAAACTGGACCTGCAAATAGGAGTGCTGAGAATAATCGCTCCCCCTTGCTTCCTCTTGCAGGAATTAAACGTAGAGGATTTATGACATATAAAGTCTTAAGAAACCAATTTAAATTTAGGTTAGGCAATAGAAGGTCCAGTCTATATTTCCAGAAAATAAAAACTATCTTAAAGAACTGTATGAAAATCATCTTAGGGCTTAGTTCCTTTATGTAAGGCTACAATTCCACCGGTGAGGTTTTCATAACTAGCATCTAAAAAACCAGCAGACTGCATCATTTTCTTAAAAGTTTCTTGATCTGGATGTTTTCTTATCGACTCCGCTAGATATTGGTAACTATCGGCATCATCTGCAATTAATTTCCCCATCAATGGAAGCAAGTTGAAGGAGTAGATATCGTAGATTTGAGAAAATAAATTTGAAGTTGGTTTTGAAAATTCTAATACTATGAGCCGACCTCCTGATTTTAAACAATCAAACATACTTTTTAAGGCCTTTTCTTTATCAGTTACGTTTCTTATTCCAAATGCAATTGAGATGCAATCAAAAGAATTTTTTTCAAATGGTAACTCTTCAGCATTAGCAATCTTGAAGTCGACATTGAGCCTTCCTGCATCAAGAACTCTCTTTTTTCCCTCAGCAAGCATATCTTCATTAATGTCTGATAATACGACCCTCCCTGATGATCCAACAATTTTTGAAAATTCTATCGCTAGATCTCCAGTTCCTCCTGCCACATCAAGCACAGAATCCCCAGATACAATCTGGCTAGACTCAATAGCGGCTTTTTTCCATAATCTATGGATGCCTAGAGACATGACATCATTCATGAGGTCATATCTTGAAGCAACGCTACTAAAAACCTCACCGACAAGCTTGGACTTATCTTCCTTTGGCACCTCTTTATAACCAAAGTCAGTATATTCTTTTTTGTTTTTATCCATATTTGTTATAGTAACCAACCTTCACTCATCCTGTATTGTAAATTAGTTCTATGGAAAACAAATTAATATGGCTAGATCTAGAAATGACTGGTTTGGATCCAAACTCAGAAAAAATCATTGAGATTTTCACAGCCGTAACAGACGAAAACTTAACAGAAATTATTGAAGGACCTAATCTAGTTATAAAGCAACCAGACGAAATTCTTGATCAAATGGATGAATGGAATCAAGAACATCATAAAAAATCAGGTTTGATTGACGAGGTTAAAAGAAGCGTAATAACTCAAGAAGATGCAGAAGCGATGACGCTTGATTTTATATCGCAACACGTTGGTAAAAATGTCTCGCCTCTTTGCGGTAACACAGTTTGGCACGATAGAAAATTTTTAACTCTATATATGCCTCGATTAGAAGATTATTTTCATTATCGAGTCATTGATGTAAGTTCAGTCAAGGAACTTGCAAAAAGATGGAGGCCAGATGCGACAAAGCCAAAATCCAAAGAAATTGCTCACAGAGCTCGTCCAGATGTTTTTGAATCGATTGAGGAATTACGATTTTATAGAGATCATATTTTTGCTCAATAATCAGACCTTTTCTTTTTTTCTCAAGCCTATATAGTTGCGAAACTTATATTTGAAATGAAAAAAGTTTTTATTAAAACTCACGGCTGTCAGATGAATGAATACGATTCAGCCAAAATGCTTGATCTTCTGGAAGATCAGGAAGATTATGTTCTTACTGAATCTGAGCAACAGGCTGATCTACTCATTTTAAACACCTGCTCGATTAGAGAGAAAGCTCAAGAAAAAGTTTTTCACCAAATTGGCAGGTGGAAAAAGATTAAAGATTCTAATCCTGATTTGAAAATAGCAATTGGAGGATGCGTAGCATCTCAAGAAGGGGAAAAAATCATCAAAAGAGCTCCATCAGTCGATATTGTTTTTGGTCCTCAAACTTTACATAAACTTCCAGACTTAATAAAAAGTAATGAAACTAATGATAAATCTCAAATAGATATAACATTTCCAAAAATTGAAAAATTCGATCATATACCTACACCCAATTATGGAGAACCTTCTTCATTTGTTTCTGTCATGGAGGGGTGTAATAAATATTGTTCTTTTTGTGTCGTTCCACACACTAGAGGTCACGAAGTATCAAGAAACTTTGATGATATTCTTAATGAAGTTTCTGCCCTGGCAAATAATGGAACAAGAGAAATTCATCTCTTGGGTCAGAACGTAAATAATTTTAAAGGTCTTCATAATGGCGAAAAGTCTTCCTTAGCCAAATTGATCGAGGAAGTCGCAAAAATAGAAAATATTGAAAGAATTAGATTCACAACTAGTCATCCGCACGAATTCAAAGATGACTTAGTTGAGGCCTATGGAAATATTCCTGAACTAGTCAGTCATGTTCATCTACCAGTTCAAAGCGGCTCTGATAGAATTTTAAAATTAATGAGAAGGCGATATAACGTTGAGAAATATTTAGATCTCATAGATAGAATAAAATCTGCAAGACCAGATATGAGCTTCTCATCAGATTTCATAGTCGGATTTCCCGATGAATCGGACGAAGATTTTCAAGCCACGATGGATATTGTAAATGAAGTAGGTTTTGATGAGTCTTATAGTTTTATTTATTCTCCTAGACCAAACACACCAGCAGCTGATATGCCTGATAGCGTGCCACAAGAAGAAAAAAAATTAAGGTTGGATATCTTACAAAATAGACTTAATCAGCTATCATATGGATACAGTAGAAAGATGGTTGGATCCATACAAAATTGCTTAATCACTGGGAGATCAAAAAAAGATCCGGGCGAGTTTCAAGCTAGAACAATTAATGACAGAGTTGTGAACTTTAGACCTAGAAAGCACAAAATAGGAGAGTTTGTTAATTTAAGAATTCATGATGCTTACACAAATTCTTTAAGGGGAGAAGTAACAGACCTTTCATAATCGCTCAATGACTGAGGAAATTAAATTTAAATTAACTTCGGAAGATTCTTCAATACTCTCTAAAGTATTTGGGCCAGTGAACGCCAACATCAATCAAATTCAAGATTCCTTAGGTATCAAAGTTAAGAGCAGAGGCAATAGTTTTTCTTTAGTCGGAAAAACAGAGGCAATAAAAGCTGGCAAGGAGGTTATTGAGACTCTCCACCTAAAAGCTGAAAAGTCAGAATCAATCACACCGGGTGAAGTCCACTTATTTATCAGAAAAGCACAGTCAACAAGCGATCAGATAGATTTAGAAAATAAATTGAAACCTAAAGAAAAAGATATTTTTGCAAAAAGTCTTCAGATAAAAACTCCAAAATTAGTCATCTCACCAAGAAATGACTCACAGGAAAAATTTCTAAAAGATATCTTAAAAAATGATTTAACTTTTGGAATTGGTCCCGCAGGAACTGGGAAGACTTTTCTTGCTGTAGCTATTGCAGTATCAGAATTGATGCTTAATAAGGTTCAAAAAATAATTTTGGCAAGGCCTGCAGTAGAGGCCGGCGAGCATCTAGGTTTTCTTCCAGGAGATTTATCTCAAAAAGTAGATCCTTATCTCAAGCCTCTCTATGATGCTCTGTATGAAATGATTGGCCCAGAAAGAGTTAATAAACTTTTAGAAAGAGGAATCATAGAACTTGCTCCTTTGGCTTACATGAGAGGAAGGACCTTAAATAATTCATACATAATATTGGATGAAGCTCAGAACTGTACAAAATCTCAAATGAAAATGTTTTTGACAAGAATCGGATTTGGTTCTTCAGCTATCGTGACAGGAGATATAACTCAAACAGATCTACCCAAAGGGTCAAAATCAGGATTATTAGATGCTATTGAAGTCTTAGAAGGCGAAAAGAATATTTCTTTTAATCGCTTTCAGTCAAATGATGTCGTCAGACATGGATTAGTTCAAAGAATTATCGAGGCATACGATTCTCACGAAAAGAAATGAAATTTTCTTTATCAAACTCAAAAAATTTTAATAAATTCCCTTTACCTTCAAGAAAGAAAATATCCGAACTTTTAGATTTAATTGAAGAAAAATTTGAAAGTTCAAGCGATAAATCTATAAACATTAAATTTTGCGAAATTAAAGAAATATCAATGCTTAATAAAGAGTTTAGGAAAAAGGATGCTCCAACGAATGTTTTGTCTTTTTACACAGAAAGTAATTTTCTTCTGGATCAAGGATTTATAGGAGAGATAGCTGTATGCCCACAAATAATTGATAAAGAGGCAAAAAAATACAGTAAGACTTTTGAATCTAGATTTTATCATCTCATTATTCATGCCGTTCTTCATTTGCTGGGTTTTTCTCACGAAAATATGCATAATAGAAAAAAAATGGAATCTATCGAAAAAGAATTTATGCAAAAACTTAATTTCGCAGATCCTTACATTTATTAAATGATAGAAGAACCTCCAAGTACAACGCCTGAGTCTCGCAAAGGCTTAGGTTTCCTAAAAAAAATCAGATTATTTCTAAGAGGCCTCTATAGGAGAATATCCTACACTCCTATGAATCAAAAAGAATTGAGCGGCGTCCTCAAAGAAGCTGAGGAGATGAATCTTATAGATAAGAATATCTTAGATATGATGGAAGAAACTTTGGAATTCTCTTCAATGCAAGTCAGAGATGTAATGATTCCAAGACCTCAAATGATTGTTGTTAGGCACACTGAAGATCCTAAGGAATTTCTACCCCGGATCATAGATTCCTCGCACTCAAGGTTTCCTGTTGTCGATGAAGATTCAGAAGAGGTGAAAGGTATTCTTCTTGCAAAAGAATTACTCCCTTTTGGCTTCAGTTCTAAGAGCGAATTTAGCCTAGAAAAAGTCATGAGACCGGTAAATTTTATACCTGAGAGTAAAAAATTAAATTCCTTATTGGAAGAATTCCGAAAAAAAAGGTACCACATGGCCATTGTCGTTGATGAGTACGGATCTGTAAGCGGTCTGGTGACCATTGAAGATATTTTAGAAGAAATCGTTGGAGAAATTGAGGACGAAACTGATATCGATGAAGATAAGCAGATCCTGCAAGTTTCCGACAACGAATACCTAGTTCCTGCTTTAACGGAATTAGAGGATTTCAATGATCAATTCAATACAGAGTTCATTGCAGATGACTTTGATACGATTGGGGGAATAGTTCTTAAAGAGTTTGCCCGGTTCCCTGCACTAAATGAATCCGTCGACATAAACGGATACAAATTTACTGTTGTATCAGCAAGTAGGCGTCAGATAAAAAAACTTCGGGTAAAAATCACAGAGTAGTGGCAAGTTTCACAAAAGTATTTTTAATTTCTTGCTGGTTATCAACAAATTTAAAAGTAATATTTCGCAAGGTTTTTAACCAAATATTTTGATTTCCAAAACCTCTTTTAAAGATCTCCATAGCGGCCGCAAGACCAATATTGATTGGTAGTCTTTCGTTACTGTATTGTTTAAGTATTGCTTCAACCTTTAGGGCTGGATATTTATCAAATAGTTTTACAATACTTTCCGCGTCTCCCAGACCTGAGTTTAATCCAAGACCAGCTAAAGGATGAACATGGTGAGCAGCATCTCCAAGAATAGCAATTCTTCCTTTTGCAAAACCCATTGCAGTTAAATGCTTTAACGGAAAAGTAAATCTCTTAGACGAAAACTTTAATTCTCTGATCTTGCCTCCAAATTCTTGCTGCAATTTTTCTAAGAACAAATCATCTTCAAGTTCATTTAAGTCTTGGATATTTTTATTATCAACTGACCAAATCATCGTCATCTGTTTTGAATTAATAGGAAGTAAGGCCAAAGGACCATATTTTGTAAAAGACTGTCTTATAACATTGTCTAATTTTTCTCTAGAATCTATTTGTCCCACGATCGCTTGTTGATCGTACGACCAAGATTTAATCTTAAAATTGCATAATTCTCTGACTTTAGAGGATATTCCATCAGCTCCCAGCAAGGAGGAGCAGATTATTTTTTCACCATCATCCAAACTGATTTCAACTAAGCCTTTCTTATCCTCAATATTTACTAATTCTCTTGACCAGAATATATCAACTCTTTCTTGCTTCAATGAAGCTACTAAAAAATCTTGAAGATCTCCTTCTCTGACTATAAAACCTAAATTATTTTCACCAATGTCTTTTGCGGAAAACTCTACCTTTCCAGTACCTTCTCGATCCCATGCCTGAATTTTAGAGTAGGGCATGGATGAAGATTTAACCGACTCCCAGACACCGAGCGAATCAAGAAAGGCTGAACTTTTTTTATTGACAGAAAGATGCCTTGGTGAATTTGGAGGGATTGGGGATTTATCGACAATTGCTACTTTATGGCCTTGTTGAGCTAAACCCAATGCAACGGAGGATCCAACGACCCCGACTCCAATTATGATAACGTCGTAATTCAATCTGAAGCAACTAGATTTTCAATAGAACTTATGTCTACTGGAACTTCTGAACTTAGTACTTCGTGAGCATCATCTGTAATTAAAACATCATCCTCTATTCTCACACCAATTTTATAAAATTCCTCAGGCACTCCCTCAAGTTTATCTTTAATGTAAATTCCTGGCTCAATTGTTGTTACCATCCCTGACTCCATTGATCTCCAATCCCCCTCTGATCCATATCCTCCAACATCATGAACATCTAGTCCAAGCCAGTGACCGACTCTATGCATATAGAATTTAGAATAGTTTTCTTTCTCTAAATTTTCTTCGAGGGAACCCGTTAAAAGATTAATTTCAATAAGTCCGGAAGTAATAGTCTCAATTGATTGACGATGTACATCCATCCAAGAAACACCGGGCTGAAGCATCTCTATACAATTTTTGTGTGCTTCAAGAACAATTTCATAAATTAGTCTTTGTTCTGGAGAAAATTTTCCATTCACGGGATAAGTTCTTGTTATATCACTCGCATATCCTTGATACTCACATCCTGCATCAACCAAAACAAGATCTCCATTTTCCATTTGCCTATCATTTTGGTTGTAGTGAAGAATGCAACTGTTATTTCCACTGCCCACAATTGGAGTGTAGGCACACTCTCTTGCGCCATTTCTCATAAATTCATGCATGTACTCAGCTTCAAGTTCATACTCGAACATACCAGGTTTAACGGATTGCATGGCTCTTATGTGAGCTTGAGCAGATATAGAACAAGCTTTCTTCATCGTTAAAATTTCATCATCATCCTTAAAGAGCCTCATTTCATGAAGTATTGGCGATATTGAAAAAAATTCTTCAGGGAATGAATAATTAGTTCTTCCAAACTCTTTTCTCGCTTTATCAACGAGAGAATCAATTTTGACTGAAAGTTGAATGTTATCTTTTTGTAAATATATTCTCTCTTTATTTTTAATTAACTCTAAAAATTTTGAATCAAATTCTTTAATATCATGCCCTTCATCAGCTCCAATGCTTTTAGCATCTCTGTACCCTAATCTTTTTCCATCCCATTGTTCTCGGAGAGGATCTTTATCTCGACAAAACAGATGAAATTTTTTATCGTCAGTATCAAATAAAGCGATTGACTCTGGTTCATTGAAAGCAGTCAGATACAGCAGGTCACTGTTTTGACGAAAAGAAAACATAGCATCATTATTTCTTATAACTTCATCAGCTGAAGCAATCAGCACCAAAGAATTTTTTGGAACAGAAGTAAGAAGCTTATCTCTTCTTTTTTGATAAGTTTTCATTTTCCTATTTTAACTTAGATTTAATTGTGTAATTTATTGCTTTGAAAATCGTAATTCAAGTTCCCTTTTTAGTATTGAAGACAAAATTTCAGCATCTCTTATACCGGAATAATTTTGACGAACGATTATTGCAATTTCTCTGTGGGGTCCACTTTCATCCAATTCTGTCATGGAAAGATTTTTATTGCCTTTTATTAATTGTTCTAAAGCCATTTCAGGTATTAAGGTTGTTCCCATTCCACCTTTAACCAACTGTATAAGAGTATTCAAACTAGTTGTCTTTATATCATGATGAGTATCGTTAGAAATTTTACATGCTGAAAGAACATGATCTTTCAAACAATTACCTTCCTCTAGAAGAATCAGTTCATTCAAATCAAGTTCCTCGGCTTTAATTTTATTACTTTTGCTTCTGTTATCTTCTTTAGTACTTATCCAATAGAAGTTTTCTTCCCAAAACTTAAATGACTTAAGTCCTCTAATATTGTACGGAAGCGCAAGAATTGCCATATCAATCTCACCATTTTCCAGCATGAAAAGAAGATTTTCAGATTGTGCTTCAGTAACTTTAAGCTTAAGTTTTGGATAATCAGCTCTTAACTTTGGCAGTAGATATGGAAGTATAAAAGGGCTTACGGTCGGAATAATTCCTATCGATAGATTATGAGATAAGGGAGCTTTAGTTGATTCAGAAATTTTCTGAATATCCTCAAGTTGAACTTTAATTTCTTTAGATTTTTCAAGTATCTCTCTACCGAGTTCAGTCACAAATACTTTTTTATTGTCTCTTTCAAATATTTTGACACCTAACTGACTCTCCATCTCAGTTATGGCATTACTTAGAGTAGAGGGAGAGACAAAACAAATTTCGGCAGCTTTACGAAAATGTAAAGTTTTAGCCACTGTCAAAGCGTAATTTATTTGTTTTATGCTGATCACTAATGTTTTATTTTTTCGAACATTAAATAAGATATTTATGTATTTATCAATATATAAAATTGAGTAAAATAGATTTTAGTTTCTAGATGGAGGTACAACATGGCTGAAGCTACTGAAGGTAAATGCCCAGTAATGCATGGGGCTATGACTAGCAATAGTTCAACAGGTCAGTCCAATAAAGATTGGTGGCCGGATCAATTAAATTTAAATATTCTTCACCAACACGATAGAAAATCAAATCCGTTAGGCGAAGATTTTGATTACAAAGAAGAATTTAAAAAACTTGACTATTTTGCACTCAAACAAGACTTAAACGATCTTATGACAGATTCACAAGATTGGTGGCCTGCAGATTATGGTCATTACGGTCCTTTCTTTGTGAGGCTTACCTGGCATGCAGCTGGAACTTATAGAAGTACAGATGGTCGTGGAGGCGGAGGCACTGGTGCGATGCGTTTTGCGCCATTAAATAGTTGGCCGGATAACGGTAACTTAGACAAAGCCAGAAGGTTGTTATGGCCTTTAAAGCAAAAATATGGAAACAAAATCAGTTGGGCAGATCTTCTTATATTAGCCGGTAATGTAGCCATAGAATCTATGGGAGGAAAAACTTACGGATTCAGTGGAGGCAGAGACGATATTTGGGGCCCTGAGGAAGATATTCTATGGGGAGTTGAAGATGAATGGCTAAAAAATCAAAGGTATAAAGGCGAAAGGGAGTTAGATAATCCTCTAGCCGCCGTTCAAATGGGTCTGATCTATGTGAATCCGCAAGGACCGGATGCAAATCCAGATCCTTTAGCTAGTGCTCATGATATAAGAGAAACATTTGGCCGAATGGCTATGAATGATTACGAAACTGTCGCCCTCGTCGCTGGAGGCCATACCTTTGGTAAATGCCATGGTGCTGGTGATGCTGAATTAGTCGAAGCCGAGCCGGAAGGAGCACCAATTGAACAGATGGGTCTCGGTTGGACCAATAAACATGGATCAGGTCTTGGAGCTGACTCAATTACCAGCGGTCTTGAAGGAGCGTGGACAACAAATCCAATCAAGTGGGATAACGGCTACTTCGATCTGCTTTTTAAATACGAATGGAAGCTCGGCAAAAGTCCTGCTGGTGCACATCAATGGTACGCAGTAGACCAAGCACATGAAGATATGGCGCCAAGTGCTCATGATCCTTCTATAAAAGAACCTACAATCATGGCAACAACTGATATTGCTTTAAGAGAAGATCCTGAGTACAAAAAGATCTCAAAGCACTTTCACGAGAATCCTGATGAGTTTGCTGATGCTTTCGCAAAAGCATGGTTCAAGTTACTTCACAGAGATATGGGTCCGAAGGCAAATTACATAGGCCCTGAAGTGCCTGAGGAAGACCTCATTTGGCAAGATCCAGTTCCTGCTGGAAATTCTGATTATGATGTCGCTGCTGTGAAAAGCCAGATAGATGATCTTGGTTTAAGTATTCAGGAAATGACTGAGACTGCTTGGGCAAGTGCCTTTACCTACAGAGGATCAGATCTTAGAGGAGGTGCTAACGGTGCAAGATTGAGATTAGCACCTCAAAAAGACTGGGAGGTTAATAAACCAGAACAACTTTCAAAAGTTCTCTCAGCTTACGAAGGAGTTTCTAAAGATACAGGCGTATCCATGGCAGATATTATTGTCCTTGGTGGTAACTTGGCAATTGAAAAAGCTTCCGGCTCAGAAGTTCCTTTTTCACCTGGAAGAGGAGACGCCTCACAAGAGCAAACTGATGAAGAATCTTTTGCATATTTAGAGCCTCTCTCAGACGCATTTAGAAATTATCATCGATCTGGCTTGGAAGTCAGTGCTGAAGAGATGATGCTTGATAAAGCTCAGCTTTTGGGTATTACTGCTCCGGAGATGACAGTTCTTCTTGGCGGGATGAGATCTCTAGGTATAACCGCAAGTGATTATGGATTGGTATCAGAGAATTCCGATACTTTATCTAATGATTACTTTAAAACACTTCTTGATATGAGAGTTCAGTGGAAACCTAACGGAACCGGTAATTCTTACGAAGCTTTCGATAGAGTCTCCGGTGAAAAAGCTAGGACTGCATCAAGGGCTGATCTAGTGTTTGGTTCAAATTCTCAGCTAAGAGCTTACGTTGAAGTATATGCTCAAGATGATTCATCTGAGAAATTTACCAAAGACTTTATCAAAGCATGGAACAAGGTGATGAATAACGACTTGTTCTAATTTAATAGTAAAAAAAGCACCCTAAGATTTTCAAAGGGTGCTTTTTTTTATATGCAGAATGTTAAAATAATTAAATGTCTAAAGCTTCTCTTGAAGAAAACATAAAAGAACTTCTAGAAATGTCTAAAAAACTCAGGGAAGCGAATCAAGATTTAAGAAAGAAAAATAAAAAGCTTAAATCTGAAAACATTAAATTAAAAAAAGGCATGGATGAAGCGTTAGAAAATATAGAGAATTTAATCGATAAAGTGGATAATCTATAACTATGGAAGAAGAAATTATCTCAATAAGAATTGGTGGCTTAGAATATAAGCTCCAATGCCCAGTTGAAGAACAACCTCATTTATTGGAAGCAGCTGAAAAACTCGATAAAAAAATTAAATCAACCAAAAGAAAATTAAAAACTCTCCCCATGGAGAGAATTTCAGTACTAGCTGCATTGGATATCTCCTCTGATTTAGTAAAGCTTCAGTCTCAAGGAGCTGAGGTCATTGAAAGCATAGACCAAACAGAAGCTCCAAAAGAAGAAATAACGAAAGAACAAGAGATCAGTCAAACTGAGGATCCTGATCTTCAAGACGAAGATGGCGAAGATCTGAACTTTAAGCTAGTCTCAGAAATATCAGAGCTTTCAAAGCTTTAATATTGGAATTATAATTTCTTTGTTTCCTGGGTTATTCGATATACAAAATAAACCTCGAGCCGATAAATTAAATCAAGGGACTTGATACCTTGCTTGTTGAGCGCCCTAAGGGCAGCCTGATAGCGGGTGATTTTCCCGCCCTGAACTTCACGGTTCAGGTCTAGTTTTGTTAACGGTAATCTGGGAAACTTCCTTAATGAAAAAAGCGGACGCAAGATCTGAAATTAAAAGAAGATTTTCCATCCTAAATCAATCTGAAAAAGAAAAAGAAACAAAAATTTTGTTCAGCAGAGCAATAGAATATTTTGGTAAGTACAATTCAATAGCCAGTTATGCGTCTCTTTCCGATGAATTCCCTACTAAAGAATTTAATAAACTGCTTATCGAAAAAGGAACGAAAGTTTTTCTACCAAGGGCTAATCTCTTCAAAAAAAAGCTTGATTTCTGCCCAGTAGATTCTGCTACTGACTACAAAATAAATTCATTAGGAATTAGTGAGCCAGAATTTACCAAAGAAAAGAAAGCCTCCTTTGAAGCAATTTTGATTCCAATGGTTGGATTTTCTGAATCCTATAAAAGACTTGGAAGAGGAGGGGGTTTTTACGATAGATATGTTAAAGACTTAAATAAAAAAATTATCAAAATTGGAATAGCTTATAAATATCAGAGAATTAAATTTGATGAACAAGAATTCGATTTGAAGTTCGATCAAATAATACTTTCGAACTGAACTATTTTAAAAAGGCTTGATAAGCCTTACTGGAAGTTTGATTAGTGAACGGAAAGCCTATGGAAATTAATTTCTGCTCTAATTTTTTCTTAGAGTTCTTTTTAACCTTAAAACCAATCAAGGCTCCACCATACAAAGCTCCTTGATTTTTGTAATGGAAGAGAGAAATGTTCCATTGATTTCCAAGTGACTCCAAGAAAAATAAGAGTGCTCCGGTTTTTTCGGGAAAATCAACCATATATATCTCCTCGTATTCTTCCCCATTAAATGCTGGCCCTCTTCCACCTGACATATGTCTTAAATGAACTTTAGAGACTTCATCTTCAGATAAATCAATAACAGAAAATTTCTTCTTTAAAGACTTTATAGACAACTCTTTCTTATGCTTTGATTCTAGTTCAAGACCTAAAAATACTTTTGCAGTCGAGGAATCATCCATTCTGTAGCTGAACTCAGTGATGTTTTTGTTCCCGATAGCTGAACAAAGTTTTATAAAACTTCCTTGCACCTCTGGAATCTGAACTCCTAAGAAAACTTCTTTTTGTTCGCCCATGCTAGACCTATCTACGATTGGGGCAAGCATCTCAAAGTTAAGGTTTGAGCCACAATAAATTGCAATTAAGTTTTTCTTTTTTAATCCATATCTAGAGACATATTTTTTTAAACCAGCAAGAGCTAGTGCTCCTGATGGCTCAGGTATGGTTCTTGTTTCGATAAAAGTATCTTTTACTGCCGAGCAGATCTCATCTATGTTTACTGTCATCGAGTAATCAACAACGTCTTTGATAATAGGATAATTCTTCTTACCTATTTGTTTTGCTGCTGTCCCATCAGCAAATAAACCAACTTCTTTAAGTTTAATTCTTTTCCCTGAATTTAGGGTTTGATGTAAAGCAGCAGAGTCTTCTGACTCAACAGCTATTATTTTTATATCGGGCCTTATAGATTTTAAATATTCTCCCACTCCAGAAACAAGACCACCTCCACCGGAGCCTATAAAAACTGCATAGATGTTATCGGTAAATTGATTGGCAATTTCTAAGCCAACGGTTCCTTGTCCGGCGATCACCAGCTCATCATCAAATGGATGAATAAAATCCAAATTGTATTGACTGCAGTATTTGCTAGCAGCCAATGCACTTTCATCAAAATTATTTCCGGTCAGCTTAACTTTAGCTCCTAACATTTTTACAGAATTAACTTTTATTTTAGGAGTTGTAAGGGGCATAAAAATTGTAGCTTTAATTTTTAAATGTTTTGCTGCCAAAGCCACACCTTGAGCATGATTGCCTGCCGATGCAGTCACTACATGTTGAACATTCTTTTTTCTGTAAAGATGCTCAATTTTGTTATACGAGCCTCTTACTTTAAAAGAGTGAGTAGGTTGCAGATCTTCTCTCTTTAGAAAAATATTATTTTTTAAAGACTTAGATAAGTTACTCGCCTTGTCTATCGGAGTAACTTGAGCAATATCATACACTTTAGATGAAATGATTTTCTCTATGATCTGTCTCTTTTTAGTCATGAATCCCTTAAAAGCGCTGTATTATACTGTTAATCAAAGTAAAAGCACTTCAATGAGCTCTGATCAAGAAAATTTAAAGCGCCAGTCTGCTGCAAAAGCTCTGGACATCATATTGCCAAAACTTTACGAGGACTCAATCATCGGTATTGGGACAGGCTCTACTGTTGATTTATTTATCGAAATGTTAGCTGAGAAAAACCCTGTCTTCAAAACTGCGGTTTCAAGCTCAGAAAGAAGCTCAAAACTTCTTGAACAGAAAGGCATTGAAGTTTCGTTGCTTAACGATGTCGGTGGGCCAGATATATATGTTGATGGAGCCGATGAGTATGATGATAAGAAGCAGCTTATAAAAGGTGGAGGCGGAGCTCTTACGAGAGAAAAAATAATAGCTTACTCTGCAAGAGAATTTATTTGTATCGTGGATGAATCAAAAAAAGTAAAACGGCTGGGCGCTTTTCCGCTAGCAATCGAGGTTTTGGAATATGCACGAAGCTTTGTTGCGAGAGAAATAGTTAAGTTAGGCGGAAAGCCAACCTATAGAACAGGATTTGTCACTGATCAGGGAAACCAAATACTAGATGTATTAAATTTGGATTACGCAGTTCCCTATGAATTAGAAATTAGATTAAACAGAATCCCAGGAGTAGTTGAGAACGGAATCTTTGCCCAGAAAACAGCTACCAAGATTGTAGTAGCATCACAAAATGGGGTAGAAGTTCTAGATTAGAGAAGAGCTTCTATTTTTTTCATTACCTCTGGAGAATCAGGATTGGTGGTATGAGGTATTAGCTCAATATCACCGTTTTTGGAAATCAAATATTTACTGAAATTCCAAGAAGGTTCCTCTCCAGAATCTTTAGCTAGGTTTTTGTAGAATGAGTTTGCTCTGTCACCTCGTACCTTAGAGGTTGCGTATAAGGGAAAAGAAACATCGTAAGTTGTCTTACAGAATTCCTTTGTTTTATCTTCATCTTTAAATTCTTGATATAAAAAATCTCTTGAAGGGAAACCCAAGACAACAAAACCCTTTTGTTTGTATTTATCGTATATTTTTTCTAAACCTTCGTATTGATAGGTGAATCCGCATGAGCTAGCAACATTGACTGCCATGATGACTTTATCGTTGTACTCGCAGAGGTTCTCAGAATCTGATGAAGCCAATATTCGAACGTCGTGATCAAGCAGGTCTTTGCACGAAGAATCGTCAGCAAATACAAGTGACGAAGTAAAAATAAGTAATATAGATAAAAATTTCATGATGTATATTTGGCTACGATTGGGAATAAATCAATACCTTGGTTCCTACATCCACCAAATCAAATAACCTTATTACATCCTTATTAATCATTCGGATGCAGCCCAATGACGCAGGTCTTCCAATAAGTCCTTCTTCTGCAGTCCCATGAATGTAGATATATCTAGCTTTTGAATCTATTCCAGATCCTCTGTTTTTCCCTGGTTCTAAGCCATCAAGCCACATAATTCTTGAAGTGATAACGTCTTCTTCAATGTCGATGTTTTCAATAATCGGTTCAATTATTTCCTGATTCCAAACTCTTCCTTTCATTACAGCTCCCAAAGGCAGATCGTCTCCTATTTTTTCAGAAATTTCGTGAAGTCCGAGGGGAGTTTTAAAGGAATTCTCTTCGCTGCCAATACCGTAGCTGGATGATGAGATAGGAAAGTCGATAACTCGATTACCATCCTGGTAGTATAATTTTTGCTTGTTTAGGTCTATATGAATAAAGGACCTTTCATTTTGAAGTTCCTCGTAATTATATTTTTTTTTATCTAGCAACATTGTCGAACAAGAAAATAACAAAAATAGAGATATCAGTGAAATAATTTTCATCTATCAAATATAAACCTTCTTATAATTTGGGCAATAAAAATAAATAAAATTAGATAGAGAAATGGATATTTTCCATTCTTGTTATATGGCGTTAAGCCTCTTCTTGAGTTGATTTTAGCTTTCAAAATCTGACCATCATATGCCTCATTTTTATTATTAAAGTTAACGAATGTAGGAATCTGTTCAATAACTTGTCCGCGGAAATTTATTACAGCTGATATGCCGGTGGAGGTACTTCGCAATAGGGGCTTTTGATTTTCTGCAGCTCTATATCTAGCAATTTGAAGATGCTGATGCGGACCTATGGTAGTGCCAAACCAATTATCGTTACTTGCTGAGAATATAACATCTGAATTTCTTGCTTGAAAAGCTACGTCATCTTGATAGGAGATCTCATAACAGATGCTGCTTCCTATTTTGAAGTTATCTCCAGAAATAAAAGAGTTATTAGCCCCTTTGATGATATTGGGTCTGTCCAACTGAAACAGATTAAATAAATATCCTGAAACTTCACCCAGGGGTAGATATTCTCCGAAAGGGACAAGACGTTTCTTCTCATAATTCCCATTTAAAATGCCTATTCCCTTTAAAGAATTCACATAACCTTCGTCCTTTTTTTCATCAAGCATCCCAACTACTGCACCTGCGTTTGCTATTTTCAAAGTACCTGATAGTCCCTTTAAAAAGAGTTCATACCTGGAGAATAAGCCAGGTAAAGATACTTCTGGCCAGAAAAATATGATTTTTTCTTTTGAGTTTTCTCTATCGATTAGCTCATCAAAGAATACTTTAGAAAAATAGTTCCTTGATTTAACCTGTCCATTTCGACTCCATTTTTCAAGAACATCGATATTTGGTTGAACGATAATAGCTTGAAAACTAGAAGTTTTTTCTGTCCAGGATTTTGTTGATAACCAAATTCCGTTGATAGTAAATAAACTTATAAACATCAAACTCAAAATTAAATGTGATTTTCTTAACCTTTGAAAAAAGATCATAGAGCCCAGCAGGCTTGCAAACAGACATATCAAAAATGACATTCCAAATACACCTATGACTGGAATATAACCATTGAGGAGAAAATTATTTAAGCTTGAATACCCTATATATAACCAAGGTAATCCAGTGAATAAAAACTCTCTTAAATACTCACCAAAAACGTAAAATACAGGAAACGATAAAATTAACCTGTAATCATCATTGAGACGAAATAAACTCATGAAAAAGAAACTTGATGCTTGAAATAGGCTCAAAAAAGCTGCTATCAAAAAAACAAAAGTATAGGCAGCAAGTTTAGAAGCTCCACCGTAATTAACTATGCTGTTTTCAACCCAGCCAGCACCAATCACCCAAAGGCTCAAACCAAAGAAAAAACTAATTACAAAAGTATTTTTTGGAGATTCAAGTACTAGTAGTCTCCACAATCCTGCCAAAAAAATTGGACTTAGATACCATAAATCAAATGGTTCAAAAGAGAGAACTAGGAGTGCACCGATTAAGGCTGCTACAAATGATTTTATGATCACCATTAAGGCATCATATCAATAAAAAATTAATCTTTGTTTGACCAATAAGAGATATTTAATTCATCAAAAAGTGAGCAGGTTTCTTGTATAGGTAACCCGACAACGTTGAAGTAGCAACCTCCAATACCTTTAACAAAAGAAGCTCCTAACCCTTGAATGCCGTAACCGCCAGCCTTATCCATTGGTTCTTCGGTTGAGACATATCTCTCAATCTCATTTTCAGATAAGGATTTCATCTCAACAACTGTGTGAGAATGATTTTGAATAAAATCTATTTCTTTTGATTCAGAAATATGACCCAAAGCTATTCCTGTAGTTACGGTGTGAGTGGTTCCTGACAATTCTTTCAACATTCTCTGGGCATGATCTTTGGTAGTTGGTTTTCTGAAAATTTTATTTTTATGGCTAACTACTGTGTCAGCCACCAAAAAAGGCTTTATCGCTAAGTCCTCTTTAAGTATTTTATTTCCTGCTGCTCTGACTTTGGATTTAACTATGCGGTCAAGATAATCTTGCGGACCTTCATCTTGAATTTCATCTTCATCAATATTAATTTCAAGGACTTCAAAATCAACCATCAATTGATTAAGAATATTTCTTCTTCGGGGAGATTTAGAGGCCAGGTATAAGCCTGAAATAGTCACTATTTAATTTTTTCTTCTTTGTAGATAACTCTTTTTCTAATTTTTGGGTCAAACTTCATCATCTCAATTTTATCTGGAGTAGAAGTTTTATTTTTATCCGTAGTGTAAAAATGTCCTGTTCCGGCAGAAGATACTAATTTAATTTTCTCTCTCATATTTTTTCTCCTCTAGATCTAATATCCTTTAGAACTTCATCAATTCCTTTCTTATCAATGATTCTCATTCCTTTTGCAGAAACAGTCAGAGAAACGTATTTATTTTCGGATTCAACCCAAAATTTATGTTGATTAAGATTAGGTAAAAATCTTCTTTTTGTCCTATTTAATGCCTTGGAAACGTTGTTCCCTGCCATTGGTTTTTTTCCTGTTACCTGACAAACTTTAGACATAACTATATTTTTTATAAATCTGAGGCACGATTTATACCAGAAACTAATGGTTATGAAAACCTATCTAAGTTATATTTCGCATTATGGATCAGCTAATAAATAAAAGAGTTCTCTTGTGCGTGACAGGTGGCATCGCCGCCTATAAATCTGCTGAACTAGTTAGGCTATTTAAAAACTCTGGTTCCGACGTAAGGGTTTTGATGACTAAATCTGCTCAGGAATTTATTACGCCTTTAACTATGCAGGCTCTTTCCGGCAATCCAATACATTCCGATCTTCTTGACCCTGGGGCTGAAGCTGCAATGGGTCACATAGAATTGGCCAGGTGGTCAGATATTATTGTCATAGCACCGTGTACAGCTGATTCAATTGCAAAATTAGCTTTAGGCAGAGGCGATGATCTTCTTAGTGCGGTTGCTTTATCTACTGATGCCCCCATTTTTGTTGCTCCAGCAATGAATCAGGCCATGTGGAGAGATGGTGCGACACAAAACAATATATCCACTCTTGCAGAAAAAAACTTTATTTTTATTGGCCCAGATATTGGAACTCAAGCTTGTGGCGATACAGGCCCAGGTAGGATGACAGAGCCATCAGATATAATTAAACAAGTTTCCTTGAACTTTAGTAAAGGCCTTTTGGCAGGAAAGAAAATTCTTATTACTGCCGGTCCAACGCGAGAGATGATTGATCCTGTGAGGTTTATATCAAATCGTAGTTCAGGAAAAATGGGTTTTGCTTTAGCAGAAGCAGCTTGCGATGAAGGAGCTTTTGTTAGTTTGATATCCGGACCAGTCAATTTACCTTCCCCTGAAAGAATATTCAGACATGACGTTGAAACTGCAAAACAAATGTACGACAAAGTTAATGAAATGATAGATGAGATAGATATTTTTATCGCAACCGCTGCTGTATGTGACATCAAGCCATCCCATCCTTCAAATCAAAAAATCAAAAAACAACAGATACTTGATGCGAATAACATTCTCTTAGAAGAAAATCCTGATATTGTGGCGAGCGTCAAAAAAGCTCATCCAAATAAGAAAGTAATTGGGTTTGCTGCAGAAACCGAGAATGTTCTTGATAACGCCAAACTCAAACTTTCTGAGAAAGAACTTGATTTGATCATAGCAAACGATGTTTCAAATGATGATATCGGATTTGATTCTGATGATAATGAAGTGCACTTAATTTCAGAAAAAAATTCAAGGAAAATAAATAAATCTACGAAAGAGAAAGTCTCAAGGGAAATTATTAAATATATATCTGATAATTTAACGTGATTAGGTGG